>SLNJ01000124.1 GCA_007133065.1 Opitutales bacterium
AGCCTCGTTCCAGAGCGCCGGAACGTACATCCACGCGGCAATATCGAAGCTGTAGAGATACGGCGCATGCGCGACCCACACATCCGCGCCGAGGAAGTTGAATGCGTCAACGCGCATTTCCCCGAACGTCGTGCCTGCAACCGCGTCGAAGCCGTAGATGATCACCGGCGGTGCGATGAACCCGGGCAGGGCAACGCCCGGATTCGTCAGGTTGTGCGCGTTCACGTCGAAGGCCACGGCATTGAGCCACACGCGGTGACCAAGGGTCGGCGAACCGGGGTTCCCCGCCACCTGGCCGACAATAACCGACGCGAGCTGCTCGGCCGAACTGCGGAAGAAGTAATCGGTGAACTCCTCGCCTTCGAACTCGATCGTAATCACCGTCTGCTCGTCGATCCCGGCCTGCGGGGATTGGAGATAGACCGAGTAGAGTTCGGATGGAACGTCGACGACCATCCAGACTTCGTACCACGCGCCGGGCTCCCAGTTGAACTCGCCGTGATTGAAGCTGCCACCGTCACGAATCCCGATGGCGCCGCCGTCGTTGCGGACCGTCGCCCGGTGATCGCCCCAGGCGATCGGACCTTCCCAACCCCACGGATTGGTTTCGGTCGGTTCTTCCATCGGTTCATACGCTGATTCCGCGAGGGAGAGGTTGTAGTCCATGCTCACCCCTTCCGTCATGATCTGGACGTAGAACGTGCCTTCCTCGGTGATTGGTTCGGGAAGGTTGATGCCGCCAAACGTGTGGCCCCAGCTGAACCCATGGCCGCCGGTGGCATAGTTGAATATTTTCTGCGGCTCTTCATCCGGGGTTTCCGCGATCGTGAGGGAGGCAAAGCCTTCCGTCCGGCCGCCTTCATAGCCCTCGTCACGCGTGATCTTCCAGAGCTGGGCGATATCGGATGCCGGATCCTTGGTCGTCCCGAGTTCGTATTCTTCGAAGTCGATGACCTGGTCCCAGGCGGTCAACGCAGGCGCGGCAAAAATGCCGGCCGCGAGTATACTGACTAATACAAGTTTTTTCATAAGGTAGGAAGTAGGTTTATGGTTGGGTGATCCGTGTTGGAGTCTTCCAACACATCGTATAATATCGATCCGTTTCATCACGTTGACAAGCATTAATTTCAATCGTTTTTCGCATTTTTAGAATGACGGGTGTCTGCCCTTTTTCTTGACCGTTTCGATTCCAGGCGAAAACATGCGATCGAGTTCGTCCAGTTCCGCCGGGAGCGGGGCGAGTTCGGGCTCACGGCCCGGGTGAATGGGCCGGGCGACCCGTGGACCGTCAACTGTCAACCAACAAAGCTCATGACCGAATCGATTGTACGGATCCCGAGAATCAAGCCCTTGCGCGCCCGAATGGGTGTCATCGCTGTGGGGCACCACACCTATTGGGGGCAGTTTGAAGGCCTCCTGGATGAAATGGAGCGCAAGCGTCGCCTCCTCGTCGATCAGCTTCGCGCAGAATCGGTGACCGTCGAGGACTTCGGGATGGTCGACAGCGCACCGGGCGCCTATGCGGCGGCGCCGCGCATCAATGCCGCGGACCTGGACGTCCTCTTTGTCGACATGGTGACGTATGCCACCTCCTCGACCTTCGGGGTGCTCTGCCGTGAGGTTCCGGTCCCGATGGTACTGGTGGCGGTCCAGCCGCTCGCCGCGATGGATTACGCGCGGGGCACGACCTACATGCAGCTCTGCAACGACGACTTTTGCTCGGTTCCCGAGTTCACCGGAGTAGCGATCCGATGCGGCCGCAAACCACCCCCGGTGATCCTCGGGCATGAAGTCGATGATCCGGTCGTACGCGCCGAGATGCAGGCGTGGTGTGGAATCGCCCGGGCGCTGCACGATCTTCGGCGAGCCCGAATCGGCCTGATGGGGCACGTGTTGGAGGCCATGCTCGACATGCATTGCGATCCGACCGCGATCACCGCGCACTTCGGAAGCCACGTCACCCTCGTGGAACCGCACGACCTGCTGCGCCACTATACGAGCGCCCCCGAAGCGGCGATCGCAGAGAAGAAACGCACCATCCAGGAGTTTTTCCACACACCGGATCCGGAATCCGACCCGATCACCGAGAAACTGACGGAAGCGGACCTCGATCTGGCTGCCCGCTGCGCGGTGGCGCTCGAAGGGCTGATCGAGGAGAAAGACTTGACCGGTCTGGCGTATTACTACGAAGCGGATGCGGGGTCGGACATGCGCGAACTCGTCACCAACCTGATCGTGGGCAACTCATTGCTCACAAGCGCCGGGTTCCCGATGTGCGGCGAGTATGACATCAAGACCTGCGTCGCCATGCTGATCATGGATCGGCTCGATATAGGGGGCAGTTTCGCCGAGTTCCATCCGGTCGATTTCAATCGCGGCACCGTGCTCGTCGGACACGACGGTCCCCATCACATCAACATTGCGGACAGCAAACCGGTTCTGCGCGGCCTGAAGACCTATCACGGGAAACCGGGCAGCGGCGCAGGCGTGGAATTTCAGATCAAAGAGGGACCGATCACGATGTTGAGCATTGGTCAAACCGCCGAAGGGAGATTCAAGTTCGTGGTCGCCGAAGGACTCTCGGAACGGCACCCCATCCCCCCCACCGGCAACACCAATACGCACGGGCGATTCGGCCCGGACATCCGCAAGTTTCTCCTCGACTGGGTCGCCGAGGGCCCCACGCACCACTTCGCCCTCGGCATCGGGCATCACGCCACAACCATCGAACGAATCGCGAACTGCCTCGACATCGAATGCGTCGTCGTGCGACGGGAGGGCGATTGAAAACCCGCGCAATCACGAAGAAAACGGGTACCGCGACCGTTCGCCCGCCTTTCACGCCCCGCGTGCATCGCCCACCGTCTCCTGCAGGATTCCCGTCCGGCGTCCATCGGGAAGTACCGCAACCGCGGTGAGCGTCCGCCTCTCTCCCTCGGTTCGCGTGACGGCAATCGGATCGCGGTAGCGATTCGCCAAGTCGTCCGGCTCGGACTCATCCCATGTATACCGGATTTCCGCGTCCGGGAAGATGGTCGCGAGGGCGATCTCGCAGGTTCCTGCGTCGCGTTCGGTGACGACCGCCGACGGTGCGGGGAGGTGGCAGTGAACACCGGCCCGCTCGAGTAGACCAAGATGGTGCACAACCCGGGCGGCAAAGCCATCCCACTCCTTCAGATCGGGCGGGATCCATGCCACCTCGCTCAACGCAAGGGCACGCGGAAAAGTCATGTACTCGACCTGCTCAGGCGTCTTCATGTACTCGGTCCACACGTTCGCCTGAACCCCGCGGATGTGCCGGGCTTCCTCGGCACTGAGTTCCGCGGGGACCGGATCGTAGCGGTAGACCTTCTCGAGCGGTGTGAATCCCCCGATCGCGAGCGGTTCGTACGCCGGCGCCGCCTGGTAGTGATCGAAGTAGAGCGCAAACCCCGGGGTCATCACGACGTCATGCCCCATCTTCGCCGAAGCGATTCCGCCTTTCTCGCCGCGCCAGCTCATCACGGTGGCATCCGGCGCCAGACCGCCCTCGAGGATCTCGTCCCATCCGACGAGCTTGCGCCCGAATTTCTGCAAAACCTTCTCGATCCGGCGGACAAACCAGCTCTGGAGTTCCTCCTCGTTCGCCAACCCCTCGCGTCGCATCAGTCCCTGTGCGAATTCAGAGGATTTCCACTTGGCCTTGGGTACCTCGTCGCCGCCGATATGGATGTACTCCCCAGGAAACAATGAAACCACCTCCTCGAGCACGTCCGAAAGGAACTCAAACGTCTCCTCGGCCGGAGAGAAGATGTTGTCATGGATCCCCCAGTCGGTCGCGACGCCCTCGGGCCCCTCGTCGTTCGCCAACTCGGGGTACGCCGCCAGCGCGGCGGTGGCGTGACCCGGCATCTCGATTTCGGGGACAATCGTGACGAACCGTTCCGCAGCGTACGCCACCACCTCGCGGATCTCATCCTGTGTGTAGTAGCCGCCGTGCGGCACCCCGTCGTACGTGCGGGGACCCTCCCGGCGGTGGCGGCCGACCAGGGTTTCCTCACGCCAGGCACCGACTTCGGTCAGCTTCGGGTACTTCTTGATCTCGATCCGCCAGCCCTGGTCCTCCGTCAAGTGCCAATGAAACGTGTTCAGTTTGTACCGCGCCATCACGTCGATGAACTTCTTGACGAAGGGGACGGGAAAGAAATGGCGGGCGACGTCCAGATGCAGGCCCCGCCAGCCGAATCGCGGAGAATCCCGGACCTCGAGACACGGAATCCGGATCGGACTGGTAGCTTCCGCAGGGAACAACTGCAGCAGACTCTGGACGCCGTAGAACAGACCCGCGGGGTCCGCGGCCCGGAGCGTGATCCCCCCCACGGAGACCACCAGTTCGTACCCTTCCGGATCGCCCGCTTCATCCGACAACTCAAGGCGGATCGCCGCCTCTCGCTCCACGGAGGATTCCGCGGCGAATCCAATTCCCTGCAGCCCTTCAACGAGAAACGCCGCAACCGGCCGCGCCGCGTCTCCGGCCGCCACGGAGAGACGCTCCGGAACCGTGTAGTCCTTTCCCTCCACCAGGTCGAGTACCGCGGGTCGCGGAATGATCGGGGTGCACTGCGCCATTTTCGTCTGAGTCGTCATCACCGTTTTCTCCTTTTTGTAGAATCGTAAACAGCTCAATCCAACAGAACAATCCGAATCCCGTCACCTCCGCTTCCAGTCGGTACAACCAAGCGAGCAAGCGAGACGCATGCTCCACCTTCGGCGAACAACCGATATGGACCGGTCGCCGAAATCAATCGGCGTCCTCGCAGTAGATTGCGGATAATCCTGCCAAACCGGCTGTGAGGGCCACGACGTTCAAAGCACCCAATGCAACACGGCCGGGTAAAGACCGAGCAGGACTGTCATGGCCGCGAGCAGAACCAGAGCCAGGCGCATCGAAACGCTCACGGGGTGGGTGACGGTCTCCGCCGCGGCCGGGGGAGCGAATGCCTGCGGCGCGGGCGGCTCACGGAAGACGGCGGCCCGGATCCATCCGAAATAGTAGTAGATCGAGATTACGACACCGACGACGGCGATGCCAAGCAGCAGGTAGAGCTCCGCTTGAAAGGCCGCAATGAAGAGCAGGAGTTTGGCGATGAAGCCCGCGAGAGGCGGGATGCCCGCCAGCGACCCAAGGCCGATACACAGTACGCCCGCAAGGAACGGACTCGCCTTCCCCAGCTCCTCGTAGTCCTCGATGCGCTGCTCCGGGTCGTTCAACCCGCCGACATGGATCATCACAGCGAATACCGCAAAAGCGCCGAGCAGGTATACGAAGAGGTAGAAAACCACGGCGCCAAGAACCCACGGAACCGCCGGAATCGCCGCGACCCCGAGCAGGAGAAAGCCTGCGTGCGAGATGCCAGAGAGGCCCATCAGACGTTTTACTTTGCGCTGCCCCAATGCCGCAAGATTACCGAAGAGAATCGTTACCATGGCGACCACGGCGAGCGCCGGGACAAGCGCCGCATGGAAGGTTTCAAACGGGCCCTGGAGCAGGTTGATCAAGACGATAACCCCCGCCCCCTTCGAGGCCACCGCCAACAGCGCCGTCACCGGCGTCGGTGCCCCTTGGTATACGTCGGGAATCCAGATTTGAAACGGTACCAAACCGATCTTAAACGCCACTCCCGCCAGAACGAGCATCATTCCAAGCAGCAGGAGCGGGTTGTCCGGGTTCGCCCTGGCGAACGCCGCGACATCACCGAAACGCATCGCATCCGCCGCGGTTTCCACCAGCAGCGGGTTCCCCGCGGCGCCGTAAACCAGAACGATGCCGGCAAGCAGGATCGCCGAGCTGAGGGCGCTGGGAATCAGGAGCTTTAGTCCCCCTTCAAGCGAAGCCGCCGATTGCCGCTGGTAACCGACCAGGATGTACAAGGCAACCGCCACCGTCTCAAGGGCGAGAAAGAGCATGAGGAAGTGACTGCTCTGTGCGAGCAGCATAAACGCCCCGGTGGCAACGAGTATGAGGTGGAAAAACTCGACGCGCGGCAAGTCGCGCCGCCGAAGAAAAAGGCTGCCGAGGAAACAGACGAGAATGCCGCAGACAAGGAAGAACACCCGGGCGGCATCTCCGAGAGGTGTAAACTGCAGCATCCCATTGAATGCGGTCCGCCCGGCGAGCGGATCCGCAGCCAGGCAGAACGCAACGCCCACGCCCGCGAGCACCAGTCCTTGTCCGCCCATGGCAATCCGCGGTATCCAATACCGGCGCCCGGGCGGCAGCAGCAACTCGAGCACCAGCACGGCAAGCGCCAACACCGCGATGGCAATCTCCGGCAAAATGGTAATCCAGAGATTGTCCGCCGCGATTGCGCGATACGTATCGAGTGATGGAATCATGGGTTGTTGGTACGGTCCGGGCCGTTCATCGCGAACAGCCCTCCATCGGTTTGATCAGGAGGGAGCCAAAGCCCTGCGGTATGATGATCACGCACCTCCAGGCTCTCCCAGGGGAACCCTGGGCTTGTCGCTGTCATACGCCGTATTTGTGACGCCGCCGGCATTGAGGAGCCCCCGGACAGTGAGACCTGCACCGGGCGATAGGTTGCTTCGACGGATCGATTGATGCTGTCTGCGATGGTACCGGGGAGGAAGCCGGAGAACATCAGCGCCAGGAGGAGCAAGAGGGCGGGCGCCCGCTCCGCGCCCTTGAGATCGGAGGGTGCGCCGGCTTTCGCGACGTGCCCGGCCAGAGCGTCCGACGCCTCGCCGTAGAAGATTTGAGCGACCGCCCGAAGCCCGTAGACCGCGGAGATGATGATCCCGAGGATCACAAGGACGCCGAGCCACTTCTCAAACTCGAATACAGCGATGAAAACCGCCAGTTCGCCCCAGAAATTCGCGAACCCGGGAAGCCCGATGGCGGCGAACACCGCGGCCACAAAGAAACCGGCGAGGACCGGCGTCTGCCGCGCCAGGCCGCCCATGCAGAAAAGGTCGGTCGTGCCGGTTCGATTCTCGATGCTCGCGGACAGCAGGAACAACAATGCAATCGACAACCCGTGCGCGAACATCAGGAAGACCGCCGCCCCGATCCCCACCGTTGAGAGCGATACGATGCCGAGAAAGATGTATCCCATGTGCATGACGGAACTGTACCCGATCATCCGTTTCAAATCACGCTGCGCCAGCGTCACAAATCCGATGATCAGCACGTTGCCGAGCGCGAGATAGATCAGGACCGGGGACCAACTGAGCGCACCGTCGGGCAGCAGCGGCACCGCCACCTGCACAAGCCCGTAGAGCCCGAACTTCTTGAGCACCCCGGCATGCAGCATCGCCGCGGATGCAGGTGCCGCGGCGTATCCACGCGGCGCCCAGGTGTGGAACGGCCACAGCGATACCAAAATCCCGAATCCGAAGAGCAGCAACCCAAAGGCGTACTGCTGCACTGCCGTCGCGAGCGGAATCACCGCAAGATGCTCGCGCAATGTGATCATATCAAACGAATTCAGACCACTCTGAACGTATACGGCGATCAACCCCGTCAGGGAGAGCAGCGCCCCGAGCGTCAGGTAGATCGTCATCTCCATCGCCGCAGCCTTGCGCCCGCGCCCGCCCCAGATCCCGATCATGATGAACGTCGGAATGAGCGCAAACTCGTGGAAGAAATAGAAAAAGAAGAGATCGATCGAAGCGAAGAGCCCGAGCAGTCCACTCAGCATGATCAGCAGAAGCCCCAGGTAGGCGTGCATGCGCTCCATCCCGCTCTGGATCGCGAACAGCCCCGCCGCCAGTCCGACGATTCCCGCCATCAGGAAAAGTGGGGCGGAGATTCCGTTCAACCCGAGTTTCAGCGAGATTCCAAAGGCGTCGAGGCCGGTGGATATATCCGTCCGGAACAGATACTCGCCCTCCCCTCGGAATCCCGCGTAGGTCGACCACAACCAGACGGCGAACAGTGCCGGAATCAGGAACGCGACACCCGCAACCACTCCGAGCGCGCGCCCCGGTTTCGGTCCGGCCAGGAGCAGTGCAAAGCCCGCAACAAGCGGGAAGAGGATCGACGCGAGAAGCAGCGCGCCGTTGAGCCACGGGACAGCGACATGCAGACCCTGCTGCCATTGCAGGATTCCCGTGAGCGGTGCGAAATTGACGGCCGGTGCGATCATCTCTTATCCAAAAATACCGAAGGCGTAGAGCGAGAAGAGCAGCATCCCCGCAAGCAGCCAGTACACGTACCCGTGCAGGCTCCCCGTGAAACTGCCGCGGGCGACAACGCCGAGAATCGCCGCGATTCCGGCCGAACCGCGAACCAGCAGACCGGAAATCAGGATCTGGTCCAGAAACGCGAGGAATTCTGCGACACGCTGCTGGATGGCGCGCACGTAAAACCCGTAGATCTCGTCGATGAAGAGCCGGGAGCGGAGGAATCCATGGAATCCAGGAAGGCGCCGGCCCACGACGTCGGATTCGGCGCCCATCCGGAAGTAGACGAGGTATCCGAGGGCCAGCCCGAGTCCCCCGCACGCGACGGAGATCACCAGCATCAGCGTGTAATCACCCCCGACCGGGTGCATGACGCTCTGGTCGATGAGAAAGTGCAGCCCCGGCGGATAGACGAACATGAATCCGCCAAGAACCGAGTACACAGCCAAAACGCCCAGGGGCAACCACATCACCCAGGAGCTCTCTCGCGCACCCTCCGCTTCCTCGGTGCGCGGCTTGCCAAAGAAGGTTACGAAATAGAGCCGCCCCATGTACCAGGCGGTGAGCAGCGTCGTGAGTACGAGCACGTAGAAAACGACCTGGCTCTCCTCGTAAGCGAGAAAGAGGATAGCGTCCTTGCTGTGAAAACCGGCCAGTGGCGGAATTCCAGCGATCGCGAGTACGGCTATTGTGAAAAAGAGGAACGTCAGGGGCATGCGACGCCACAGGCCGCCGAGTTTGAAGATATCCTGCTGGTGGTGACAGGCGTGGAGGATACTCCCGGCTCCGAGAAACAGGAGCGCCTTGAAAAACGCGTGCGTCGTCAGGTGGAAATTCGCCGCTCCAACCCCGAACAGCCGCGCCCCTTCCAGCTCCTGTTCGTACAGTCCGAAACGGGTTCCCATACCGAACGCCGCCACCAGAAACCCGAGCTGGGACAGCGTTGAATACGCAAGGATTTTCTTGATGTCGCTCACTCCGAACGCACAGATCGCCGAGTAGATCGCGGTCACCGTCCCGATCACGATGATCGCGGTCAGTGCCGTCTCGGTATACATAAAATAGATACGCCCCAACAGGTACACCCCGGCCGCCACCATGGTCGCCGCGTGAATCAGCGCGGAGACAGGAGTCGGGCCCTCCATCGCATCCGGCAGCCAGACGTGCAACGGCACCTGCGCGGACTTCCCGAGAACCCCGCTGATCAACAACAGACTGATCGGCGTGAGGAGCATCTCGGGATTCGCCGCCGCCAGCACCTCCAGCTCGGCGAGGTCGACCGTGCCGAAGTGCAGATAACACCAGATGATCCCGATCAGGAACCCGAAATCCCCGACGCGGTTGACGATGAAAGCCTTGTTCGCCGCGGCCGCAGCGGCCGGCCGCTCGAAGTAGTGGGCGATCAGCATATAGGAGCTGAAGCCGACCAGCTCCCAGAAGATGAACATCATGAAAAGATTGTCCGCCAGCACCAGCCCCATCATGGCGAACATGAAAATGGACATGCCTCCGAAGAACCGCCCGCGCCCCGGGTCGCCGCGCGTGTACCCGATGCTGAAGAGGTGAATCCAGAAGCCGACAAAACTGACCACGAAAAGCAACAGGGCCGCCGTGTTATTGAGTAGAAAGCCCATGTGGAATCGGACGTCGCCGAACACCAGCCACTGCGCCTGCGGCTGCAGCGCCGACTCGTCCCAGATCCCCCAGAGCAGCCACAGGGATAACGCCATCTGAGCGAAAGAGGACCCTACCGATACGGCCGCGGAGAACGAACCGTGCCGGCGCCCGAAGCACGCGATCACCAGCGCGGCGCCGAGCGGAAGAAACAGGATGCAGAACAGAAGCGTCTCCGGATTCATCTCAGTCCTTCAAAAGCTGTAGTTCGTTGAGCATCACGGTTTGGCGCAGCCGGAAGAGCTGGACGATGATGGCCAGGCCGACGGCAACCTCCGCCGCCGCAACCGTGATGATAAAGAATACGAAGAGATTGCCCTCCATCATCGGATTGGCAGGGGTGGCGTGATAACGGGAGAATGCCACCAGCGCGATGTTGCAGCCGTTGAGCATCAACTCCAATCCCATCAGCACGATCAGGGTATTGCGCCGCAGCAACACCCCGAAGAACCCGATCACAAACACGAGCCCTGCAACCACAAGATACGAGTCGAGACCGATGCTCATGGATTTGCCTCCTCCCCCTTGGGTTCCGCAGCAGTATCCCGGGCGGGGCGTTTACTGATATGGATGACGCCGATCATCGCTACGAGCAGCAGGAACCCGGTGACCTGGACGGGCAGAAGATAGCGTGTGAACAGCTCATATCCGAAGTTGCGCGCCAGCGCCGCCGGCGCGTCGCTCCCCCGGGCATCCACCAGCGGACCGGCCCCCTCCCATGCGAAGAGCCAGAGCACGCCAACCACGAGCAGCCCGAGCGCGGCCGCGGAAGCCGCAAGCGAGACCAGCCCCGGCCGCAGCGCACGGGTTCGTTCGACGTCCAGGAGCATGATGATGAAAAGGAACAGGACAATCACAGCCCCCGCGTAAACCAGCACTTGCACCGCCGCCAGGAAGAAGGCCTCCAGCAGGGCAAAGAGCGCGGCCGCCCCGACGAAAGCGGCGATCATGAACAACGCGGCATTAACAGGATTGCGGCTGCATACCACCATGAAAGCGGAAAACACCGTGATCGCGGCAAAGGCGTAGAACAGGATATCAGACATTCCCGTCAATGCTCGTCCCCTCCTTTCTCAGCCGCGTCGCGCTTCTTGTCCCACTTGTAATGGGAATCCGGCAGGGTGCCCCCGAGTTGGTACAGCTTCTTCTTGTTGAATACCAGCTCCGCCCGGCTGAGCCCGTTGACCGAGAAGGTGTCCTGCAGGAAAATCGCTTCCTCCGGGCAGACCTCCTCGCAGAGGCCGCAGTAGATGCACCGGAGCATATCGATTTTGAACTCGCGCGGGGCCTTCTCAACGTGTGCATGCTCCGAATCCTCGGGAATCTCGCCCGGGTCGATGCGAATCGCCCGCGGGGGGCATACAAACTCACAAAGCTGGCAGGCGACGCATTTTTCACGGCCGTTGGGATCCTTGACGAGCGTCGGAACGCCGCGGTACCGATCGGGAATATTCGGCCGCTGCTCCGGGTACTCCAAGGTGACCGGCGGCTTCCACATATTGCGGAACGTGATCTTGAGTCCGCCCACAATCTGCGGAAGATAACTCCGCTCGGCGAGATTCAGGGGTTTGCGTTCGACGACTTTGGTAGCCATGGTTCCGTCCTCAGAGCACGCGATCGATCACCGCGATCGCAATGGCGTAAAAGATGAGATTGGCGAGCGCCAGCGGCAAAAGAATTCTCCACCCGAGATTCATGATCTGGTCGTAGCGGAAGCGCGGCAACGTCCAGCGCACCCAGATGAAGAAGAAGACCAGACAGAGGACCTTGGCCAGAAACACCAGCACGCTCAAGACCGCACCGAAGATGCCCTCCGGGAACGGCAACCAGAGATTCCACCCCCCCAGAAACAGCACGGTGAAGACCCCCGAGCCGATGATGATATGGGTGTACTCCGCCAGAAAGAACAACCCGAACCCAAAGGCGCCGTACTCGGTGTTGTAGCCCGCGACCAGCTCGGTCTCGGCCTCCGGCATGTCGAAAGGCATGCGATTGGTCTCCGCGAAGAGCGCCACCAGGAAAATCAGGGCGGAGAGCGGCTGCACGAAGAGGAACCAGACGTGCGTCTGCTCCTGCACCACCGCATGGAGGTTCAGCGTACCGCCCGTCCACAGGAAGACCGGCAGGATTGAGAGTCCGAGGGCCAGCTCGTATGAGATCATCTGTGCGCTGGAGCGAACGCCCCCGAGGAACGGGTACTTGCTGTTCGATGCCCAGCCGCCAAGGATGATCCCGTAGACCCCGAGCGAGGAGACCGCGAGGATGAAGAGGATGCCGATGTCGAGATTCGCCAGAACCAGAGGCGCCCCGTCGTGCTGTCCGAAAGGGAGCACCGTGACCGTGGTCATCGCCGGGATAAACGCCAACGCCGGCGCCAATAGATAGTACAGCTTATTGACGTGTCCGGGGAACGGCTCCTCCTTGAACAGGAACTTTCCCACGTCAGCCAGCGGCTGGAACACGCCCAGCCGCCGCAGGAAGGTTCCGACGACCGGGATCGCCCCGAGGATCGGCAGGGCCGTGCGATTCGGCCCTGTGCGGCCCTGAATCCACCCGGCCACCTTCCGCTCCGCGAGCACCGTGTACCCGGCGAGCGTCATCACCGCGAGTACCACGGCAACCGCCTTCAGTAGAAAGATGATCAGTTGACCGGGATCCATCGTTCAGGAGACGGCCGTCGCCGCGGTCGGTTCATAGTGGAGACTCTTGCCTTCGCAGAACGGCAGGTGCGCGAACTTCGAGCCGTCGATTACGACTCCTGTGTCGGAGATGCGGTCATATTCGATCCCGCGCAGCGCAGCAATCTCCCGGGAGAGATGCTTCCAGATCTCCGCCGGTTCCGGGCGCATCGGGCGCAATCCGGTAAGCCGGGCGTGCAACAGCGCCAGAAATGCGAGGTCGCTGTACACGCCTTCCGGACCAGGGATCGCGCGGGAGAATCGCTGCAGTCGAAACTGCTGGTTGACGAATGATCCCGATCGCTCGAAAACCGTGAGCAGCGGAATCTCCACTCTGGAGCGTTGACTGCAATCGTTGTGGTGCGTCCCGGCATAGATCACGCGCACCTTCTTCAGCTGGCCGCGCGCCAATCCGGCGGCGCACAGATCCTCCCCGAACGAGAGTATCGTGTCGATCTCTCCCGCTTCGATACGCGCACCCAGGTCGTCCAGCGTGGCGGCCGGAAGCGTGTCCATCAATCCCGTGAGCAGGGCACCGCGGACGTTCGGGTTGCGATCGTTGGAGATGAGCAGGCCGTCGCCCGGTTCGGTACGGCCGACCAGATACACCGGGATTTCGTCGCCGAGCGCCTCGACCGTGCGTTTGAGCATCCATTGCTCCTCAACGGATGAGCGCCCGCTTCCGACCACCGCAACGCTGCCGCCGCGGAGCAACGCAACGCACTCCTCCAGCACAGCCCCGGCGTCCGCCGGACGGCCCTCCAGAGTGTAGACATTCATGCGATCCCCGGAGTCAACCCCCTTGTAAAGGGTGCGGCCGCTGTCGGACATCCACGTGTCATTGACCGCATCGTTGCGCCGCGGCGTAATCCGGTAGATCGTCCCCTCACGACTCCAGACGACGGTGTTCACCCCAACACTCGACTCGATGCAGATCGAAGGGGACTGTTTGAGGAACCATGGCCGCATCCTGAACCGGAAATCCGTGCTGGTCAGCGCGCCCACCGGACAGATGTCGACGGTGTTGAGCGAATAGTTGTTGGCCAGTTCCTTGCCCGGGAAACAGGTCAGCGTCGAGTAACTGCCGCGATCGATAAACCCGAGCACATCATCATCCGCGATCTCCTTGCAGAAGCGAATACAGCGCGAGCAAAGAATGCAGCGCTCATCGTCAAGCATCACCCGGGGACCGAGCCGTGTGCGTTTCGGCTTGACGTTCTTTTCCTCGACAAACCGTGAATAACCGCGCCCGTAATCGGTCGCAAACTCCTGCAAATGGCACTCGCCGGCCTGATCGCAGATTGGGCAGTCGAGCGGATGGTTCACCAGAAGGAACTCCATCACCCCTTCACGGCACGACCGAACCAGCGCGGAATCGGTCCGAATGTGCATGCCCGGTGCTGCGCCGGTCGCGCACGCGACTGCCGGCTTCGGCATCCAAAGGATCTTCGGCTGTCCCTTCTCGTCGAGCATCGGCTCACCCGTCTCACGATCGCGGCCGGGCATGCCCATTTCCACCAGGCACATGCGGCAGTTCCCCACCACGCTCAGCTTCGGGTGATAGCAGTAGTGAGGGATCTCCGTGCCGATGGACCGCGCGGCCTCGATCATGTTGGTCCCGGGCGGAACCCGGACCTCCTCCCCGTCGATATGGACGCTGATCAGATTGTCGTGTTTTTCAGAATTCATTACAATTCGGTCTTCGTCGGCAGGCCGGCGAACCGGGCCCGCTCATACCAGCCGCAAGCCCTTTCTTTTGCCGGAGTCTTCCGACGCCTTGGCAAGGAACTCGTCACGAAATTTCGATACAAAACTCTGAGTGGGCCAGGCACATGCTTCCCCGAACGCGCAAATCGTGCGACCGGCAATCTGATCGCCGATCGACAAAAGCAGGTCCGTGTCCTCCGTGCGCGCGCCGCCCTCCGCCATGCGTTTGGTAATTTTTTTCATCCATAGGCTGCCTTCGCGGCACGGCGTACACTGGCCGCAACTCTCGTGCGAATAGAACGCGTTGATGTTGGCCAGGGCCTCCACCATGTCAACCCGGTCGTCCATCACAATGATCCCTCCGGATCCGCTCATCGACCCGCAGGCCATCAGGCTGTCGAAATCGAGCGGGATGTCGTTCAGGCCCCAGTCGAATTCGGTTCCATCCTTCAGCTTGCCGGTAAAGCGCTCGTCGGCGCGCAGGATCTTCGCGCTCGATCCACCGGGGATCACCGCCTTGAGTGATCGTCCCGGGTGAACCCCGCCGCAGACATCGTGGATCATCTCCCCGAGGGTCAGCGCTCCGCATTCGAACTCGTAGTAACCGGGACGCTGTACGTGACCGCTCACGCACCAGATCCGCGTGCCGGTGTTGCCCGGCGACCCGGTCCGCGCAAACGCTTCCCCTCCAATCGCAACGACGTGTTTAACGTGGCAGAGCGTCTCGACGTTGTTGACGATGGTCGGACACTGATAGAGCCCCAGCGCCGCCGGGAAGTAAGGGGGTTTGATGCGGGGGTAGGCGCGCTTGCCCTCAAGCGACTCGATCAACCCGGTCTCCTCGCCGCAGATATACGCCGCGGCACCGCGATGGACAACGATCTCGCACGAATATCCGCTGCCGAGAATGTCCTCTCCGACGAACCCCCGGGCTCGAGCCTCGTCAATCGCCGCTTCGAGGATGCGCGCGGCCTGAGGCATCTCCTCGCGAATGTAGATGAACGCGAGAGCAGCCTGGATGGCAAATGCTGAGACCATCATCCCCTCGATCAACTGATGGGGGTCCTTGTGCATGATCTGGCGGTCCTTGAAGGTCCCCGGTTCGGATTCGTCCGCGTTGCAGATCAGATAGATCGGTTTGCCGCTCTTGCGGTCGAGGAACTTCCACTTCATCCCGGCCGGAAACCCCGCGCCTCCGCGGCCGCGCACCTCCGAGACCTCGACCCCCCTGCAAATCTCCTCCGGCTGCATCCCGACTGCCTTGCGCAGGGTCTCGTAACCGCCGTGCCGCACGTAGCATTCGATGCCCGGATCGTATCCCGGCTCGTCGACGTGCTTCAAAATCACCCGTTGTTCTGAAATCGCCATGCGTCCGCTTCAGCTGTTGTTCCCGGTCATGGACGAATCGGATCCTTCCGCGTTCTCCGCCCGGATCGTTCTCGCGAGCTCCCGCACACCCTCCTCCGTCAGGTTCTCGTGCAGATCGTCGTCAAGCATCAGAACCGGTCCCTTGTCGCAGCTTGCCAGGCATTCCGCCCACTCCAGGGTCGCGGATCCGTCGGGAGCCGTTTCACCCATCCGGCACTCAAATGCCTCCTCCAACACCTCCGCGATGCCGAATCCGCCGCACAGCGCGCAGCTCAACGTCCTGCAGAGCCGAATGTGGCGGCGCCCGATCGGAGCCTGGCGGAAAAAGGGATAAAAGGTCACCACCTCGTACACGTTGACCGGTTCCAGACCGAGCTTCCCGGCCACCCACGCAATCGCCTCGTTGGAGATATACCCTTGATCGCGTTGGACCGCGTGCAACAACGGCATCACCGCGCTACGCTTGTGCGGGTAGCGCGGAATCGTCGCATCGATGTGCTCCATCGTTTCCGCCCGCAGATTCATGACCACTCAAATCCTCCGTTCGTCACTCGACCGTCTACCTTCAGGTGACCGGAACGATCCCCGTGTACCCGAAACTCCCTCACTGCGCTCCTCATTCGCATTTCCACATTTCACCTGTCACATTCGCCCAGAACAAAGTCAAGGCTTCCAAGAATAACGGGGATATCCGCCACCATAACGCCCTTCAAAAGTTTCGGAAGAATGCTCAGATTGCAGAAACTCGGCGAACGAATCTTGAGCCGGTACGGGACTCCTCCCCCCTTCGATACAATGTAGAATCCCAGCAATCCTTTGGGATTCTCCGCCTCGAAGTAGACCTCGCCCTCCGGCAACTGCGGTCCTTCGGTCACCAGCATAAAGTTCTGAATCAACTCCTCCATGCTCGTCAGCACCTTCGATTTGGGGGGAACGTAGATCTTGCGTGCCTCGTCGTTGTACCACAGACCCTCCGGCATTTTCTCGACCGCCTGACGGATGATCGAGATCGACTGTCGCACCTCTTCCATGCGCACGAGCCAACGGTCGTAGCAATCTCCCCTGCTCCCGATCGGCACGTCGAATTCGTACCGCTCGTACCCGCTGTAGGGCCGGTCCCGTCGCAGGTCGAGCGCGACGCCGCTCGCCCGCAGGTTCGGTCCCGTCAGGCCATACGAAATGGCGTCCTCCCGGCTGATCACCCCGCATCCGATCGTCCTGTCACAGAAGATGCGGTTGCGGGTCAGCATCTGGTCGATCTCCTCGACCACCGGCTCGAGTCCGTCGAGAAAGGCGAGAACCTTCCCAAGCCATCCCTCCGGCACGTCCCGCGCCACCCCGCCGATACGCGTGTAGCTGGTCGTAAAGCGGGCGCCGGTCAGCATCTCCATCAGACTGTAAATCTTCTCGCGCTCGGTGAATGTGTACATGAACACGGTCATCGCGCCGGTATCCATGCCGTACACCCCGAGCCCCAACAGGTGGCTCTGCAGGCGCGCCAACTCACAACAGATCACCCGAATCGCCTGGCAACGGGGCGGCACCTCGAGGCTTGCGAGCTTCTCCGCGGCGAGGGAAAAGGTTACATTGTTGTGAATGGGGCCGATGTAATCGAGCCGGTCGGTGTACGGGATGAACTGATTGTAAGTCATGTTTTCGGCGATCTTCTCGTCGCCGCGGTGCAAGTACCCTACAACCGGTTCGCAGCGGGTCACAACCTCGCCATCCAGCTCGACTTTCAAGCGCAGCACGCCGTGGGTCGCCGGGTGCGAGGGCCCGATGTTGATCGTCATCCGCTCGCCGTGCAATTCCTCCTCGAATTGCGCGGTCCGCTGGACAACGTCTCCTATGGAAATCTGGGATTCTCGGCTCATGTTCAAGCTGGGCAAAAAGGATGACAGCCCCGACTCAGGCTACGTGTGGCGCCGCGGGTCATTCAAGAGGATTCCTTGGTTGGATCCGGTTTCTTCGGTTTGGGGGCGTTCTCGGTCCAGCTTTCATCCTTGGCCCGCGGCTCCCGCTCGCTCATCGGGCCGCCGGACGTTCCGGAGACGAACGGGCCGCCTGCCATCGGTGCGGCCGAAACCCGGGCGTCCGTATGCTCCGCGACATCCGCCCCGGGAAGATCCGTCTCCTCCCCCGCCAGCGGAAAGTCCTTGCGCAACGGATAGTACGGATAGCCATCCCACATCAGAATCCGCCGCAGATCCGGATGGCCCTCGAAGCGGATCCCGAACATGTCGTAGGTCTCGCGTTCGTGCCAGTCCGCCGTCGCCCAAAGCCCCGCCACAGACGGCATCGTCGGGTTCGCGTCCTCGTGACAATCGCTCGCCACGCGCAGGTAGCGGGACCGCTCCAGATCGAACAGATGATAGACGCAGGTGAACCGCGGACGGCGCGACTCCGCCCAGTCCACCGCGGTCACGTCCAGAAGCATCTCGAAGCCTTCGGCATCGCGCAGATCACGCAGAAATGCAACCAGGTGCGAGGCCGGACAGTTCACGGCAGGGTGGTCGGCGCTCGGACGGGCACTCAGAAAGGTACGCCGCTCCATCAACGTGGTCAGCAGTTCGTCAGACATGACAGGAAATTCAGCGATTCGAGGAGATCAGGCGGGCCGTCGAACGCTCCCGCCGAATCTTGTTTTGCAGCGTGATCATGGCATCCAGCAACGCTTCCGGCCGAGGCGGGCAGCCGCTGACATATACGTCGACCGGCACGATGCGATCCACCCCCTGCAACACCGCGTACGACCGGTACATCCCGCCGGTCGACGCGCACGCGCCCATCGCCACCACCCACTTCGGCTCGGCCATCTGATCGTAGATCCGGCGCACCGCCGGCGCCATCTTGTAGGTCACCGTACCCGCCACGATCATGCAATCGCTCTGGCGCGGGGAAAACCGCATCACCTCCATCCCGAACCGCGAGATATCAAATCGCGATCCACCGGCGGCCATCAGCTCGATCGCGCAGCAAGCGAGCCCCATCGGCATCGGCCAGACGGAGTGCGAGCGAATCCAGTTGATCACCGCGTCCGCCCGCGAAACCACTACGTCGCCTTCGATCTTGCTGTTGTACCCGTATTCAGTCGCCGTTACCATGGTTCACTTGAAATCCCGTTTTTGTGGGATTCCCCGGAACGTGTCAAGGTGTGAGGACCAAAAGGAGCGCTCCGCAGGCAGCGCAGAAGCGGGAGTTGAAATGAGTTGACCCCCCTCGCCTCCCGGTTTTTACCTCTCCTCACGCATCGGCGCGCCGGAGAGGTGACAGAGTGGCCGATTGTGCAGCACTGGAAATGCTGTGTACGGGAAACCGTACCGAGGGTTCGAATCCCTCCCTCTCCGCCATTTTCGTGCGCCATTTTCGTGCGGAGCACGAAAATGTTGCGCCGCGCCAGCGGCGGCTGGAGTGCGAAAGTTCAGTCCTGCCAGACAC
>SLNJ01000066.1 GCA_007133065.1 Opitutales bacterium
ATTTCGGCATGATTGCCGGGGACCCTGACAATCCGAACGTGGACCATCGATGGTGGATCAACAACATCGCCGTCGATTTCGAAACGGCAAACCTGGGCAACCCGCCGGTGCCGCTCCCCGGTTCTCCTCCGCCGGTCGATGTGCGGGTCTTCGGGTTCAGTCCTGTCGATGGGACGGAGTTCGAGTCGATGCGCGCGAACGCCATGGGAATGTTGGGCGGCGACGTCTGGATCGCCTATGCCCCATACGCCTATTCCATGGACCTGGAAACATGGCTCTTCATTCCAGCGCTCGCGGATCGTAACCCCGAACGTTCCAACGTTGCCGCACTGCGCAGCGTCTGGACCTATATCTGGCAAAGTCCGTTCCCCATCGAAGCTTGGCATTTCAGCGATATCCTGGGAACCTGGATCTACGCATTCGACGGCGGCTGGACCTTCGTCTGGAACAGCCGCTGAGCTGCCTGGGCCACACACATTTTAGATTCTTCGATGAGTTGAAAACGCTTACCGAAGCTCAAACGGGACGATGCTCCCGGTATCAATTCGATCCGATCTGATCGAGATGTTATGCTCTTCCAATGTATCTGACTCAAACTCCACCCCCGTGATGGGCAGGCACTACAGGCGATGTGGATGACTCAGCCGCCACACGAAGGATATTCGTTTCAGGCGGACACAGCGCTCCTTCGCGCGGACCCTCCTGCAAGTGGTTTTGTGCAATCGCATAGAGTCCGTTGAAGAGGTAGACTAACACACACATAGGACACCCAACGATCTGCCGCGGGACCCAGCGTCCAGAATACGAGCCGTTTGTTTTCGACAAAAACTTCGGGTGTCCCGTAACTCCTGCTTCGATGCGTGATATGGCAACAATAGGAGTTAAGCTCTGAGGATGGCTTCAGGGTGCTTGCGTGCGATCTGCAGAAGCCTCAGAGCGGCTCCCGACGGCTTGCGACGGCCCTTTTCCCAACTGACCGCTGTCACGGTGGGCACGTTGAGCAATCGGGCAAAAACCGGCTGGCTCACGTTCAGGGCCTGACGCGCGGCAGCAATCTCCTCAGGCGTGATCTCGGGGGCCGGATCGGGCAGGTTAATTTGCGTGGTACGCAAAGTCATTTTGCGCTTTCCGGTCACATGGTCACGCACGTCTTCGACAGCGCGTACGAGGTCATCTGCGTCAAACTGGATATTTGAATCTTTCATTGGTACTCCGCCTTGATTTTTCCCACTGCCTTGGTTAATCGCTTCTTTTGCTCCGAACTCATGTCCGTGATGTCGCCCTTGGTGTAGGCGTAAAACAGGTAAATGAGACCCGACTTCGGGATGAGCAGGTAAATGATCCTGGCCCCGCCGCGCTTACCCTTTCCCTTGGCTCCCCAACGCAGCTTGCGCAAGCCAGCCAGACCGGGTATGATATCCCCGGATTCCGGCTTGGCCACGAGGTCGGTTTGAAGACGGCGATATTCCTCATCAGTGAACAGGGTTTCGATTTGCTTGGTAAAAGTCGGGTGTTCGACAAAGGTGAACATCATAACACCCTTACATAGTGATGTCTTTTTATCAAGCACTTTTTAGCTCCTGCCATGCTCGATCTGCGCGAAATCGTGGGGATCAATAGCGCATGCGCATCTTCACGCCGCGCCCGTCGAGGTACTCCTTGAGCTGGCGAACCGTGTAGATTCCGTAGTGGACCATGGACGCCACCAGCGCGGCGTCAACGCACCCCTCGGTCAGGACGTCGTATAAATGCTCGGGCATTCCCGCGCCGCCCGACGCCACGACGGGAATGCCCACCGCATCGGCGATCATGCGAGTCAGGCGAATCTCGTAGCCCTCGCGCGTACCGTCGGCGTCGATGGAATTCACCACCAGCTCACCCGCACCGAGCGCCTCGCCCCGCCGCGCCCATTCAAGCGCGTCGAGCGCCATCGGGGTGCGCCCGCCGTTGATGACGATTTCGTAGCCCGAGGGAATTTTCGGCGTCTGTTCGACCCTCAGCACGTCCATCGACAGGATGCAGCTCTGGTTGCCAATGGCCCGGGCGATTTCCGAGATCAGCTCGGGGCGCTGGACTGCGGCGCTGTTGACGTTGATCTTCTCGGCCCCGGCCAATCGCAGGCGTGTGGCGTCGACCACCGAGCGAATCCCCCCGCCCACCGAAAACGGAATGAAGATTTGCGAGGCTACCTCCTCCACCACGTCGATCATGATGTCGCGCGCGTCGCTCGAAGCCGTGATGTCGTAGAACACCAGCTCGTCGAGACCATCCTCGTAATACTGGCGGGCCTTTTCAACCGGATCGCCGATATCCTGCGTATCCACGAACCGCACGCTCTTGGCCAACTTGCCGTCGCGCACGTCGAGACATGAAGAGTGGACGAAATAGAAGGCGTCACCGTCGCGCACGCCTTCGAGCAAGGGGTGCGGCCACACCACCTCCACCTCGTTCCAGCCCATGTGGGGGATTTTCAGCACCGGATCGCCGGGCTGGAATCGAACACTCGCACCGGAAACCAGACCGAGGGTCTCCCCCCCCCCCCTCCTCCGAACGCCCCAGCACGATCTGCGTTCCCAGGCAGATGCCCAGGATCGGCGTTCCGGCCGCGTGCGCCGCCCGGAGCGTGGCGTCGAGCCCCGTGGCGCGCAGCACGTCCATGGCGTGGAGAGCGGCCCCGACCCCGGGAAACACGATCCGCTCGGCCCGCCGCACCGCCTCGGGATCGCTCGTGATGCACGAATCGAGCCCCACGGCACGGCACGCGCGCTGCACGCTCCGGAGGTTGCCTGCGTCGTAGTCTACGATGGTAATCATGGCCTCTCGCCCTCGCCGCGAAACCCGATCTTTATTCACACCCAGCGACCTCTGGCAATGAGTTTTCCGTGGTATGGCCAGCAAACTTGAAGCGGTCGAGCAAGCGAATCTGGAGCCGGTGCAGACCGGTCTGCGTGATCTGAGTCCCGGATTGTGGAACGATTCACCAACCCGCTTGACAAGACTCACAACTTGACAGTCATGAATCGGGTAAACGTCAGTGATGCCAAGGCACACTTCTCGAGCATCGTGGAGAGCGTGCAGCACGGCGCAACCGTTCTCATCTGTAAGCGGAACCTCCCCGTTGCCAAACTCGAACCGATTCCGTCCGTGGTCCTGGGAAAAAGCATGAAAGAAGATTTCTTAAACCGCTAATTGACGCTGATCTCCGCTAATGAAGAGTTCCGAAACGGATCAGTCTTTCCTGGGACACCCAAAGACTAAATCCATTGTATAGCGACTGAGATGGGGGTTGAGCCCCAAGACGCGCGAATAAACAGAGGCTTTTCATCTGGAGGCTCGTGGGCGAATTCGCTCCCCTGTTGGAGTCCCGCCTTTAGGCGGTTTGGAGCCGAATCGGGACCACATAAATGCTCTAACTATCGCCCCGAGATGAAATGCCCCTGCGCGAATAAAAACTGTGGCCAAACCTGCCTTGACAGTCGGTCGGAAACGGGCGAGAATGATACGTGATTGTCGTATTCAGCGGCATGTCGAAAGATAGAAAGGAGCCATACCATGAGTGCAATTATCACCAGACCACCCGCACCCCCAGCCGGCTCCTTTACGCGTCTGACTCGCGTATCTGAATTCTGAATGCTTCCTGATTTCCTGGAAGAACGATGAAGCCGCCAAAGGGGCGGCTTTTCAGTCCAACCAATCCCCCGTCGCTGAAGCTGGCCGAGTCGATGAATTTCCAGAAGGTCGGCGAAAAGATAGATGATATTGACGGGTTGGAATACATCATGAAGGCAGAGATTCATGAAGTTCGAACGGCGACGGTGCGGGCCGGCAACGATGATACCATTCAAAGCAACGAAAGAAGAAATGAATACAGATAACCTCCATAATGATCGGTACGCCATGAGCGCGACGAACCTATGCTATTTGTCGGCTTCAACGCTGGCCCGGATGATCCGCCAGCGACGCCTGTAGGCGGTGGAGGTGGTGCAGGATCACAAGGCGGCTGGATCGAGGACCGCATACTTGATGCTCTTTCGGTTCCAGGTGTACGTGACGTGCAGATTGCCGTCTGAGGCTTGAATCACCGCTGGATAGGAGAACTCGCCCTGTTCTCTTTCCAGCGTGACGGTTGGCTTCCAGGAGCGTTACGTTCACTCGTCCCGCCGAACCAGGCAGCGACGATACCCGTTGGCGTCTCCACAAGTGTGGATGCGTGGCACTCGGGCGTCGGCCGGGTGTCAGTTTCGTAGACCAGCCCGGAGGCTATGAGGCCTTGCATCCCAGGCCGGGCGACCGGTGGCAACGCTTGTTGGATTGACGTCATGGGCGCCGTCGACGAGGCCGGGAAGGTCGACCAATTGCACATGGGCGCCCCCACAGTTGAGGGTGCCCGCCATCGGACGAAGCGTGGTAAAACGATAGTTGCCAACCGGCGCCGCACGTCCAGTAAGGAGTTCCAGGAGCGTGGACTTCCCGACGTTCGGGGGACCGACGAGAACGACCTGAGCGCATCCGTCCTTCGGAATGTGGAACTCATCCTGGTGCTTGACGCTGCGGCGAACCCGTGCTTCGTCGATCAGACTGTGCATCCACTTGCGCACGTCAGCGTACGGGCCGGACTGGTAGCCTGGCATTTCCTTCAACAGACGTCGGACGACCTCGATGCGTTCGGACCCTTCTTTGCCGTGGATCCGGCGCTTCACCAGTCGCCGCATCTCCTGGTGCGGCATGGGCATTTGATTAATGGACTAAATAGGAATAGGTATTCCCAACGGTCACGCCGGGCAAATCATGGGAGGCGAATAGAGTGGAATTGTCAACCCCCTGATTTTCCGCCTCCCCCGGCGGCTGAAGCTCACCGCTCCTTGCCGCACCATGCGCCTCACACGTCGGAGCTCACATATAGGACACCCAACGATCTGCCGGGGAAACCAGATCGGCAAGCGCGGCGCATTCATGGGTGCCTTCGATTTCCCCTCTCACGAACATTTCCGCATCCGTGCACCTATTTCCTTGAGTGCCTTGGCGCTTTCCATTCAATAACAAATCGAAGGCAGGTCCCAACCCTCGCCTTCGTTTTGAATCCATCTAGAGATGACCAACATCTGAGAATTCGGTGAGTTTCCTGACGTTCCGGCGGCAGCGCAGCGTTGCCACTGGATCTGCAATCACGCCCCCACCGGGGGCTCTGATTCACCCGCGGTTTCATCCGCACAATTCTCAGATGTAACCATCTCGATCTTCCGTCAATCGAATGCTTGGAAAGCGCCCTGCGGGATTGCCCCGCCGGATTCCTGATCGTCAGCCACGATCGCCGATTTGTAACCGCCCTCCGCACCGTCGAATGGAGATTAACGCGAGACGGAACCTCCGTTCGGATGGACCTGGACGCGGAGGAAAGAGATCAGAGCGAGATCAAGGACACTCACGTTTCAGCAGACCCCAGACACCGACGAACCCAGAGATAGGTGGGTGCGGTCATTTCTTCCTTCACGTCAGTTCCTTTTCCAGTGCCCGTTCCACAAGTTTGTTCAAGGAAACTCCCTCTTTGGCGGCGCGGAGAGCGGCTTTCCTGTGGGCCGCCGGAGAAATGCGCACGTTGAATGAGCCCTTAAACGGTCTTTCGGGCTTCACGCCGCGCTCCCTGCAATCGTCGAGATAATCCTCCACCGCCTCGATAAACGTCTGCTTCAATTCCGCCACGTTGTTTCCCTGATAAGTCAGAAGGGAGCGGATAAACAAAACCTTCCCGTACAGGCAGTCGTCTTCGGCGCTGTATTCCACGCTGCCGGCATATCCTTTATACTGGAGATATTCGCTCATAAAAATCCTTCCTGCAGAAGAGCCACCAACTCCGTCCATTTGAAATCGGCGGGGCTATCCAAGAACCGTTGAATCAGTTTTTCCCGATTTACCACCGTGCAACTAAATTTAGTTCAATCGTTCCGGCCGTCAAGTCTCGATCGCGCCCGGTCCCCCGGATCGGAAAGATGAAAGAGCAGTCGCAGCTTCTGCTTCGTCTCGTCAAGGTCGTCCGGCTGACTATTTTACGAAATGCACATTGTTTGCCGGACCTCAAAATTCATCCGGACGCATGGGATCTCCACTCCCGACCTGAGACAATGATGGCGCTCCTCCTTTTCACAGCCCATGGCCAGGTAAAAGGAGACGCTGGGATGCGATGCATCCAGGGTAACCCGCGTCGCGATCGCGAATAAATGGGGTCCTCAGATGCATCCGGAGATGCCGCCCCGGCGGGATTCATGCCGGGCCGAAGGCCCAGTCTCACCATAGCCTCGGGCAACGCCCGAGGACTCTGTTGCAGATGTATCCCGCAGGCTGAAGGTCTGCTTCAAGTACTCCGCGGGGATCGCACGCGCACCGCTCAGCGCACGGCCTCGAGGTTGAGGCAGGCATACAGCCTGCGATCTGGTGCTTGATGGCTGCCATGGGCGATGCCCATGGCTATGATGTTGCCGCGCCTTCGGCGCTCATGCAGCTACGCCGCGCAAGGTTCTCTGTGCTTTCCAGCGAAGCGGGTGGTAAAAAGCTCCTTCCGGAATTGCGCCGCTAGAGAACGTTGAGCTCGCGGGATGTTTGATTGTGATCAGTCACAATTCCTTTTGCGGCCCGGTAGCCGTAAACAATCCGACTTCCTTCTGAATGCGTATGGCGCCGGATTCCTTCAGAAGTCGAGCGAGGAACTCCCAAAACTCTGACCGCGCATCTCGAATCGGGTGACAGAGCCGATCGCTGGAGAAAAGATAGTCGAACCAGTTCTCCGGGTTCGTCGAAAAGCGCGAGTGGAGGCGCCACATTTAGGACACCCAACAATCTGCCGGGGGCCCAGATCAGCAAACGCGCCACATTCATGGTTGTCCTCGAGTTTCCCTCGAGTTTCCGCCTCATGGGCTTCTCTCGAGTTTTTTGCTCCATTTGGCTTGAGTCTCCCATATTCCTGGGTTTACGGTTTCTCATGAAAACGACCCTTGATCTTTCCGACTCCCTTGTGAAGCGGGCGAAAGCGGTCGCGCTAAAGCGGCGGACTACGTTGCGTGCGATGGTCGAGCGGGGTCTTCAGCGTGAACTTGAAGCGGTCGAAAAAGCGAATCTGGAGCAGGTCCTGACCGGTCTGCGTGATCTGAGTCCCGGATTGTGGAAATCGATCGAGGCCGACGCCTACGTCAGGGAGGAACGGTCCGGCTGGAGGGAATGAAGCTCTTCTTTGACACGAACCTCTTCATATACCTCTGGGAGGGAGAGAAATCGCCGCGCGCGGAGCAGGTCCGGCTGATTCTCGGGGCGCTTCGCAGAGCCAACGGCGCTCTCGCTACATCCACCCTATCACTCGCAGAAATCCTGGTCCACCCTCTGCGCGAAGGAGCGCACGACACAATTGAATCCTACATTGAGCAATTTCAGCGTTTGGAGCTAATTGCCTTCGATGCGACCTGCTCGCTCTATTTCGCGGAGATCCGCGCGCGCCATCCAACCGTCAAGCCGCCCGATGCCATCCAGCTCGCCTGCGCCCGGCGGGCTGGCTGCGACTGGTTCCTTACCAACGACAGTCGCCTTTCAGCGCTGGCGATCCCCGGTATCGGCAGATGCGCCTCATTCGAGAGTTTTCCCACTGATTGAGACGTTCGGCGACATCCACGATCGTCATGCGCTTCGTTGACACGAGCATTTCGCTGTTTCATCGGGAAGACCGATCCCACGTGCCTCGAAGTCGCGGCCACCGTTCTCAGCGAGATTCGCAAGCAGAAGACCGAAGTCCGCCAATCGCTGCGCACTCCGGTGAACCACGCCCTCGTCACCGGCCCGTCAACGGCCATCGCCGCGCTCCAATCCGTGGCCCGCGATGTTCGAGAGGCAGGCGTCGTGAATGAGCTTTCGATGGAGGTGGATGATTCGGCCAATGGAGTAATCACCCAAATCATCGACTAGCGAGGCTTCGTGCGCGGCCGTTACTTCTCCCTGGCGGGCGTAAAGACTCCGAATGGTTGGAAGAGAACCCTCTCGACCTGGCCTTCCCCCTGCAACACAAACTCGAGCGTTTCACCCGGTCGACCTTTGATGCCGAATCTAAGTCCGCGGCGCGGCAGCAGTTCCGAGGCCGGGCTTCCTGATGTCGCAACCGTCAGCGACCTTCCCCCTCTCAACCGAATGACAATCTCAATTGGCCCCATAACGTAGGTTCCGACCAGTGATGCCAGGAACGCGCGGTCCTGCGCGCGGCCATCCGGCAGACGCTCGAAGCGGATTGGATCGAGCAGGGGCGCAAACGGGACCGTCAGCGCCATCACGTCACCCTCGGGCGCTGTCAGGAATGTCAGCGGAAACCGGTGCATTTCCTCGGAAAGCTCCCTCCATTCCAGGTCGAAGACGTCGAAGTGCCGATGGCTCAATCCGAGGCGCAGTTCGCCAAACCGGGGAACCAGAGCACCGTCCTCGGCGGTAATCGAGAACTTTCCGTACCCGGGATGCTCGTACTCGCCGGCGTATTCGCTCATCGGGCGCGGTGGCTTCGCACCCTTCACGCGAGACAGCGCTTTTCTCGCCTCTCGGGCGCCCTTGACGCGGGCGTCGTAGAGTTTCTTGCAACATAGAATTCATCAAATTAACATCCGCCGAGACGCGGGTTACCATGTGGCCGTTCGAGGGCGTTGCCTACGGCGAGGACTCTGGGTCGTCGTCGGCCCGCAAGGTACGATGGCGAGGCGCCTTGGTCTTGATGGGGTCGGATTTGCGAGCGGCGGCGTGTCGAGGGATTGGCGGAAACAACCGCATGATAACGCCCGCTTGCCGAGGCATTAGGAGGTTCAAGGATGTGTTGTCGGAGATTGCTGATATATCTCGTCAGTACGACGAATACAAGGACACGGATCATGTTGGAATCTTTCCGTGGGGACCTGGCGAGGGCAGGCTATCGACTGGTTGTATGTGACGATTCGAGACCGGGCGATGCGGGGTCGTTGAAGTGGGGCTGCAAAACGACTCCGGAATCTTGGAAATGAACAGCGGGCGGCGCACTGGGTGTCCTGGGTATCCTGATTCGGCAGAAGGAATTTATCTGCCGCGGTTTCGTCCAAACAGAGAAACACCGCGACAACGACATCGGGTTCTCGCCCGCAATGGCGTGCCGACCAGCCCGTAGTTTCACGAACCCGAGTATTCATATTCACCCGAGACGACAGACCCACAATGCGATCCCATTTGATTTTTATTCCCATCCTGCTGCTGACCACGGCATGCGCCTCCAACGGAGACTCGATTCTGGGATTCGACGTCGGCAACGCGACCATTCCGACGGAAGAGATTAAACGGGGCGGTCCCCCGCCGGACGGCATTCCGTCAATCGACAACCCGCAATTCACGAAAGCCGGCGCCGTCGACTACCTGGAGGACGACGACATGGTGATCGGACTCTCCCGTGACGGCGTAACACGCGCCTACCCCTTCCGCATCCTGATCTGGCACGAGATCGTCAACGACACGGTGGCAGGCAAACACATCGCCGTCACCTACTGCCCGCTATGCGCGACGGCGATGGTGTTCAAACGGGAGTATGGCGACCGCACGCTGACTTTCGGTGTTTCCGGTCTTCTCTACAACAGCGACGTTCTCATGTTCGACCGGGAAACGAAGAGCCTCTGGTCGCAACTGGGCCTGAAGGCGGTTTCGGGTGAATACGTCGGAACCGAAATGGAATGGATTTCCAGCCGGCAGATGACCTGGGAGGCATGGCGCGAGCGCTACCCGGAGAGCGAAGTTCTGAACCTCGACACAGGACACCGCCGCGACTACCGCAACCTTCCCTACCAGAGCTATTTCGAAAGCCCGGCAACCATGTTCTCCTATGAGCGCAACCGCGACGACATCGAACCGAAGGAGCTTGTGGTCGGCGTCCGACACGAGGGCGCTGAGAAGGCATACTGGATCGAAGGGATTCCGCACAACAAGCCTGCCGAGGACACGATCGGCGGCGCGCCCGTCGCGTTTCACTACGATGCCGATTCGGGCCTGTTCGAGATTCACGACGCGGAAGGCAATCCGATCCCCGTTGTTCACTCCTACTGGTTCGCCTGGCAGGCGTTCTACCCCGACACGGAGCTGTGGCAATAGGTATTCCCCCGATCTCACGGTGCGCGCACTGAGGAGCGGAAGTTGAATTCGACATACACCGCTGTCCAGGGCCGTGAAATATTTTGAGACAGCCTCAGGACGCGTCACGCCACCCGACACCAAAACGCAGTCAAACTCCACAGCGGAGGAACGCGAAACCGTTCCATGCGCTGCACGTCAAACCCAGTGTCGCGCAAAATCTCCCGGAGTTGGAGGCTGGGATACACCCAGTTGACCGCCCGTTTGGAAAGGCGCAGCCACGCAACCATCGTCCGCATCGGTATGGTGTCTGCATTCCAGTCGATCACGAGCATCGATCCCGACCCGTGCAGAACCCGGCGGCACTCTGCGAGCGCAGCCTCCGGGTCCGGAAAGCAGTGGAGTGCACTGAGCGATGCGATTCGATCAAAGCGCCCGTCGGCGAACGGCAGGCGCGATGCCTCCGCTTCGACCAGCGTGATCCGCTCCCGTCCCCGACACCGATTCCCGGCCACGGCGAGCATCGCGCGGCTCGCGTCGACTCCGTACAAATCGCGATCCGGAAACCGATCGGCAACGTGCGACAGCAGGTATCCGGTGCCGCATCCGACGTCGAGGAACACGTTCCACTCCCCCTCCGCCAACCAGTTGAACGCGCGGCGGTTCGTGGATTCGACGTAGCGTCGCCACCGGCGGTCATAGACGCCGGCCAGCCTGTCGTATTCACTCGGCCGACGCCCTTCGAATGGTTCTGAATCCGATTCCATATCCGTTCGGCAAGACTTCCCGGACTGCGAATGTCTGTCAACCGCCTCGCCCGGGTTCGCTCCACGCGGCGCATAACCAGATCGAGGAAGAACCGGGAAATCAGCAATTGCCGCCGTGGCAATCATCGCGTATTCCGTTGCGTGCGAACCGTACGACAACGCTGCGGGAGGCCCGCGTGGAATAGAAACGCATGCAGTTCGTCTTCACTCTATATGACACGGACAAGACAATCGAATCGCTCATTTCCGTGGTTTACGATCGGCGCCGCGATGGCCGTCATTCTCGGTCTCTTCATGGTGGCACGCGCGCTGCCGACAGGCGAATGGCTCGAACAGCTTGCGCTATGGGTCGGCGAACGCGGCCCGATCGGTGTTGTCCTCTTCGCCGCAATCTACACCACCGCAACAGTCCTGCTCCTTCCGGGAGCGATTCTGACCGTGGCGGCCGGGTTCGTCTTCGGCCTCGGTTGGGGGTTCGCAGCCGTATCGGCCGGATCGACTCTCGGAGCCGCGCTGGCATTTCTGATCGGAAGGTACTTCGCACGCGACAAAGTTGAAGCGATCACCCGGGACAAACCCGGGTTCCGGAGCGTCGATCGCGCCATCGGACGGAACGGTGCCAAACTCATCATGCTGCTGCGACTCAGCCCGCTCATTCCGTTCAATCTGAGCAATTACTTCTACGGCTTGACCGCAGTCAAATTCTGCCCCTACGTCGCGGCGAGCTGGGCGGGAATGATACCGGGTACGCTGGTCTACGTGTACCTCGGAACACTCGGGAGGGCCGGACTCGAAGCAGCGGCGGGAACCGCTTCCGGGCGAAGCCCCGTGGAGTGGACCCTGCTCGTCGCAGGATTGATCGCCACCGTTGTCGCAACCATTTGGGTGTCCAGAATCGCCCGCCGCGCCCTGCGGGAAGCCGCCGAACTGCAAAAGGAAACTCCTGCGCCGGCTGCGGGCGACGGATGATCGCTGCGAGCGTTCCGTGTAACAGCGTATACCGCAACACGCGGTTGCAGGCCTGTTAACGGGCTACACGTCGGGGCCGGGAGCGTAGGGGAGCGTTCGGAGCGATGCGAGTTTGTGATGGTCTCTTGACGCTCCGTTTGCTTTGGATGTCCCGATCACTGCGATTGCCATTCTCCTCGTCCTCGGATCCGCCGGTCTGCACGCCGGCTGGAACCTGGCGGCACACCGACATCGTGCCGACACGATGTTCTTCGCCTGGATGTGCCTCTGGATCGGAGCAATCGGAGGCGTACCGCTCGTACTCGGTTGGCTCACCGGAAACCCACTGCCTGGATTCCTGTTGGGATACGCGTCGGCGAGCGGCATCTGCCTGTCCGTGTACTTTCTGGGCCTGGGTCGGGGGTATCGCATCGGAGATTTCACCTTGATCTACCCGCTGGGACGGGCATTGCCGATCCTGCTGTTGGTCGGCTTCGATTTGTGGCGCGGCCGCGGCATCGATCTCCCGGGATATTTCGGCATCCTTGCAGTTGCCGCGGGCTGCGTACTTCTGGTCGGCAACGGCCGTTCGCCATCCGCCGGGAAAGCGGGCCCGATCGCGGCGGCATGGGTTCTGATGATCGCGATGGGGACAGTCGGCTACACCGCCATCGACAAGCTGGCCATGGAACGGGTGGTGACCGGGAATTGGATGGTGGCGTTCCAGTACGGTTGCCTGCAATTCGCGTTCGCGTTCCCGCTCCTGTGGATCGCGCTGAGGCGCCTGAATGGGAATGCGGCGGGAGTCCGAAACGGAACCCCGGCTGCGGTTGTTCTGATCGTGGCCGGCACCAACCTGCTCTCCTACGTGTTGATCCTGGTGGTCTACCAGATCGTTGCGCATGCCAGCTACGTGCTCGCCCTGCGCCAGTTCAGCATTGTGATCGGCGTGGTGCTCGGGGCGCTGTTGTTCCGCGAACCGGCGCCGCGAGCGCGCGTGCCCGCGGCGGTGATCATCACTGCCGGCGTCCTGTTGATCGCTTTCGCGATGGCGCAGTAGCGCCCCTTACGCCAGGTAAACCGGGTTCGTGTACCCGCGGCGCCCGTCCGCGCTGATCGCTTCAACCCGCACGTAGCGCTTCAGGTTGCGCGGCAAGGCAACCTCGCGTTCGAAAACCGTCTGCCCCGTCGCTGTGCTGGGTATGCGAATGACAGCAGCCGCGGAAAAACCGCCGGCGAAAGTGCTTTCGCGACGCGGCCACCCGCCGCGCCATCTCCCGCGCCCCGGCCCGTGCGTACCCCAGCGGTGCGCGCCAGCGGCGCGCGTCAATGTCGTCGCGACCGAGGTTTCGGTGCTGTTCGAATCCGGGAATCAGGTCGCGACACGGCGGAATCTTTGCCATGACTTCCGAGTGAATGGGGTCGCGCCACGCATCTCAACCAGAAACATCGCCGCCACGGGAATCATCCGGCCCGAGGAGCTTGCGCCCCAGCCTTTCAGCTTTTCAGCCTTTCAGCTTCCCGCTCCTCCCGCCAGACTCCTTCGATCATGGTCACGGTCGGATGTTCGGGTGTCCCCGTCTCGCCGTTGACGATCATCCGGAACAGACGCTCCACCGCTGTCGCTCCAACCTGGCCGGGCAGCTCATCCACCGTCGCAACCGGCGAATCAGACACTTCCAGCCCGGGGATCGCCGCAAACGCGACCGGACCCGGAAGCGGCAGATCCAACGCGTCCGCGATCGTCCGGGCCATCGCGCTGTCGTCCGCAATCATGGCATCCGGACGTTCCGTGTGAAACCAGTCGCACAATCTGCCGAGACGATCACCCGACTCCTCCTCGCCGTACAGGGGAAAGGACAACAACGGTCGATTGTGTTCGAGATGAAAGGCGAGAAACCCCCCAGAGGACCGGTACTCGTTGCGCCGATCGAGCGACTTCGAAATGGCGAGCCCAATCCGCCGGCAACCGCGGGCCGAGAGCGCCTCGCAAATGCGCTGCATGTTGCGAAAATCGTCCGGCAGAACCCGGTGGAACTCGGGATCCCCGCGATTCGCCGTCACTGCAACAACCGAGAAACCATCCCAGATCGCCCCGTGCGGCAGAACGGGGAACCCGGTGTGCGGCAAGACCAGGATCCCCTCCACTCCCCGGCTGCGCAAGACCCGGACCGCACGATCCGGTCTCAGTAGAATCTCACGCAGTTCGCACGCATCCCAGCCAAGATGCAATGCTTCGGCACGGCGCCGCGCCCCGCAAACCGCGTTGTAGTAATAGGAGCGGACGTCCTTCTGCCAGTCCCTGCACGTGAGGGCACAAATGCTTCCCTGCATCCGCTGAACACGCCTTTGACGCAACCGCGCCATCAGTTTCTGGAGCTCCAGGTCCGAGTGATACCCCTGATTGCGCACCGCCTCCAGAACCCGCAGGCGGAGCTCCGACCGCACGTGGGAATGCCCGTTCAAGACCCGCGAGACCGTCATCGGGCTGACCCCCGCCTCGCGCGCAACAGAGCGCACCGTCGCCGGAGGCCCCCCTGCGGAATCCGCTGCAATGCCCTTCCTGTTCGTAGCCATCTCCACACCCAGCCGCCGCGGTACGCCACACACAATAAAACCCGGATGCGCACGGCACGATCACCGGCGACTCGATCATTGAAATAGGGTGCGCGCCGCGAGCCGTCAAGCGAGATTGTTACGGTACCACAACCGCGGGCAGTGCCATTTCATCTGGGGGCTCGTGGGGCAAGTGCCCTGTTGGCCGCCTGTTGGAGCAACTCCCGCCTTTAGGCGGTTTTGGAGCTCAAGCGGGGCCGCATGAATCAATTCGGCAGGCTCATGACAGGTGCGGAACTTGCTCCAACGATCGCCCCCAAATGAAATGGCCCTGCAACCGAGGGTTGCATCGCCACGCGGCTGAACCGCCCGTGCCGGGAATGCAATGTGGCGTTGTGTCGGTGCTCTCAGCGCACCCGCCAATGGCCGTCTACTCGGCGGATGTCGTCTCCAGAACCGCAGCTGCGGCCTCCCGGATCCGTCCGACCAGTTTCGTTACGTCCTCGTCGGTACGCTTCGGATTGTTGCCGATCGAGACCGTGCGCGAGAGGATCTCGAGCGACCGCGGGCACATGTCGCGCGAGTACTCCTTGCGGCACGCGGCGTTCTGCGGCATCTCATAGGGATTTGTGGCCGGATGCGGCCCGCCCCGATGCTCTAGAATCGGCGTCCACTCGTGGTAGGTGTGCCGGCCGGTCTTGAGCAGAATCGTCCCGGAAACCCGTTCGGCAAAATCCCGGGCCTGCTCGGCAGTCGGGAGCGCGAACATGGTCGCAGTCGCGCACTCGCCTTCCGGGCTGTGCCGCGGGACCGCACCGAGTCCAAGATCCGCCGTCTCACGGAGGATGCGCTGCTTCTGCTCACGCATGCTGGCGATCATCCCCGGGAGCCGATCGAGCTGCGCGTTGAGAATCGCGCCCTCGATCTCGGAAGCCCGCGAGCCGGAATACGTGAAATGGGGGGCATCCGTTTCGCGATCGTTCCAGAAATAGCGGCAGCAGTCGATCGCGCAAATCGCGCGCTGGTAAACCGCGCGGTCCGATGTGACCACCGCGCCCCCCTCACCGCAACTGATGTTCTTGAAATAGTTGAAACTGAAAGCGCCCGCGTGCCCGATAGAGGCTGCCATCCGCTTGCCGTAGGCGCCTCCCACGGCCTGGCAAGCGTCCTCCACCACGATCAGGTTGTGCGCGTCGGCAACCTTCATGATGGCGTCCATGTCGCAGATCTGCCCCCACATGTGCACCGGGATTACCGCGCGCGTCTGGGGGCCGATCGCCCGCTCGACAGCCTGCGGATCAAGGCAAATGCTCTCGTCGATATCGACAATCACCGGAATCGCACCGACCGCGAGCACGGAGACGGCGGTTGCCATGTACGTATGCGCCGGAACGATCACCTCGTCGCCCGGACCGATCCCCACCCCGACCAGCGCCGCGGTCAGCGCCGATGTGCCGCTCGAGGTCAACCCAACATGCGCGGCGCCGAGAAACTCCCCGTAGCGGCGCTCGAACACCGAACACTCGCTGGTGTCGTCGTAGCGAAACAGTTTGCCGCTGCGGATGACTCGCGCCACCGCGTCGATTTCTTCCTCTCCTATGATATACATCTCTGCCTCCGGATCTCGAATAAATACAGACCTCCCAAATGCAATGACGCTCAAACAGGGGTTCTGTCGGATACGCCGTCGCTTCGATTTCGAGGCCCATCTGTGACGCATCATCCCAAATCAGCAGCCCGCTGGCGATCCCAATAGTCTGATACAGTAACAATTCGGGCCACCCGTTGCGATCCCACCCGGAAAAACCAGGACACCCATAATTCACGCACAGCCACATGGCCGCTGCATTTCGTCCGCCGGGCGATGCGGCGCCCCTTGTCATTTGGCGGAAACTTCCGCAACCAGGGCTGCAGTCGCCGCGGCGACTGCTTCGGGACTAAAGGTGGTTTCGGCGCGTCCGCGCGCCGTACGCGCGAGCGCCAGGGCCGTTTTCGGGTCGCGCAGCACGGAAGCGATCGTCTCCGAGAGCACCCGTGCATCGCCGGGATCCGCCAGCCGGCCAGTGACCCCCTCCTCGATCATATCGGGAATTCCACCGACGCGCGTCGCCACGACCGGAGTCCCGGTGAGCATCGCTTCGACGACGACGAGCCCCTGGGCTTCGGTCCAGCCACCGGGACTCTCCCGGCTGGGGACGACGATGACATCCGCCGCCGCCATCCACGCGGATACCTCGTTCGGCGGGACCCATCCGGCCCAGTGAAGGTGTTGATCGACGCCCACTCGGATCGCTTTCTGTTCGTACCGGGGCCGGTCCTGTCCATCGCCGACGAGGAGGCAGCGAATGTCTGGAAAGTCGTTCACCAGGAATTTGACCGCCTCGATCAGGTCCCCGACGCCTTTGTCTTCGATAATCCGACCGACGAAGGCCAGGGCCGGCCCGGCTTCGCTGATCACCTCGCAACGAATGCGCTCGACGGTTTCGTCCCGGGGCGGTGCCGCGGTTGGCATGGCGGGGATGCGGTGAATCTTCTCCGAATTGCACCCGAGGGCGAGGACGGCCTCCTCGGTGGCGGAGCTGTTCACCGTGACGGCGGTGGCGCGGCGCAGGACGCGGCGTTTCAGCCGGCCCATCAGCCTGTCCGAAGGGAGCCCGAAGACGTCGTTGCCGTGGCTGGTTGTGATGTGGGGCAACCGAAGCACCGTCGCGACCAGATCAGCCGAGAATCCCTGCGGCAACAGCGAGTGGGAATGAATCACATCCGATCGCCGGCGAATGGCGACCCACAACAGCGTGATGATCTGCGCAACAACAAAGAGGGGCAACAGTGTGTGCGTCCAGGGCCGCGTCCGGAAATTAACCAACATCCCACCGTCATAACAAAGCTTCTGCATTCCCAGTGGAAACATGTAGGGAAAGCGAATCACACGGACGGCACCAACGGTTTCGCTGAATCGCGCGCCCGGCCCATGAGGCGCGACCACCGTGATCTCCCATCCCTTCTCCGCCAGAGCGACGGCCAGGTTCCGCACGAACGGCGGCGTCGCGTCGCCCTCCCAGCGCGGGAATACCGAGGTCACCATCAGAATGCGGGCCATGTATACGGGTGTCGAATGCGTGGATCGTCGGTGGAAAAATCCTTCGTGTTTCGTGTCACCAGAATGCACCCTTCATAGTCGGCGGACGCCAGGATGATGGCGTCGGGGAGTTTGAGCGCGCGTTGGCACCGTTCTTCGACTGCCTTGGCCGCGATCTCGAACGATAGGCCGACCGATTGCATGGATCCGAAAAGAACGCGGGCCGCCTCCGTCTCCTCCTGCGTCGAAGCGCCGCACATGACCTCCATCCATGAGACAATCGAATAACACTGCAGTTGCGTGTCAACGTCATCCGCACCCTCCTTCCGAAGCGCTGATCGGATATGAGTCATCCCCCTACTCACTCCGTGGGAGTACCCGCTTTCAATTCTGTGCAGTTTCCATTTGAGGGTTAAAAGAGATCGACCCCGGGGATAAGCGTCGCCGGAGGCAGTCAGGCAGGCGGGGCGGGGCGAAATGAACAGCGTTTCTCCCTTGAGAATGTAAATGGGAGGAATAACCTAACTCCATGTCTCACGCGCGAGCCACTGATCCATTGGACTCGCCTCGCCGAACCGATCATGACGAGCGGTCGGTGCAATGCACACCGGTGGCAGCTCGTCGCATGAACCACGCCGAGACAATCCTCTCGTTCCTTGACCGGCAGCTGATGCGCGACGACCCGATCGATCAGCAGGACGCCCGGTTCATCGTGAAACGTTCAGGAATGGACGTCGCCGCGATTCGCCGGGCTATCGAGTCGGCCCGCGTCCCCGATGTTCCTGAGATCCGGGAGGAGTTCGCACGCTGCTCCCAACGGTTTCTCGAGTAGTCCAACCCGGCGTAGCCGGTACCAAGAGTTCTCGTCGAGGAGCTTTGGTGTCCGCCGGAGATCGTGGTCCGCCGGGTTGGATAGTGTTTTGCTGCGCAACAGGATCAAAGAGCCGATTTTCAAAAGATGGATGGGTGCCTGTGGAAGGGCTTGGTGCCGGGCCGAGTGCGGCTGCGGCGTCGCCCTCCCAGCGTAGAAATTCCGAGGAGGCCATCAGAATACGCCCATCCGGAAGCGAGCCTGATGCCGCATGCCAATCCCCTCTCGCCCTCCCTTTCCCTCTCACTTTCACTCATCACTCTTGCACACGCTTCCAGATCACGGAATCCAGGCTGTAGCGTCCGGGGCCGAGGGTCCACAGCAGCAACGCGAGCCCCAGGAAGACGCCGGCGTGATGGACCGGAAACAACTCGCCCGTTCCGAG
>SLNJ01000117.1 GCA_007133065.1 Opitutales bacterium
CCCCGCGCCCGCAACGGCGCGCAGCGCCCGCAACGGCGCGCCAGCGCCCGCAACGGCGCGCAGCGCCCTGCGCCCGCAACGGCGCGCAGCGCCCTGCGCCCGCAACGGCGCGCCAGTTTTTGGCCTTGACAGTGGGCGCATCCCCGGGAAGGTTTGCGGACGCTTTCGAGCCAATCATGATGCACGTGCGTTCCAGTTTTGCGGCCCTGCGGCTTGGCCGGCTCCTTCTACGACTGCTCCCCGCTGGGGAGTGAGCACGATCATACCCTCGCGCGGGATACGGGTAGACCCGCATCGCTCTTGAATCGACGGATTCCTGTGTACCGTCATCTTCGTCCTTTCCACGCAATCGTTCCACCGATCTTTCCTATCGCCATGATGCAAAAAGCACCCATCACCAAGTACCGCCCCTTTCCAGCCATCGATCTGCCCGATCGCCGGTGGCCGGACCGCCGCATTGAAACAGCTCCCATCTGGTGCAGCGTCGACCTGCGCGACGGCAACCAGGCTCTCCCTATCCCCATGAGCATTCGTGAGAAGCTCGAGTATTTTGAAATGCTCACCCGGATCGGGTTCAAAGAGATCGAAGTCGGCTTCCCCTCCGCGTCGGACACGGAATACCAGTTCACCCGTGAACTCATTGATCGGGGCATGATTCCGGATGAAACGAGCATCCAATGCCTGGTGCAGTGCCGCGAACACCTTCTGCGGCGCACGTTCGAGGCGATCCAGGGAGCCCCGCGGGTGATCGTGCATTTCTACAATTCGACCAACCCCCTGCAGCGGCGGGTCACGTTCAACATGAACCAAGAACAGATCAAGGGCGTCGCCGTGGAGGGAGCCCGCCTCGCGAAGCAGCTCAGCGCCGAGGCCGGCGACACCCGGGTCCGGTTCCAATACTCACCGGAGAGCTTCTCCGACACCGAAGTCGATTACGCACTCGAGGTCTGCGAAGCGGTCATGGAGGTCATCGAACCGACGCCGGACGACCCGATCATCCTGAACCTCCCCGCCACCGTTGAACTCGCCACTCCGAACGTCCACGCCGACCAGATTGAATATTTCTGCCGCAACCTGAAGAACCGGGATTGCGCGATCATCTCCCTCCACACACACAACGATCGCGGCACGGGGATCGCAGCCACGGAATTCGGCCTGATGGCCGGCGCCGACCGGGTGGAGGGCACCCTCTTCGGGAGTGGAGAGCGCACCGGCAACCTCGACATTGTCACCACCGCTCTCAACCTCTACACTCAGGGCGTCGACCCCGGGCTCGATTTCTCGGATCTGCCCGACATCCGCGCCACGTACGAACGGTGCACCCGCATGAACGTACACGAGCGCCATCCATACGCCGGCGATCTGGTATTCACCGCCTTCTCGGGATCCCACCAGGACGCGATCAAGAAAGGGATGGATCAGGTCCGGAAGCCCTCCGCCGCGTGTGCCGAAGCGGACGATCACTGGCAGGTGCCGTACCTGCCGATCGATCCCGAGGACATCGGACGCACCTACAAGGCGATCATTCGGATCAACAGCCAGTCCGGGAAAGGAGGCGTCGCCTACGTTCTCGAGCGCGAATACGGATATGAGATGCCCAGAAAGATGCATCCGGAGTTCGGCGAAGTGGTGACCCGACTCGCCGACCAGCGCAGCGAGGAACTCACCGCCGATGAAATCCACCAGTGTTTTGTCCGCGAATACCTCAAGCGCGATCACCCGATGGTCCTCAAGTCGTACCATCTCGACGCACCGGAGGATGAACACCATCACGTCCGCTGCACCGCGAGGATCCAGCTCGATGGGTCGGAGCTCAGCATCCAGGGTGAAGGGAACGGACCGATCGCCGCGCTCGTCGACGGCCTGCGCGCGGCCGAGCTGAAGGACTTTCGCGTCCTCGATTTCCGCCAGCACGCGATCGGCGACGGCTCCGCAGCCGAGGCGATCGCCTACATCGAAATCGAACGCCTCCGGGACAACAAGCACTTCTGGGGCGCGGCCATCCACAGCAACATCGAGCTCGCGGGACTCAACGCCCTCGTCTCCGCCTTCAACCGGTCGCGGGAGGCCACCGATGCAGCGTGATTCAACTCGTATCCCCGGATCCGGGTCGTAACCCAATCCGGAATCATGCTTGCATTTCCGCCAGACCCTCCAATGCTGCGTTTTTTATCACAAAATGATCCGGCGAACGGAACAGCCGAACATGGCGGAAAATACAACGCAGACCAAAGAAAACCATCGCGAGAAAACGCTCGATCTCGAAATTAAGGATGCGCAGCTCATTTTTGAGAATCTGTGGGATGAGCTCGAGACGGATTACGGCCGGGAGCATCTGCGATTCCCCAATGAGATTTTTTGGCTGAACGGAGCGCCGGGGGCCGGCAAGGGCACACAAACCCGGTTTATAATGGAGTACTGCGGGCTGACGGCCCCGCCGATTGTCGTCAGCGATCTCCTTCACACCCCGGAGGCGAAGCGCCTCAAGGATGCGGGGATGATGGTGGGAGACCGGGAGGTGACCGGCCTGCTGCTCCGGACGCTGCTCGACCCGGTGAACCGGACGGGGGTCGTGGTGGATGGGTTTCCCCGCACCAAAGTGCAGGTGGAGTGTTTGAAGCTTTTTTATCAGAAGCTGATCGAATTGCGTCGCGAGTTCCGTGACACGAGGCATGAAGAGCACTTTCTGAAGCCGATCTTCCACATTATCGTCCTCTATGTCGACGAATCGGTCAGTGTTCACCGGCAGCTGCAGCGGGGTCGCCGCTTGCTCGCCGAACACCAGCGAGCCGATGAGACCGGGGATTCCCGCGTGGAAGAGGTCCGCAAAACCGATCTCAGCGTGGAGGCGGCGCGCAATCGCTATCGGACGTTCAAGGAGATCACCTACGAGTCCCTGACCTCCCTGCGCGAAGTCTTCCACTACCATTTCGTCAACGCGCAGGAATCCATCGAGAATGTGCAGGGGCGCATCGTTGAGGAGCTCAAATACCAGAGCTCATTGGAACTCGATCAGAACACCTACGACATGCTCTCGGGGATTCCCGTGGCCAGCAGCATCGTCGTGCATGCCCGCCAGGAACTGGTCAAGCGCCTCGACGAGTATGCGTTGCACCAGCAGGAGCTCTTCAGCCGGGTCTGTGAGCTGATCGACGCAAAGTTCATGCCGATCATTCTCCGGCACAGTATTTCCGGGCTGGCGATCATCAACTCCGAGGATCCGGCCTTCGAGAATCCACTGGCTCTCGCGATGATGATCGATATTTTCTCGGAACGTGGCTACCACGCCGTCGCAGACGTCAACAAGGTCGATGTCCCCGACCGCATCGACCCGGATACATGGAAGATCATCACGCGGGTGAAGCATATCTACCGCTTTCAAGTTCGGTTCTCCGGCTCGGTCATCCGCCGGGGCCGATGATCCGCGATCATGGCGCCGGCACCAGCATCGGGCTATCCCGCCGAATTCGTGGCGTCCCTGCCCAAGACCGAAACCCATCTGCACATTGAAGGAGCGCTACCATGGCGGCTCCTGCACCGACTCGATCCCCGCCAGTTCCCCCATCCTCCGAAGTCGTGGGACCCGGACTTTCGGTTCCGGTCATTCGCACACTTCGAGGAAGAGCTCTTCGCCGTCGCCCTCCCGTGGTTCACCTCCCCGGAGCGCTACTACGAGGCGGCTTCCGAGGTCTTTCAAGACCTGGCGGCCCAAGGTGTCCGCTACGTCGAAACCAGTTTTGCCTCCGGCGTGCTTGAATTCCTCGACGTGCCCGGACCCGAGACGGCCGAAGCGATTCACCGGGCGGCTCCGCCGGGCATGGAGGTTCGGGTGTTCATGGGCATTCACCACAATGGGTACACCGAGAAGAGCCGCCGCTTCGTCGAGGACTGCGTCAACTGGGATCAGCTCGACGGGATCGACCTGCACGGCGACGAAACCATTCCTCTCGAGGATTGGAGCCCGCGCGTCTACGAGCAGGTGCGCGCCGCGGGCAAATTCGTGAAAGCCCACGCCGGTGAGCTCTGCGGGCCCGATTTTGTGCGCCGGATCATCGCGGAACTCGGGGTCACCCGGATCGAACACGGGGTGCGCTCCGTCGAGGATCCCGAACTCCTCCGCGAGCTGCAGGAAAACGGCATCGTGCTCGACGTCTGCCCGACCAGCAATGTGAAGCTCGGTGTCGCCCCGTCGATTGCCGAACACCCGCTGCGCCGGCTCCACGACGCCGGGGTCCGGTGCACGGTGAACACCGACGATCCGATCAGCTTCGGAAACACCCTGACCGGGGAGTACATCGCACTCGCCACCGAGGGCGGGTTCTCACGGGCCGAACTGATTCAGCTCGCGCGCAACGGATTCGAGATCGCCATGGTGCCGGAGAAGCAGCGCGCCGCCTGGCTGACGCTATTCGAGGAGGTCCGTTAGCAAGGACGCCGCCCGGCGCCGGTACCGGCGGCCGGGCGAGGTGGTGCGCTTCAACATTGGGATTTGCATTCCTCCATTCGGAAGCTTAACTGCCGATCCCAAGATGCGATTCAGCAAATACCACGCCCTCGGAAACGACTACCTGGTCCTCGATCCGGACGATGCGGACCTCCCCTCGGAACGGGAGATCCGCGTCATCTGTCACCGGAATTTCGGACTGGGGTCGGACGGCATCCTCTACGGACCGCTTCCGAGCGAGCGCGCCGCGTTCGGGTTGCGCATCCTCAATCCGGACGGCAGCGAAGCTGAAAAGAGCGGGAATGGACTCCGTATCTTCGCAAAATATCTGTTTGAGACCGACCGGGCCGGCACGGATCCGTTTACCGTGGAAACGCCGGGAGGCGTCGTCTCGTGTCAGGTACACCAAAACGACGGGAGAATCGAGGTCGAAATGGGCCGTGTCTCCTTCCACAGTGACCAGATCCCCGTCGCCGGACCGCCGCGGGAGGTCCTCGACGAGGAGATCGATGTCGCAGGTACCATGCATCGGTACAGCGCTGCCACCATCGGCAATCCGCACTGCGTTCTGGTGATGGACGGGATTTCCTCTGAGCTCGCGCACCGCCTGGGCGCAGCCCTTGAGACGCACCCGAATTTTCCGAACCGTACAAACGTTCAATTCCTGAAGGTGCTCGACCGGGCGAATATCGCGGTCGAGATATGGGAGCGCGGGGCGGGCTACACCCTCGCCTCGGGAAGCAGCAGCAGCGCGGCCGCAGCAGTCGCCCATCGCCTCGGCCACGTCGATGACCACGTCACCGTGCACATGCCGGGCGGCATCATCCAGATCGTAATCGACTCCGACTACGCCATCCGTATGACCGGACCCGCGACCCGCGTGGGGGAGATGGTATTCGACCGCGCTGCCCTCGCAGTGGACCTTGCGTAGGCGCCGGCGCGCTGCGCGCGCGCTGGCGCGCGGGTTGCGGGCGCGGG
>SLNJ01000134.1 GCA_007133065.1 Opitutales bacterium
CCTGCGGTGATTCCACCAATATCGCTCGACAGCTCAGTGGTTCAGGCGTTCAGAACGATAACAACCTGACACTGTCCTCCGCCCTCCGCCCTCCGCCCTCCGCCCTCTGCCGTCAATTCCCGTCTTCCGTCCTCTGCAGTTCCGCAGCTCTGCCGCTGAACGCCAACGGCGCGGTCACACCTTTCGCCTTTCCCTATCGGTCCGATGCCGTATGCTCTGCGAACGATGCAGGAAGCGGAAAACAGAGCGGCGCCATCCCCGTCGCACGATGCGGCGGCCGGGCGCATGTTTGCCGTAGCTTGGGGATTCCTCATCGCCACGGGAGTGTTCGGGGTGCTCCTGCGGCTTCAAGTGGTCGCTCCCATGCCGGGCGTTTCCTACGGCAACATCCTGCATGCACACTCTCATACCGCATTCCTGGGCTGGGTCTTCAACGCATTCTTCGCACTGGCGTACCTAGTGTTCGTGGATGAGCGGGAACGGAAACCGTTCATCTGGTTGTTCGTCTGGCTTCAGGCCGCCACGGTCGGAATGCTCGTCGCTTACCCCCTGCAGGGCTACGGTGCGGCGAGCCTCTCGTTTACCACAATGCACATGGCGGGCGCCGTGTTCTTCGCCGTCCGATTGTGGCGCCGTTCCCCGGCAGCACCTGCGACACGAATCTACCTGCGGGCCGCTCTGATCTTCATGCTGGTCTCGGGCGCGGGACCGATCGCGCTGGGTCCGCTGGCGGTCATGGACCTGCGGGACGCCCCGGCTTACGACCTCGCAATCTACTGGTACCTACATTTTCAATACAACGGTTGGTTTATTTTCTTCCTGGTGGCGCTCTTGGCGCATTACCTGAGGCATCAGGCCGGGGCGGCCCGCGCGTTGCGCCGAGCATTCCCGTACCTGGCAGCCGGCGTGGCACTCACGTTCGCCCTATCGGTCCTGTGGGTCACCAACGCTCCGTGGGTGTACGCGCTCTGCATCGCCGGGGCGGCAGCGCAGCTGGCAGGGTGCGCCATCGGCGGCCGCGGCGTATGGGCGGTGCGGCGGGAATGGGGCATTCCCGGAACGATTCCTGCCGCCCTCCTCACAACCGCCGCCGCAGCGTTCATACTCAAATGCACCATGCAATTGGCCGCCGCCCTCCCGGCGCTCTACAACCTCGCGGTCCACCACTACACCGTCATTGGTTTCCTGCACTGGATCTTTCTCGTGGTCGTCAGTCCGGCGCTGGTTGGAATCGGCGCCACCCGCGGGTGGCTTGCTGCGGGTCGGCGGCTCCACGCAGGACTGCTTCTCTGGCTCGTCGGAGTTGCATCGAGCCAGTTTGCGCTCTTCTACCCGCCGATCGCAACCAACCTCGCTCTCCCGCACCTGCCGAATCTGATGCAATTCCTGCTGATCGCCGCAGCGCTCATGCTTCTCGGAATCATTGCCATCGCCCCCGTTGGATCCGCGGCCCCCCATGCGGTATCAGATTCCGCTTGAGTGTTAACAGAATCTTGACCAAATTTGAAGCTGTTCGGCGCCACAATCGGCGTACTTCTCACTACCCCACACCAACACGATCACGGTTCGGAGAGGCATCCAAATCGAGATCGCAAACAACCAAACGAGGCTTCAATGAACCCTTTGCCACCTACCCTACGCCCCGTCCGTTCCGCCGCCACACTGCTTCTCCCACTCATCTTACTCTTCGCCAATCCACTCGCAGCCCAGGACGAGGATGACGCGGTGTATGAGCTTAGCCCGTTTGAGGTCCGCGTCGAGGACGACCGCGGTTACCAGGCGACCACGACAACCTCCGGGACCGCGCTCGACACGCTGATACGCGATCTGCCAATGGGACTGGAGGTTATCACCCAGCAGTTCATTGAAGACCAGCAGGCGCTCGACTTCCGCGAGGCTGTCGCCTACTCGGCGGGCATCTATTTCGAGACCTTCGAGGATCGCACCGCCGCAACCTCAGGGATGCGCGGCCGCGATACGGTTGTCGGGGAGTTCGGGGACGCCTCGCCGTCCGGAGCGATCGACATAGCCAACCCCTTCGCCAACGCGATTTCGATCCGCGGGTACTCGGTACCGAACCAACAGCGCATGGGATTTCGCATCGGAAACATCGTCCCGCCGTACGGCGTGGTGCTCGGGGGAACGACCGATTCCGCCAACACCCAGCGACAGGAGGTCGTGCGCGGCCCGCAGTCGCTGCTCTACGGAATCAACGTCCTATCCGGCGTCGTCAACATCATCCCGCGACGCCCGACCAGCGAACCGCGCACGCGCACGTCCGTCACGCTTGGGAGCCATAAGCTCCAGCGGTTCACGCTCGATCACTCGGGACCGCTCATGCCGGGAACCTTGAATTACCGCGTGCTCGGAACGTACACCGAACTCGGGCACTGGGAGAATTTCCGCGATTCCAAACGCAATTACTACGCCGGGCAGCTCGACTGGTTCGTGACGCCAACCCTGAGAATCTTCCTGGAAGGCCAATACTCGAAGAGCACCTCCATTGGAGGCGGACCGCGGTTCTTTGTCGATTCCGGCGGCGATGACAGCAACTTCCTCAACCGTTATGACCAGCGCTACTCCTTTGGCCGCGACTTCTTCGACGACGAGGTCATCGATGAACCGGAGGCGCAGGGCCTCAGCTACCAGGTTGAGGACGGACCGTTTTACGAAGACGTGTACGGGATGAACAAGCTGCTCCGAAAGCCGGACCAGGAGTACACGTTTCCCGATTTCGGTCGCGAGTTCCGAATATCCGGTCCGGACGTGCGCCGCGAGGAGGAGGAGCACAATTTCCTAGCCCTCGCCTACCTCAACCCGTTCGAAAACCTGAACATCGAGGTCGGCGCCTACTACACAAAATCAGACATCCTCGAACGCAACGTGAACATGGGCGTCTTCACCGACACCCGGAACACGGTCATTCCGACCGTGGGCGAAGGCGAACTCGGCCGCGCATGGCTTCGCAACCCCGAGGCTGATCCGGAGGATCCGTTCGGGTTTGGACCCGGCGAGCTTTTCATTGCGCATCATCCGGACGTTATGCGCGCGGGATCTCTGGTCGATGACCGCAAATACGCCTTCTACTCCTGGTTCGAACGCCCGACTACCGCCGAGAGCCTCCAGTTGCGTGGACGCGTCGCCTACACCTTCGAAACCGACTGGATCGGCGACACGAGCGCCAAGCACGTCCTCGTCTCAGGGGTTTCGAACACCCGTGACAGAGTCACATTCGTCCATGGGGCGGTCCCCGGCCTCGACTACGTGTACGCCGGACACGACCTCGAGAACATCCCCGAGAGCAGGCACGCCAACGATCCGGTCTCCTTCCGCAGTATCTTCGACTACAGCATCCTGCAATACGAAGGGCAGGAACTCGCCATTCCCGGCGTGATCGGCGAGGCACCGAGCGTCAGTCCCGGAGCCGCGATCGCGACCTCGGGATGGCGACAGGCCGACCTGAGTTACCGCGGATACTACGGGGTTTACCAGGGTCAGATGTTCGACGACCGGCTCACCTCCGTCATCGGGATCCGCCGGGACCTCTACCAGGTGCAGGATCGCGAACAATTGCGGGTCATCGACCGCGATAAACAAACGGACATCTGGCAGGGATCCGGCGACGTCCGCCGGCTTCCGATCCTTCTCGGTTGGGGCGACAAACCGTATGAATGGCGGAACGACCTGCCCGACGCACTCAACGAACGGATCGAGCGCGACTTCGAGGAGATGCGCGCGGACTTTCCCGACGGTACAATCGAGTACGGGTTCGACCGGCCCGAACAATTCACCTCGAAGACCTTCGGCCTGAGCTATCGCTTCACCGACGCATGGTCGGGATACTACCTCTACTCCGAAGGCGTCTTTCCGAACACAGGCCAGGTGGACGGCGCCGGTCGCGCCATCTCGGCCGAACAAACCGTCAACAACGAGATCGGCGTGAAGTTCGACCTCTTCGACGGACGCGTGTCCGGCACGATATCCGCCTACCAGATCGAGCGCGACAACGCCGTATGGGTCTGGGAAAACGCACCACGCCCCTCATCGTGGGCAACCGAGATCGAAGCGGTGTCCCGGATCGAAGCATTCAACCCGATCGCCGTACGCGACGGATACGTGCCGATGCTCTACCCGGTCTCCCAGCGCTACGTGATCGAGGCGTTTCAGCAGTTCGGCCTGTTTCCCGAAGAGGTCACCCCAGGCCAGTTCCGGACGCTGTTTCGCGGGAACACACTCCAGCCATACGGGGTGACGAACCAGAGGGATTGGGAAGGACCAAGCCCGCCCGACATCACCGGGTTCGGCGTGCCCGATCCGTCGCGGCCGGGAGTCAACGAAGCGGCCGCCGGAGTCGATTATTTCGCACTCCACGATTTGCATCAACAGTTCCTGAGCGGTGAAGCGGACCTGTGGGAGATCTTCCCGCACCCCCAGTTCCGGCAGGGGGACGCACCAAAGCTCAACCCCGGAGATATCGTTCGCGTCGGATACGAGGGGAAACTCGTCGGACCGGACGAACGCGGGGTCGATATCGAGGTAGGGAACCCCCTCAAGCTCGCAATGGACCTCGCAATCCGCGATGAAACGGCCCCCGGCAACCCGATCTACTGGCACTCCCAGGTCGGCAACCAGGGAACCCACAGCGGCAGTTGGGATCGCGGAGCCAATGTCCTGTACGAGGAGAAGGGTCGCGGCATGGACGGACAGTTCCTCTTCCGCCTCCTGCCCGAGCAGAACTATCACATCCTCTTCAGCTTCTCGAGGCAGAAACGGGAGGTCGTCGGCACCGGGTTCAAGCTCGCCCCGGGATACCGGATGGATCAGTTCGGAAATGAGATCCACGACGGGCCTAACGACGGACGGTGGACCACCGAGTACGATCGCTGGGTGTGGTACATCGGACCCGAAAATTTCGAGGACCCGACCGATCCGACGACGATGGTTCAAGGAGCAATCGAAGGGTTGGACCTGTCGTTCGTTCCGCGTTACTCGTTCCGCCTCTGGAACAAGTACGAGTTCCGGGACAATTTCCTGGAAGGCTTGGAAATCGGCGGCGGGATGCGCTATAACGGTCCCGTTATAACGACGATCACAATCGGCGGCCACGGACTCAGCGAGAATCGCTTCCCCACACCCGACCTGCCGGAACGGTACACCTGGGACGCCATGATCGCTTATCGCTCCACGTTGGGAGATCGACTCCGCTGGCGGGCGGCATTCAACGTCTACAACCTGACCAATCACACGGTCTCGCTCGCCACGTCCGAGTTTGTCGACGACCTGGGCGACCCCCTCCACCGACGGACCCGCGTCTTCCATGCACCCCGGAGCTACCGGTTCACCCTGAGCCTCGACTTCTGAGAAGCAATTCAAGAAGGAGGCAGGGGGCGGCGAGGGGAGCGAGCTACGGAGCTGCGGA
>SLNJ01000041.1 GCA_007133065.1 Opitutales bacterium
GACGACCCGGTTTTCGGACAGATGACACGCCTCGAACTCGCGGATTTCATCAGCCCTTCGCGGGTGCGGACCCTGGCGGAAGCCATCGCCGCGATCGAGTCTGGATGCGTGGTGGTCTACGGACCAGGCGCATCGCTCTGCTGTGAACCCGACGTGTTCGTCTACGCCGACCTTGCCCGCTGGGAGATTCAGCAGCGCCAGCGCCGGTCCGAGGTCGGAAACCTCGGCGTGCCCAATCACGATTTGAAGGCCTCGCTGCAGTACAAGCGCGCGTACTTCATCGACTGGCGGGTGCTCGACGAACGAAAGCGCCAGACCTTCGACGCTTGGGACTACCTGCTGGATACGAACACCGAGGACGATCCAAAACTCATCCCGGGCGAGGCGTTTCGCGCCGCAATGCGCGAAGCGGTGCGCCGGCCTTTCCGCGTCGTCCCGTTCTTCGATCCCGGTCCATGGGGCGGACAGTGGATGAAGGAGGTCTGCGATCTCGACCCCGGGCAGCAAAACTTCGCCTGGTGTTTCGATTGTGTTCCGGAGGAGAACAGCCTGCTCCTTGGGTTTGGTGGTACACGCGTCGAGATCCCGGCAATCGACGTTGTGCTGTGTCAGCCCGAGGGATTGCTCGGAGAACCGGTCTACGGAAGGTTCGGCGCCGAGTTTCCGATCCGCTTCGACTTCCTCGACACAATGCAGGGCGGCAACCTGAGTTTTCAGGTCCACCCGTCCGTCGATTACGCGCGCCGCCATTTCGGCATTCCCTACACGCAGGATGAGAGCTACTACATCCTCGACTGCGAGGAGGACGCCATGGTCTACCTAGGATTCAAGAAGGGCGCCGACCCCGAAGCGATGTTCGCGGATCTCGAGCGCGCCCAGGCGGATCCGGATCGCGGTTTCCCCGACGAGAAGCACGCCGCCCGCTGGCGTGCAAGACGTCACGACCACTTCCTTATCCCCGCCGGCACAATCCACTGCTCCGGCACCAACTGCATGGTGCTGGAGATCAGCCACACTCCCTACATTTTCACCTTCAAGCTCTGGGACTGGGGACGACTCGGGCTCGACGGAAAGCCACGGCCCATCAACATCGAGCGCGGACGACACGTCGTCCGCCCGGAACGTGACGAACCATGGGTGCGCGAACGGCTTGTCAACCCAGTCGAACCGATCGGTTCGGGCGACGGCTGGCGGGAGGAACGCACCGGCCTGTATCGCAGCGAGTTGATCGAGACACGCCGGCATTGGTTCACCGGAACGGTTCCGCACGACACCCGTGGCGAAAGCGTGCATGTGCTCAATCTTGTGCAGGGCGCTGAAGCGATCGTGGAGAGCCCATCCGGCGCCTTCGAGCCGTTTGCCGTGCACTTCGCCGAGACCTTTATCATCCCCGCCGCGGTCGGAGCCTACACGATTCGGCCGGCCGAGAAGGATCCGGGAAAGGAACACGCCACCATCCGCGCCTCCGTCCGCGCAAGCGCGGGGTGAGGGAGGTCAAACCTTCCGCTCTCCGGTTCATAGCATCGGCGCCATCTCCGGGTGGGCGTTGCGCATGCGTTCAGCCTGTTCGGGGAGATCGCGCAGCAACGTGAAATCGTTGAAATCGAAGCCGGGACCAACCGTGCATCCGACCAGCGTATACGCTCCGGTGGAGCGCGCGGCCTGCCAGTGATTCCGGGGCACCGCGGACACCGGTTGCGCGTCAGCCGCCACCGGTCCAAGGAGTACCCGGGAGAGCTCACCGCAGTTGGGGTCGGCCCGATACAGCACCAGCGGCGCTCCTTCGTAGAAATGCCAGACCTCGTCCGACGCCACCCGGTGCCAGCGACTCACCTCGCCCGAGGCGAGCAGGTAGTAGACGCTGGTAAGCGCGGCGCGGCCGGTGCGATCGTCGTCCGGACGCACCAGCGCTTCGGATCGAAACATCCGTCGATAATGCCCGCCCTCCGGATGCGGGTTGAGGTCCAGGTCCGCAATCAACTGGGCAGCACGAGCGTTCATCTCCATAGCCAAGTGTTACGCGCTGATTCCATGCTTCCGGGCTCCCTGCGCCACCGCGCCCTCGGGCGGCGCGAGATCCGCGGGATTCGTCCGCACGCGAACCTCGCGAAACGACGGACCCTCGGGCGGCTTCGGAATCTTGTCCTCCAAGCGACCCAGCGGATCGGCCCCGAAGACGCGTGCCTCCGGATCGCCCCATGTCTCCTCCGGGATCAGCCGGATCGCGGTGGTCTCACAGGGCGTCGGCACGCGGACCAGACGCTGGATGTTCATACGCTCCCGCGCGACGATCCGCCAAGCCCCCGATCGATCCCGCGCCTCGACCCGGAATGCCTTGACCAGCGATCCGGGCAGCGCGGTACCGGATCGCGGTCCGTGCGGGTAGGCGCACGGCATGCGCTTGAGGTCGCGGAGGTTGCTGTCGAGAACCAAGCGCATGCCCGCAACCCGAACCGTCTCCATCCACTCGTACTCAATCGTGGATCCAGGCGGTCCGCGCCAGGCGTGTTCGGTTTCCGGTCGATCACGGTCCATTCCATCGCGCAGGCGATGCCCTCCTTCCCCCTCAGTCCGCAGGGTAGCCGTGTTCAGGAGATCGGACACCGGGCGCAGGCGCCCGGGCAGCCAGCAGTCGTCATCCATCAGCGTGTGCTGCAATTCATGCAGGCGCGCCCCATCGCTGAACGCGCGCGGGTCGCAACCGTTCCGCGCGCACAGGGCCGCTGCGGTGCCGGCCGCCTGACCGAGCAATGAGCACGTACCCATGACACGGGTCGACGACAGCGCGGCGTGGGTCACGGAAATATTCCGCCCGGCGAACAGGAGGTTGCGGATATTCCGGGAGTAGAGTGTGCGGTAAGGGATCCCGTACGGACTTGGCGCCGGATGAAATAGGGTCGGCTCGTCCGGGTAGAGCAGTCCGGCGGGATGGTGATCGTCCATCGTCCACCCGCCATACGCCACGATATCGTCAAATTCACCGCCGGATCGCACATCGTTTTGCGTGAGTATGTGATCGCCCATGCAGCGCCGGTTCTCGCGTTTGCCCGGGAGCGCACCCATCCAATCGAGCTCCCAGTTCTCAGCTTTCCCGCGCTCGGGCGCCCGGTTCTTGATGTAATCCCACACACCGTAGGCGATCTTCATCAACTCGTCCCGGATCGATTCGGCATCCCGGATTGTATCCTGCAGGCCCCCGATTTCAATCCACCAGAAATTCTGCCCGTTCACCCCGTTGATCCGGTGAGCGAGATCCTCCGGGCGGTCGAATTTGTAGGCCCAGGCGGGGGCTGTGAACGGTCGGGATTCGTCGGTGCGCCGCAACTGGATGAGCAGCGAGTTTCCCATGGTCTTTCCGTCCGCGCGCTCCGGCTCGATGTCCTCATCGAACTCCGAACGGGCTTCGCGCCCGGTACGGAATTCAGCGCCCGCCAGGACCGCGAGAGTGCTGTCGCCGGAACAGTCGATGAACTGGTGCGCCTCGATGCGATGGCACGTCTGTGTCGTCAACTGCCAGGCATCAATGGCAGCGATGCGGCCCCCATCCATCTCCACATCCGTGCAACTGCAGTTCATGAGGGCCGTAAGGCCAGGCTGAAACCGCACCGCGCCGTAAAGAACACCGTCCCAGATCGAATAGTTCCCGCCGGGGTTACGGTAGCGATTCTCGAGCTGGATTTCCTCGAGGAGACCGGTTTCCTTGTTGTGTGGACCGTGCGCTCCGCAGATCCACATCCGGACCTCGGAGGAGGCATTCCCCCCGAAAACCGGGCGATCCTGCACGATTACGGTCCGCGCCCCGTTGCGCGCCGCCGCGATCGCAGCGCACATCCCGGCCATGCCCCCGCCGACGACGCATACGTCGCATGTATGGCTCTCGTGGTGCAAGCGCGCGTTCCGTCCCCTCATCCTCAACCGCTACCACGCCTACCGCCCGCACTGCAATGCATTCCGTTGTTGCCGAACGGTGCGCTCTGCCATTGCAAACCGCCGGGATAATTCAAATAATCCCATCCCATGGCTATGAAAGTACTTGTAATCGGAGCGAACGGGAATACGGGGAAACGCGTGGTGCGCCGACTGAAGGAGGGGCCTCACGAGCCCCTTGCTATGATCCGGAGCGTATCGCAGCGCGAAACCTTCGATGCCCTCGGAGTGCCGACCGTCCTCGCGGACCTCGAGTACCCGATCGATCACGCCGTCCACGGATGCGACGCTGTGATTTTCGCCGCCGGGTCGGGCTCGAAGACCGGCAAGGACAAGACCGTGCTCATCGATCACATCGGAGCGATCCGATCAATGGTCGCCGCCGCAGTGAACGGCGCCACGCGCTATGTGATGCTTTCGTCGGTCGGATCCGAGCCGAACAGCGACTCGAAAATCCGCCACTATCATCGCGCCAAAGGCAACGCGGACGCATTCCTTCAGGGAATGCATGAGGTTATGCCGGAGCAGCTCGACTGGACCGTCGTCTGCCCGGCGGGGCTGACGGATGAGCCGGCTACGGAGCTGGTCGCGATCGACACCGATGTCACCGGCAACCACCGGACCTCCCGCGAGAATCTGGCAGCCGCCCTCGTGGCCTGCCTCGACGAACCGAAGACCATCGGGAAACGCTTCGAGCTCTACGACGGGAACACCCCGCTCCGCGAGGCATTGGCAGCGCTTGTGTAGACTCCGCCGGAACGCGGTGCGGCAGGATGCCGCCCCGGCGCGCAAAGGCTTCGCACCGCACGCTGTTGCGGGGCTCCGCCTTTGCAGAGCCTGCGGGGTGGCCTGTACGTGCCAGAAGCATCCCAAAAAGAACCATGATCCCATGTCGAAATCACATGCGCGGGACGACAACACCCTCGACAGGGTTTGACTTGTTTTTCAACCCATATTCATTGATGATTGATTGTCTTGATTGCCTCCGAATGGCATAACACGTCCCCTGTCCCGTCACCCTCTTGACCCATGAAAGCATTCAAACAACCCCTCCTCACAGCCTTGTGCAGCGCAACACCGGAATCCCGCATGTCACGGCGCGCTTACGGCCTCCTTCTGGCATGCGTTCTCGCAACAACCGCCATCCTTGTCGCCCCGCCGCTCGACGGGCGTGGCCCCGGCTACCCCGTCAACCCCGACGAACTGTATAACCAGCTGGCCGGCAATGCCAACCTCGACCAGGAACCGGGCGAGGGATGGGCTTGGCACGCCAGCCACAGCATGGACCGCTTCGTACGCGCCTACCTCGCCTGGGGCGGCACCGTGTGGCTCGATACCGCGGTGCAATACTTCGACTTCGTCATCGACCACATGCGCGAGGGTCCCGACGGCTACATGGGGTGGATCGGCCCCTACATCTACGACAACGACGTCTGGTGCGACGTCCATATCGCGGATGCGATTCTAATCAACCACATGCTGCGGTTCGCACTCGTGATCAAGGAAGACCCCGATCTCCACGACGATTACTGGGAACACGCACAGCGGTATATCGATCTCGCTCGCGTGGACTTCTTTGAGAAATGGGATTCCCGGGGCACTTGGTACGACGACGGCCGATACGGCAACTACCACATGTGGGACCACTACCTGGAGCCTAACGACTTTTCCGAATGGCATCACGACGAAAACCGCTCGATCCACAACTCGGGGCTCGGCAATCCGGCCAACAAGAACAACTCGATGGGCGTAGCCGCGCTGCGCCTGTACCGGCTGACCGGCGACGAACAGTACCGCGACAAGGCTGAGAAAATCTTCCGAAACCTCAAGAGCCGCTTCCATCGCTACGTTTTCGACGGGTTCGATACCGTGACCTGGAACTACTGGGAGCCCGCCGTTCCCACCGACATCAACCCGGCGAACAACACCACGCGGCACTGGGTCAATGTCCACCCATACCGGAACTATCAAGCCGGCGAGGTCGGCGAAATCGTCGAGGCGTACCACTCGGGAATTGTATTCGATGAAACCGACATCCAACGAATCATCAACACCAACCTCGAGGTGATGTGGAATGGCGACATGGACAATCCGTCATGGAATAACTCAAACTTCCACACCACCGGGTACGGAGACGACGTGACCGCCGGCACCCGCTGGGGCGCGCTTGAGGATTTCAGCCAGACAATCCGTGATCTTCGCGGATCGTTCGGAACCGGGCGCACCGAGGTGATCGACAAGGCGTACCACGAGAACGTCACGCTTGCACGCGACCCGAGCTTCGAGCGCAAGTATGTCTCGGACGAACGCAACGTCTCCGTCTACGATTTCCCGCACAACTGGAGCACCCCCTCCCTGAACATGGCCTTCGCGCTTCCCTCCATGATCGTGGCGGAAGCCGAGTCGACCGTTCTCGCCGTGAGGTCGGTCCAGAGCGGCACGCTCTCCGTCGATGTGTACGCGCGCGACGGCCTGGTGCCCGTCCATCAGTTCAGCGCTACGAGTATCGGCAGCCGCGGCAGCCGGTTCTTCGAATGGGACGGCACCGACTCCGCAGGCGATCCCCTCCCCCCGGGCGAATACCGGATCCGCTGGACCCTGAGCGATGGGGGACACCGCGAGGCGCGGTTCACGATTCTCCCCAACGCACACCGGCAGGCAGAGAGCGCACTTGCCCAGCGCTTCGACCCCTTCCTCGAGTGGGTGCACACCGGCGTCGGACGCGTTGGCGCGCAACACTATCCCTGGCTCCTGCACGATGCGCTCGGCTGGTGCTTCGTCCAGGGGGCCGAGGGATCCATCTGGCTCTGGCAGCCGGAACTCGGCTGGACCTGGACTCACGCGCAGCACGCCTATCCCATCCTCTGGAGCAGCGCGAAGGAGAGCTGGGTCTATCTCGATTACACCCGTCCCGCGCGCAGCGAACCTCCCGGCGAGGTATCCCTTTTTAACTACGCGACAGGCGAATGGGAAGAGCTTTGATCTTCGGGACGCAACCGGTGAATCTATCGACCGATCCCTCCAACGTGCCCCACTACGGCGTCTTCGAACTCGCGCTCGATGCCGATCCCGGTCTATCGCACCCGATCTTCGACGTCACGTTCTCCGTCACCTTCACCAGGCCCGACGGATCAACCGTCACCACGGAGGGGTTCTTCGACGGATGCAACCGCTACCGCGCGCGGGCATACGGAGATCAGGCCGGCGAATGGCGATGGAATTCCCGCTCCTCCCTCTCCGGACTCAACGGCCACTCCGGCACGTTCACGGTCCATCCCTCCTCCCTCAAGGGTCAACTGCAGCGCCATCCGAACGACCCGCACCAGTTCGCCTACGCCGATGGGACCTGGTTCCTCCACATCGGCGACACCGGCTATCGTTTCGTCGTCGATCTCGAACCGGAGTGGCAGGCCTACATCGATCAGGCCGCCTCCGCGGGATTCACCAAGATCCGCACCTGGTTCTGTCGCGGGCGCAGCGACGTACAAGCGCTCTTCACGCCCGACCGCAGGAGCCTCAACCTGCCCTATTGGCAGGAGATCGACCGCCGCCTCCGGTACGCCCTCAACCACCACCCCGATCTTATTTTCAAAGTCATCCCGTACGGAGAGGACACCGGCGAACTGCGTCGCTACGGCGAGGATCCGATCACCGAATGGATCCCGCGCTACGCGCAGGCCCGTTTCTCGGCGTTCCCCAACGTCACCTGGTGCATCTCCAACGACCGGCAGATTGTCGGCGATGAGGAACCGCTCGAGGAGCCGGGGGCTTCCGACGCGCCGAGCGGCATGGCAACCGCGAATGCATACTGGGGGGGCAACCGGAAAGTCCGCGCCGCCACGATCGACCGGATCGGCGAAGCCATGGCCGCACGCGAACCATGGGGCACGCTTCTCACCAACCACCAGTGCCGCTTCAGTGGATACACCTTCACCGACGCCCCGTGGTCCGACCTCATCACCCTCGAGGATATCGACCAGGTTCACGGGGCCCTGATTCGCGACTACCGCACGCGCGCCAACGTCCCGGTCGTCAACGATGAGGACCGCTACGAACACTACCGCCCACCGCAACACCCGCGATACTTCTTCCGCCGCCTCTTTTGGGCCAGCCTGCTCTCCGGCGGTCATGTCACCTACGGCGGCCTCCGATCCTACGAAACCTACGACGGCGACGCCCAGGGGATCGCCGGATATTGGGACGCGGCCCGCGCCGGCAAACTCACCGGCGCTCACGACTTCCGCAATATTCACGCATTCTTCCGGGATTCCGGACTCACCCTCGTCGGATTTGAACCGGATGACTCCATCGCCGGGAACGATCCGCTCCGATACCAGTGCACCCGAACCAACAAAGCGATCCTCGTCTACCTCGCCAACCCATCCGGCACCGACCCGGAATCCGACGACGTAGCCGGTTCCACTCCCGAGGTCGCGCTACAGCTCGATGACCGGACGTTCGCCCTCCGCTGGTTCGATCCCGCCACCGCCGAGTGGTTCCATGCTCCCGAGCTCGCCGGAGGCGCCCACACCCTCACCGCACCCGGCCCGGGTGACTGGGTGCTCTGGCTCCAATCCGTCTGACAACGCCGCGGCGCGATCCGATTTGCCAGAATCATTGCGAACCCGCGGATTTTGCGTTGACCGCTCAAAATTATCTGTACTATATTGCCTGTAATACTAAAGAAACATTGCGTTCTATCGGATTTTGCTAGTATTTCACTCATCCATTGATTGAGTGAAGCATTTTCAAGATCCTCGACCAAAATACATGAACGAATCTGAAGAGAACCTGATCCCGGAAACGGCGCCCTTCCGGCCGGAGGAAGTCGCGTGGTTGAACCGATTTCTGCCCGCGCTCAACGCGGAGCAGAGCGCGTGGCTTGAGGGTTTTCTGACGGGGCAGCGCGCCGGGCGCGCGGGGGAAGCGGTGCCCCGACCGAGCGGATCGGCGCCATCCACCGACGTTGCGTCCGCACCGTTGCGTATTCTTTACGGCAGCGAGTCGGGGAATGCGGAGGCATTGGCGTTCGCGACGGCCGACCGCGTCAAGAAGGAGGGCTACAAACCCGAAGTGCTGAGCATGGGCGACATCGGCCCGGAGGGGTTAAAGGAGACCGAAAACCTCCTTGTGATCGTCAGCACGTGGGGCGAGGGCGATCCCCCCGAGCCCGCGGAAGGCTTCTACGAAGGGTTTATGAATGACCGGGCGCCTTCCCTGAAAGGGGTGCGCTTCTCCGTTTGCGGCCTTGGGGACACGGCCTACGAGGAGTTCTGCAAGATGGGCAAGGATTTCGACGCGCGGATCGAGGCGCTCGGCGGCGAGCGGGTCGCCCCGCGGGCGGACTGCGACGTCGATTACGAGGAGCCGTACGCGGAATGGCTCAAACGGGCGCTCTCCGGCCTGAAGGAGGCCGGTGCTCTCGCGAGTGCCGCGACGGCGAACGGAAACGCTTCCGCCGCCGCGCAACGGCCCGCGACGGCGCCCGAACCGGTCACGTACGCACGCAGAAACCCATTGGCGGCCGAGTTGACCGAGAAAATCCTGCTCAACGGCGAGGGCTCGCAAAAGGAAACCATTCACCTTGAATTCGACCTCGGGGACTCGGGGCTGACGTACGAACCGGGCGATTCGCTTGCGGTGATCCCAACCAACGCACCGGAGGTGGTCGACGATCTGTTGAAGACCACGAAGCTCGCCGGGGACGAATCGATTTCGCTCAAGGAGGGAAGCCTTCCGCTCCGCCAGGCGCTCACCGAGAAGCTGGACATCACCACGCTTACCTTGCAGCTGATGAAGCGCTATGCCGAACTGGCAAAGAATGCGGACCTCGACAAACTCATCGACCCGGACAACAAGGAAAAGCTTCAGACATACCTCTACGGTCGCGAGATCATCGACCTGCTGCACGATTTTCCCGCCAGGGATATGAATGCGGACGCCCTGGCAAGTCTCATGCGCAAGCTCCCCCCGCGGCTCTACTCGATCGCCTCGAGCCTCAAGGCCCACCCCGGGGAAGTACACCTGACCGTGGCCGTGGTGCGCTATGATGCGCACGGTCGCCGCCGCCAGGGGGTCTGCTCAACCTATCTGGCCGATCGCCTGGCAACCGGCGAGCGTGCGTCTATCTATCCCTCCCGCAACAAGAACTTCAAGCTTCCGGAAGACCCGGATACCCCGATCATCATGGTCGGACCCGGAACCGGGATCGCGCCATTCCGGGCGTTTGTCGAGGAGCGTGTCGCCATCGGCGCCCAGGGGCGCTCGTGGCTCTTCTTCGGGGACCAACACTACCTCTACGACTTTCTCTACCAGCTCGAGTGGCAGGACCACCTCAAGAAAGGAAACCTCAGCCGCCTCGACGTCGCCTTCTCCCGCGACCAGCCTGAGAAGATCTATGTGCAGGACCGGATGCTCGAGAACGCCAAAGATCTGTACGCATGGCTCCAGGAGGGAGCGGTTTTTTATGTGTGCGGCGACGCCACACGTATGGCCGTCGACGTCGACAAGGCCCTCCACACCATCGTCGAGAAGGAAGGCGACATGAGCGGCGACGACGCGGCTGCCTACGTCAAACAGCTCAAATCCGAAAAACGCTACCTGCGCGACGTGTATTGATCCCGCCTCGTCGCGATCGGGCGCGTATCGTGTGACAACCATCCCGGTTGTCGGTCCGATGCATTCGCATCGGCGCGTAGCAGGGCGAGGCGCACAATCGAAATCCGCCACCGGTAGAACGCCCTTGATTCGTGGTTCCCGAGCCGGCACAAAGAACCCGTGGCAAATTCAAAGATCCGGTTTGGAATCATTGGTGCGGGAGGGATTGCGGCCAAGCTGCACCTCCCCGAGCTCACGGAGATGCGCGCCCGTGCCGAGGTGACCTTGATCAGCGGCCGGCGGCAGAGCCGCCTCGATGCATTGCGCGCTCAGTTTCCGTTCATTCGGGGCGATACCATCCGTTACGAGGATGTCATCGAATCCGACTCGGTCGACGCCGTGATCATCGGCACGCCGCATACCCACCACGTCAACTGGGGGATTGAAGCCCTCAAGGCGGGCAAGCACGTGCTGATGCAGAAACCGCTCTGCGCGGACATGGAGGAGGCTAATGCCTTCGTCGCGGCGGCGGATGCCTCCGATCGCACGGTCCTCGTCATGCCGCACTTCGATCCGCCGGTGTACGCATTCCGCAAGCGCGTCGCGGAGGGTCGCATCGGCACGATCACGGCGGTTCGGGCCCGAACCGCCCACGGCGGGCCGGACGTCTACTACCGCGAAGTCGCGCAGATCTTCGGAGAACCGGAACCGGAAGACCTCTGGTTTTTCGACTCCAAACAGGCATCGGTCGGCGCCCTTTTCGATATGGGGGTCTACGCCGTCGCCAACGTCGTCGCCCACGCCGGCGCGATCAAGACGGTGCAGGCGATCACCGCCACCGTCGACAAACCAACCGACCTGGAGGATTCGGCGGCGCTCCTCCTCCGGAGCGCATCCGGGGCCATCGCCACCGCCGAGACGAGCTGGTGTGACGGTGCCCGAACCTGGGAGGTCAGCCTGCACGGTACCCACGGCAAGCTCGTGCAGACCCACGCCGGGCTCTCCGAACACATTCCGCTTGCATTCGACAGTGACCACGCCGAGATCGAGCGCAGATCGTTCGAACCCGGATCCGGAGTCGGCAACGTCCACGAACACTTCCTGGATTGCATCACCCGAGGCGAGCAACCGCCGCTCTCAAACGCCCGCGCCGCCCGCCACGTCACCGAAATCCTCCTCGCCGCCCTCGAGTCCGGCCGCAGCGGCAAGACAGTCCGAATCGAGAGCACGCTGTAGCGACACGCGGTGGTCTCCCCCGGTACGAAAGCGGTGGGTTGAACCGCCGTCACCCCTTCGGACTCCATCCGAAGTACCCGTTCGCACGGATCAGCTTCGCGACCGCCTCCGGCACCGAGTCTGTCCAGGAGTCGTCCCCTTCGTGAATCTTTTCCAGGATCGCGCGCGAATAGATGTGGGTCAGCTCCGCATCGCCACACGGAATCGACTCGATGTACCCGTTGTGGATCTCGAGTAGATTGTTGACGCCCATCGCGATCCCGATGGGCTCTTCAGTGTAGCGTCGAAAATAGGTCACGAGCCGGTAGTACTCCGGGTAGTTCGAAATCAGCACCGGATAGTCGAGAGCCGCGAGCGTCTCAATCCGGTCGAGAAAGTCCGCCGGCGCAGCATCCCGGTCGCTGCGGCCGGATTCGAGCAGGTGGTTGACCGTCAGCTCGGTGAGCACGACCGCCCCGTGCTCCGGCGCGCGCCCCCGCAGTGGCAATGTTCTGCCCTTGTATAGGGTTTTCATTTTATACCTCACAGGCGCACACCACGAACCCCAAATAGAGGGTCCGATTGAGATGGAACTACCGTTTGGAGTGGCGTAGGATTCCGACCATGATAACCGTAACCATTTGGATGAGTCTTGCGGGATCGATGATCTCCGCAGCCGAACCGCCCGGCCCCCTTCCGCCGATCGAATCGGTGACGATCGGGGCGCAACGCGAGATTCGGGTGAACGGGGAGCCGTTTCTCCCGATCATGTCATGGGCGCAAGCACCCTCCAGTTTCCGCGAATTCCGAGCGCATCACTTCAACACGTTCATGGGAATGCAATCGGGTGTGATGCCCGCAAATCAGGCCGACGCCGCGCGCGATGCCGGCGGATACGCGGTTGCCGAGTTCGGCATCGGGGCCGAAGAGGCGATCGACCACCCGTACCTGCTGGCCTGGTCGCAGCGCGACGAGCCCGACATGCCCCGGCGCCGGGAGCAGACCGCCACGCCCGACGCAATCGAGTCCGCCCGAGAATCCGACGGCGCACGGTTTCAACCGAAAGTCGCGCCCTCGGTCACGGCGGAGATCTACCGGAACGCACGGAAGACCGATCCCTCGCGCCCGGTCTTCGTCACGTTCACCGGGCACTTCTCAGAGCAGATTCGCTCGCACTACAACGCCACCCAGCAGGCGGAGCTCTACACGCAATTCGCTCAACACGCCGACGTCCTCGGCTTCGACATCTACCCGATCTACGGTCATGGGCGGCCCGGGTGGCTGAATCACCCGGCGCATGCCGCCCGCCAGCTCGTCCGCCTCGGGGAGAATCGCAAGCCGGTGTACGCATGGATCGAGACCAGCAAGGGCAGCCGGTGGATGACCTACGAAAATCAACCGGATGTGCTGCCGGAGCACACGCGTTTCCAGGTCTGGGGGGTCCTGATCCGCGGGGCCACAGCGATCGGATACTTCACGCACGCGTGGCAGCCGACCTTCCGCGAGTTTGCCGCCGAGCCGGAGATGCGCCAGGAACTCGCACGTTTGAACGCCCGGCTCACGCGCCTCGCCCCGGCAATCCTCGCACCGCCCGCCGACCGCGACATCCGCATGCGCATCGGCGACGGCCTGCACTGCCACTTCAAGACCACCGAACACGACGGGCATCTGTACATCTTTGCTCAGAACATCGACCTCGGTCCCGGCGCCGCGGATCTCGGACAGTTCGATCCCATCAGCCCGCGCGCCGGTGCCGCGACCTTCCATGTGCCGGGACTCTCCGCCGGGAGCACGGTCGAGGTGATCGACGAGGATCGCACGATCGCAGCCGGCAACGGCCGGTTCGAGGATCGATTCGAACCGCTTTCCGAGCATATCTACCGCATCCCGATCCGGGAGCTGTCACAATCCCTGGATTGAGATGACCGGTGGTACCGTCCGGGCTTCGGACCCGTTCCCGCTCTCCCGTCACCCATGAGCGCACGGATCACTTTCCCACATTTCTGCCTGATCATGCTGATGGTCCTCATCTGGGCCGGCAATATGACGGCGATCCGCGTCCTCGTGACACACGACGTGGGACCGGTCACCGCTGCAGCGCTCCGATTCAGCCTGGCGCTCACCGCGATTCTCGGATGGGCGCGATTGCGCAACGAGCGCGTCCGGATCGAATTCCGGGAGTTCGTACATTTCGTCCCGCTGGTCGCGCTCTTCGTCGTGCAGATCCTGCTCTTCAACGTGGCGTCGATGTACACCGACTCCGGCCGCGTCGGCGTCATCCTGTACACGAATCCGTTCTGGGTGATGGTCGCATCCGGCTTCATCTTTTCCGACGACCGGCATACCGTCAAAGGCGTCCTCGGATCGCTCGTCGCCATGGCCGGCGTGACCGCGGTCTTCTGGGAAAGTTTTACCGGTGCGCACGCCTCGCTCCTCGGCGACTCCCTCGTCCTCCTATCCGCGCTCTGCCTGGCGGGCATTCTTGTCTACGTCCGGGTACTCATGAAGAAGGGTTTTCAACCGATGCAGATTCTCACGGGCCAAATGGTCGGCGCCATCCCGTTCTTCATCGCGATGGCGCTCCTGTTTGAATTCCCCCTCCGCTTCCCGCTCACACCGGTCAACCTCGCGGCCATCCTCTACCAAGGCCTGCTCGTAGGCGGTGTCGCATTCATCATCTACCAGCAGATGAACCGCATCTACCGACCATCCCAGCTCTCGTCCTACTTCTTCCTCGTGCCGTTCTTCGCCGTCGCGTACGGAGCCGTGCTGCTGAAGGAGCCGGTCACACCGGGCCTGGTGATCGGAATGGTCTTCATCTGTTCGGGTATCTTCCTCACCAACACCGCACCCGGCGCCCAACCGGATGCCGCCACTCCCCAGGCCCCGCCCGCAGGCAACAACAAACCGGATCGCCCGGCCTGACACCCGTCGACGAAGGCCGGACGCCAGTCGACGACTTTTCCATTCACAACGACCGCGAAATACGTCAGCGTTATGGGATGGCATCGTATACACCGTTAGACGCCCGGCCGTGGCGCGAAGTGGAGATCACACTGGAAGCGGACGCCTCTGTTTCCAATCCGTACACCGAAGTCGAGGCCTGGGCGGATTTCCGGCACGAGAGTGGCCGGACGCTGCGCCGGCCGGCGTTCTGGGACGGGGGGCGGACCTGGCGAATCCGGTTTGCCCCGCCGGAACCGGCCGGAACGTGGACCTGGGAGAGCGGCGCGAACGCCGCCGGCCAGGCGCTCGCCGGCCGCGCGGGACGCATCCGGGTCGAACCGCCCGCACAACCCGAGGAGCACCGGTTCTACCGGCACGGGTTCTGGCGGATGTCGCCGGGTAAACGAAACGTCGTGCACGCGGACGGCACGGCGGCGATCATCGTCGGCGACACGGCCTGGGCGCTCCCGTGGCGGGCGACGCCCGACCAGTGCAGCCGGTACGCGCAATTCCGGCGCGAGCAGGGGTTCAACGCGGCGCTGCTCATGACGGTGCAACCGGACATGAAGGCCGAGGGACCGCGGGATCGCACGAAGGACCTCGGATTTGCCGTCGGTTTCGAAGACCTCTCCGAGGGACACCTGAACGAGCCGAATCCGGAATACTTCCGGGAGTTCGACGAGCTGGTGGCGATTCTGGTCGCGCATGAAATCGTGCCGGTCTTTCAGCCGGTGTTCCACGGGTACGGGTGGAAGGGATTGAAGACCGCCGGCGGTCGGGTGCCGGCGGAAGAGTACGCGCGCTACTGCCGGTACCTGGTTGCCCGGTACGGGGCGCGACCGGCGATCTACCTGGTCGGAGGGGACGGCAAAGGGACGGATCCAGGGATCGATCTCGGTGGCCGCGAGGTCGAGGCGTGGGACGGCTACGAGCAGCCGGCCGGGATCCACTACTGCCCCCACGCGACCAACCGCGCGTGCCAGGACCGGGAGTGGCTGGACTTCCAGTGGTGCCAGACCGGCCACAGCGGGGAGCACCTGCCGGAGCGGGTCGCGGATATGTGGCGCAACGAACCGATCAAGGGCGTCGCCAACGGCGAGCCGAGCTACGAGCGAATGACCGGGTCCGACGCCGCGAGCGGCTGGTGGCAGGGCCACGAGGCGTGGTGCAACCTCTGCGCCGGCGGCACGATGGGGGTCTTTTACGGCGCAGGGAGTCTCTGGCAGTGGAAGCTACATCCCGGCGAACCGGGTCACGCGGATTGGTGCTGCGACCCGGGGGCCGGATGGGAGGAGGCCCTCGGATTCGAGGGCGCCCGGTACGTCGGCATCGTCGGCGAGATCCTCCGTGATCTCCCATTCGCCGATATGGCCCCGACCTGGGATTATACACTCGGGGGACGCGGCCTCGCGGTTCCGGATCGCTTCTTCCTGACCTACATGGAGGGGCGCCGGAGCAACCGGATTCTCGACTCGCGCGTCCCGCCTCACTACCGCGCCTACAACCCGAAAACCGGAGAACTCGTCGAGACCGGCGAGCTGCCCGACGGGGGCGGGGAAATCCGGAACGACACCGACGAACCCCGGGTTTACATCTTCGTCGCCGAATAGAGATAATCGGAAGCGGCTGCAAATGAGGAGTGGTTGGACAATCGTGATCCGGCAGGCAAGGATGAATCCATGACACGCCCGAATATCCTCTTTCTGATGAGCGACGAGCACCGGGCGGACGTGACAGGCTACGAGGGAAACCGCGTCATTCGCACCCCCTTCCTCAACGAGCTTGCAGCGACCGGCGTGGTGTTCCGCAACGCATATGCTCCATCGCCGATCTGCATTCCCGGCCGCCAGGCAATGATGGCGGGCCAGTTGCCGCGGACGTGCGGGTGCGAGCGGTTCGGCGAGGATCTGGCTCCCGGGTATATGACCTTTGCCCGCCGGTTCAGCCAGTTCGCATACGCGACGCTCTGCGCCGGTAAGCTCCACCACACTGGCGTCGACCAGATGCAGGGGTGGACGGAACGGGTCGCGGCGGACGCGCGCGTCGACGCCCGCCACATCGAAGGTCGGGACGAGGCGTCGTTCGCCGCCCTCGAAGCGCCGCCCAGGGGATGGAAATGGTCCGACGCGGAAGAGGTCCAGAAGGCGCGCCACGACACCGCCAGCCAGAACCAGACGCGCGACCGGTTCGCCCTGGAGGCGGCGCAGGAGGCCGCGCGCAAGTACTTTGTCGACATGACGCTGGATCGAGCGACTCCGGATCGGTCACTCCTGCTCAAGCTCAGCCTGATCCAGCCACACTACCCGTACGTGACCGAGCCGGAGCGGATGCTATATTACTTCAACCGGGTGACGCCGTATTTGGACGAGCCGGTGTTCGACCACCCCTTTCTGTCGACCCGCCAGGTGCGACCGGGCGTCGACGCGACCGAGCGCGAGATTCGCCGCGCCACGGCGGCCTACTACGGCATGGTGGAGTCGGTCGATGCGCACTGCGCCGGAATCGCGCGAACCCTGGAGCAGATCGGACAGAATCTGGACGACTGGATCATCGTGTACGTTTCGGATCACGGGGAAATGCTCGGGGAGCACGGGGTCTGGGAGAAACAGAAGTTCTTCGAGGGGAGCGCACGCGTGCCGCTGATTATCCGCTGGCCGGCGCGGTTCGAGCCGCGGGTCGTCGAGGAGAACGTCAACCTCTGCGACCTGTTCGCCACCCTGTGCGAACTGGCGGACATTCCGCTCCCGGAGACGGAGCGCGGACTCGACAGCCGCAGCTTGGTCCCGTTGATGAGCGGCGACACGCGGAAGTGGCACGAGCGCTACCATAACGAAACCGTCAGTCAGTTCCGGGGAACGAACCTGATGATCAAACGCGGCGACCTCAAATATCACAGCTACGACCCGGATCTGCCCGAGGTGCTGTTCGATCTCGCTACGGACCCGGCGGAGCGGCGGAATTGCATCGATGATCCCGCATACGCCGGGGCCGTCGAAACGTTCCGGCGCAGGCGGGCCGAACTGGGATTCGGTCCGCAGGCCGACCCGGATTACCGGAATGCCGGATACGGTGCCTCATAGTGCCGCAACAGCGCCGATACGCCTCGCGAAACAAACAGTACCGCGGTGCAGCGGACAAAAGCATGAACCGCACGATTCCTTTGGAACTCGGCGCGTGCGCCGATTGCCGGAGCCCGGAATTCGAGGGTGATCGCGAACCCCATTCTTTGCATGCATCTTTACGACAAACTGAAGGAACTTGGATTGGACTACGTACGTGTGGACCACCCTCCTGTGTACACGTGCGCCGAGGCAAACAAGCACGTCCCCCATCTCCCGGGAATTCGCACAAAAAACCTCTTCGCCCGCGATGCGAAAGGGCGGCGGCACTTCCTCGTCGTGGTCCCCGATGAGGCGGCGGTCGACCTGAACGAGTTGGGGCGCTCCTTGGGCGCGGGACGCCTCAGCATGGGCTCCCCCGATCGCCTGATGGAGTACCTCGGGGTGGAACCGGGTGCGGTCTCGATTCTCTCGCTTGTGAACGATCCGGAGAGAAGGGTCGAAGTCGTGATCGACCGGAGTGTCTGGGAGGCCGAGATCCTCCAGTGCCATCCCCTCGTGAATACCAGTACCCTCGCGATCGCGAAGGCGCACCTCGTCACGTTGCTCGGGTTTGCGGAGCACGCCCCCACGGTGCTCGATGTCCCGCTCCGTCCCCCCGCACTCCCACCGGACCCCGAGTCGTGAGACCGGAGGCCGAATCCAAGCGAGGCGGGCCTGGCGAAACCGAAACCGCGGACCTGCGGGTCCAGATCGCGGGCGGAGAGAGCGACACGGTGAGGAAGGCATCAGGTCGCCACCTCTACTTGCCGGGTTTCAATCGTCAAAGGCAACCCCTGCTCGGCCCGCACCTCCAGACACAAAGCGATGGCTTCCTGAAGGTTCTGTATGGCCGCCTCCTTGGTCTCTCCCTGACTGACACAACCGGGGATCGAAGGACATTCCGCAACCCAGACGCCGTCCTCATCCCGGTCCAATGTGGCGATAAATTCCATGATGGCTACTTTACCCGCTCCACGCATTCCGTCAATCCCCGCAACCGCCATCTTCCTCGTCCTCCATGTCGGCCAGTTCGGCCCGGATTTGCCGGTCGCAACGCCCAGAGGGCACCCGCTGCTCCTCACCCTCCGCTTCGCTGCGGGCTACGCCATCCTGGCGCAAAGCGTGACCCCAGCCAAATTTTTCTGCCCTCCATTTTTCTGCCACAGAAAGCCGCCATTGGAACAGGCTTGGCAACAAGCGTGATGTTCGCCCGGTCCTTGACCCAACAACCACAGCAACTCAGACTGGTAGCAATGAGGAGAGCCGACATGCCCCCTCCCAACATCATCCTGATCCTCTGCGACCAGATGCGTGGTGATGCACTCGGTGCCGACGGCAACGCGTCTATCCGCACACCCAACCTGGATGCCTTGGCAGCCAAAGGGACCCGATTCAAGCATGCCTATTCGGCGGTGCCTTCGTGCATCCCAGCCAGAGCATGTCTTTGGACAGGGCAGAACCAGTGGCACGCGGGACTTCTCGGAATGGGTAGCGGACAGGGCCCGATTCCCAATGACTACCCGTACACGATCGCCGGGGAGCTGACACGAGGCGGCTACCGTACGCACATGGTGGGGAAGGGACATTTTCATCCCCAACGTACATCTATGGGTTTTCAATCGACCGAACTCGATGAATCCGGACGCATGCCCGACAGTGAGCATAGACAATGGTTTCGAGCACACGCACCAGAAGGGGTGACACCCGATGACCACGGGGTCGGTTTCAACTCCTGGCACGCTCGACCGTGGCACACCGAAGAGCGACTCCATCCCACACCATGGACGATGATGCGCGCACTGGATTTCCTCCAGCACCGTGATGCCGACCGTCCGTTTTTCCTGAATATCTCCTTTGCACGCCCCCATTCACCCTACGTGCCACCCGAGCACTATTTCGCCATGTACGATACCCATGGCACACCTCCCGCAACCATCGGCGACTGGGCAGACATGCATGATGCACCGCCGCAAGAAAGCCGCGCTCCCGATGCGTGGCACGGGCGGATGTCACCGTGGGAGATCCACCGTGCCCGCGCCGGCTATTACGGAGAGATATCGTTTATAGACAGTCAGATCGGTCGGCTGTCGAATTGGATGACCGCCAACTTAAGCACAACCGAACGCAAGAATACCTGGATTATATTCAGCTCAGACCACGGCGACATGCTCGGCGATCACCATCTGTGGCGTAAGACTTATGCGTATGAAGGTAGCGCACGCATCCCTTTTCTGATGGTTCCGCCAGAAGGCTCCGAACGGGCCGTAGCCGATGAGGTGGTCGAACTGCGCGACATCATGCCCACCATACTCGACGTAGCCGGACTGGAGTGTCCATCCACTGTCGACGGTCGCAGCGTCCTTCCGCTTTCAAAACAACCGGCTGCTGACTGGCGACCGTACATCCACGGTGAACACTGTACCTGCTACCATCGAACCCAGGAAATGCAGTATGTCACGAACGGACTGCGCAAGTTCATCTGGCTACCCCGTATCGATGAAGAACAATTTTTTGACCTGCAAATAGATCCCGGCGAAACACGCAATCTGATCGCCAGCCCGGATCACCAGGATGAGATCCGAGCGTGGCGGAACAACCTGATCGTTGAGTTGCAGGCGCGAAATTGCGGATGGGTAAAAGACGGCCGTCTATCGTGTCCTAACGAGGTACTCAAGTCACCATATAATCGCGTCAGACGAATGAGTGGGCACAAAGCATGATAGCGCGCCATCGATTTTCTGCGTCAGCAGGACGGCTCGCAGCCCTTTTTCTGCAAGGCGAGTATCTTCGATCCCCCCATCCACGGCACCATGATCCGTGACGGTCGCTACAAGCTGGCCGATGGTTCGACCCAAGGCAGGCGCGATCGCCTACCCTCCGCCTCCGTCATCGGCCTGCCGCGGCGCGGTCGAGGAAGACCCCAATATTCGGGTGATCGCGGAGCAGGGAGACCGGCAGGGCGGGAGTTGGCGCGGTTGAAGACAATCGCGCGATGATCGTCTTGGACGTGGAATCGGACTGATCTGGAATGCTTTTGCCGGGATTGGACATCATTTTGCAGAAACATTTGTCAAGGCGGCTCCTCGGTGAGGATGCGCGCCGCTACGCCGGCTCCGCATCCAGGCGGACGAATCCGCGCGGGGGAATGACGACCCCGAGCGTGCCGTCGGCATCGGAGCGGACCGATTTCCGCATCTCCGGCTCCGCGGGCGTTCCCGTCTCGAGAAACGCCGCGTTGTAAGACCGCAATTGCCACGTCCGCGGGAGGGCTTGGTCGAGACGGATTGCCGGTTCGCACGGCGCTGTGCCGTAGTTCCAGGCCAACAGCCGGATCCGGTCCGGCGCCCGCAGGAGCCAGCCCTGCAACTCGAGCGGGGAGGACGAGTGGAGCGGGATCGACTCGCCCGCCTCGAACCCGCGCAGCACCGCGAACGCATGGTAGAGCGGATACACCGAGCCGGTTTCTCCATCGAACAATCCCCGCGGGCCGCTGATCTCGTAATACGTCGCCGCGCCGGCGCCGCCCGCCGCGATCGCCCTGAGGCTTCCGAGCGTCCAGACAGCTCCGAACGGCTCCATCTGGCGCGGGTCGATCGATTCGGGGAGCACGGCTCCGGCCCCGGCGGACGCGGGATCCGTGGCGTTCGGATTGAACCGCGGACGCAGCGTGACCGGCGTGACCACCGCCCCCTTCCCCCCGGCGATCATGCGGGCGTTTTCGATTACGAGCGTCTGCATCGCCAGCGTTTCGACCAGCGAATCGTCGTCGAATGCGTGGACCTGCGGATTGATTGAAAACGCCACGAAATCAAATGCCCCGGCCTCCGGACGGTTGCGGTTGAGTTCCGTGAAATACGCGTTGGTCCCCGTTCCGATCGGTGTGCCGGATCCCAACAGGGAGCGGCAGCGCTCCAGGAAAGCCGCGCCGAGGGGAGCTCCCGCCCGGTCGAGGAGGACCCAACGATCAACCCGGGGCAGTGCGTCCCGCAGGGCGGTCAGAGCGGTTTCCCCGCCGTCTTCGACGAAAATTACCGCCTCGACGCCGGCGCCAACCCGCTCGGCGGAGTCCCGGACATTCCCAGCCAGCGCTGCCGAAGCCGGATCCCCGGCCCGCAGGTCGAGGCGCAGGTGGCGGACTGGCAGTTGTGCCAGGAGACCGCTCTCGAAATCGCTCAACGGCTCCGTGCGCCCGGCGGGCCAGCCGAACCCGATCGGCGGTACCGGCCGACCGGCCGCCGCGTCGAGGCGCAGTTCGGAATCCCGGGGCGTCGCCCGCGCAGGCGCGGCATCCGCCGCGCCGAGCAACCGAATGCGCAGGCGCTGGGAGATCCGATCCCCCGCGGACAACCGCACCGGGAACGGGCGCTCGAGCGGTGTGCAGTACGTCTTGTACGACGCGTCGGTCCAGTTGCGCTGATCCTCCATCTCAAAGACCTCTCCCTCCATCCGGACCTCGAGGGAGAGGCCCGCCGCAACCGGGTGCGCAATCGCCCGGATGTTAAAGAACGGCTGATGGGGAGAAATCCGCTCGGGGAAGCACCCCTCCGTCACCTCCCCCTCCGGGTTCTCCACCCGGCACGGACGGCCGGCCAGCTCCGGAGGATGCAACACGCAGAACCCGATCCGATTCCGCTGAAAATCGCGCAGGGCCTCCCCGTCGAAAGTGAAGTCCACAGTCCCCTCCGGCGTCCCGGACAAACGCCCCGCCCACCGAAAGTCGACCTCCCCGCTCCGGCAGCGGACCGCAAAGGTGAGATCAAACGCGTCGTCGCCGATCTCGCACCGCTCCAGTGTGATCTCCGGCGCAATCGTGTCCCAGTTCCGGTCCCGGACTGCGGCGTACGCGCCGCGCAAAACTTCGATGTCACCCAGCCGAAGATACCGCAGGAACCCGTCCGAGGGCTGGAAGACCATCGAGAGCGGACCGGCGTTGAGCGTCAGGACTTCGGGCATGGCGCGTGTGGGTACATCGGTTTCAGCAACCATCCAACGGTATCGGTATCACCCGCCCTCTGACAAGCGTATCCATCGGCGATCGTTTCCGTTTGACCCCGTCACCGCGCCCGGTGTTGATGATCCGCAACGGAGAGCAACGATGCGAAGACCATGGGATTTATTGCTTGAGGAGGGACTCGGGAGCGGGGACCCGGTGGTTCAGGCGGACGCCGCGCGGCTCCTCGGCGAACTGGGTGATGCGCGGGCGGTCGGTTCGCTGATCGATTACGTCCGCGGGTCACGACACAACACCAAGAACGCCGGATTCGACGCTCTCGGGAGAATCGGGGATCGGAACGCAATTGAGGCGATCCGTCTCCGCGCGTGCGGCTCCAGGCCGCTTGGCACCTGGCAGCGTGGGAGGAGGCGCGCGCATCGTGAACCCGGACACGGCGGCAAGCTTTCGAGCCGGCGTTGCGCGCCGCGATATCGCACCGCCGCAACCGCGGCTGCTGAAGCCGACGGGCATGGGGCGCCCGCACCCGACCCGCGGGGTTCTGGACCCGCTCTTCGTCGAAGCGCTGGCCGTACAGGCGGCCGGGCGGACCGGGTTCGTGATCACAGCGGACCTGCGCACTTTCGAACCGAAATGGGTGACCTCGATTCGGGAGACCGTCGCGGATCGCACGGGATGCGACCCGTGGGCGATTCTCTTCTCCTCGACCCACAACCACTGCAGCTCTCCGGCTGCAGCGGACAATTCGCCCGTTGCGGTCGCTGCCGCGGAAGAGGCGAACCTGAAGATCTGCGATGCGACGGTGGCGGCGTGCTGTGCGGCGTTCGAGTCGATGCGCCCCGCCGAATGGGCAAGCGCGACAACCCACCTGGCCGCACCGATCGGCGAGAACCGGCGGATGCGGTTTTCCGGCGGCATTTGCCTGAACAGTTGGGGCGCCGGGCCGATCGTTCCGCCCGGGCGGCGAATCACCGGTCCGGCCGGACCCGACAGCACCCGGATCGATATGATGGCCGTGCGGGCGCCGGGCGCGGCATCGCCCTTCGCGCTCCTGGTAAGCTACGCCACCCACCCCCACCTCTACGAGTTGCCGGCCTTCAGCGGTGAGTTTCCGGGCGCGGCCAAGCGGATCCTGGCGGAACGCCTTCCCGGAACAACCATTCTGCACGCCAACCATGCCGGCGGGGATATCGACATCCACTGCGTCCACCCGATGCCGGACGACCCGGAGGCGAAGATCGCATGGTTCCAGGAGAGCGCGCACCGCATGGGCGAGCGGTTCGCCGACGCCGTCGTGCCGGCAATTCCCGCGGACGGATACACCCGTCCCGCCGACCTGCGCCACACCCACTTCACCACCGAACATCAGGTGACCGATCCCGCACAGCGCCCGGTCTATATCAACGCCCTGGCGCTCGGTGACACGGCGCTGCTCAGCATCCCCGGAGAACTCTTCCATGAGCTCGGACGGCAAATCCATGCCGATTGCCCGTTCTCGAGTCTCTGCCTGATGGCGTACAACGGATCGGGCGCGTACATGGCACCGCCGATCGGGTTCGAGCAGGGTGGATACGAGGTGATGCGCGGAACCAGCTTTCCCAGACCGGGAGAGGATCCACTCAGCCCCCGCCCGCGCCGTGTGCCGGTTCCAATGAACATGGGTACGCGGGTCGTGGAGGAGGCCCGGAAGCTCCTCGAACGACTCCACCGAGCGGGTTGATTGTCGAGTCCCGACTAAAAATTGACCGTGTCTTTGGTTCTTTGGGTTGGTTGTGATCGTGCGTGGTTGGTGGGATCAGCGGGAGCGACGGGTGCGCGTCTGGAGGGCATGGAAGCCGTTGGGTTCGTTGTCTGCGGCGGTAGGGCATTCCACCCAACAGATAACGGCGCCGCAGGCGCAACTGAGCTGCCGGTTGCCAGTTGCACGCTGCCAAACTGTCAACCTATGGCCGGAGCGGACAGTGCCTCACGCCAAGACGCGAAGGCGCAAAGAAAAGAAAACGAAAGAATGGCTTCGCGTCTTAGCGTCTTGAGCGACCAACGGGAGCGGGCGCGAGACAATACCCGGAGATGAAAGATCAGGCAAAGATTATCAGATCGCCGGGCATTCGACAGGTTACTGGCTGTGCTCACTCGCATATCCACGCAGAGCGATCAACTCCGTTCGCTGCGCTCACTGCGTGATAGTCCTCCACGTTGGAGCCTTTAGGCGGTTTTAGCGCTGAAGTGGGCCGCATCAATCAATTCGGCAGGCTCATGACAGGTGCAGAACTTGCTCCAACGATCGCCCCCAGATGAAATCGCCCTGGGTCGGCTGGGGTTCACGCCACAATTCCCCTTGTCTCCCGCTCCGGTTTCCGATCACAATCCGCCGCATTCCGATGAGCGCCGATCGCATTCACTCCACCTACCGCATCGAGACGGCCCACCCGCTCGAGGAGGCCGCCGCCGTGATGGCGGGGGAACAGTCCTCCGGCACGTTCATCGCGGTCCCGGGCGAGACGGACGCGCTGCGGGAGCGCTTCGGAGCGCGGATCGAATCGATTCATGAGGAGGACCGGGTGGACGCGCCCTCTCTGCCCGGCTCCCGGCAGCCGGCCGGCCGGTCGCTGCGACGGGCGCTGGTGACGCTCTCGTTCCCCGTCGACAACATCGGCCCCTCGCTCCCGAACCTGATGACGATGGTGGCGGGCAACCTCTTCGAATTGTCCCCATTCTCGGGCATGCGCCTGCTGGACATCGAACTCCCGGATTCATTCGCCCGGGAGTTTCCCGGTCCCGCATTCGGCATTTCCGGCACCCGGAAGCTGGCGGGCGTATCGGATCGGCCGATACTCGGCACGATCGTGAAACCGAGCGTCGGACTCTCCCCCGACGAGACCGCCTCGCTCGCCCGGACGCTCGCGGAGGCCGGACTCGATTTCATCAAGGACGACGAACTCATCGCGAACCCGCCCTATTCCCCCCTGAAGGAGCGCGTCCGCTGCGTGATGCGGATCCTGCGGGACCACGCCGACCGGACGGGGAAGCTGGTGATGTACGCGTTCAACATCACCGACGAGCCGGACGCGATGCTGCGGCACCACGACACCGTCCGGGAGGCAGGGGGTTCGTGCGTCATGGTGAGTATGATCAGCGCCGGTCTATCCGCCGTGGCGCACCTGAGACGGCACGCGTCCCTGCCGATCCACGGGCACCGCAACGGATGGGGAATGCTCGCGCGCCACCCGCTCGCGGGAATGGAGTACGCCGCATTTCAAAAACTCTTTCGACTCGCGGGTGCGGATCACTTCCACGTCAACGGCCTGCGCAACAAATTCTGCGAGGAGGATGCCTCGGTGATTCGCTCGGCGCAGACGTGCCTGCAGCCGTTCGCGGGGACCCCGCCTGTGATGCCCGTCTTCTCATCCGGCCAATCCGCCTCCCAGGCGCCCGACACGTACGCCGCGCTCCAATCCGTCGATCTCATGTACATCTGCGGCGGCGGCATTCTCGGGCACCCGGACGGCGTCGCAGCGGGCGTGCAAAGCCTCCGCGAGGCATGGGAGGCGGCCGTCGCGGGTGTTCCTCTCGAGACCTACGCGCGCGAGCGCCCGGCGCTCGCCCGGGCGCTTCAAACCTTCCAGCGCACATGAACGACCTGCTCCTCGGATACTACGGAGACGATTTTACCGGATCCACCGACGTGATGGAGGCCCTCGGTTTGGCCGGCGTCCCGGCGGTGCTGTTCCTCCACCCCCCCACCCCGGAGGAGATGGCCCGATTCCCCGGGCGCCGGGCGATCGGGATCGCCGGCGTCAGCCGTTCCCTGCCGACCGCCGGGATGGAGGATGAACTGCGGCCCGCGTTTGAAGCACTCTCGCGCCTCGCGTGCCCGCTCGTCCACTACAAGACCTGCTCCACCTTCGACTCCTCCCCCACCGTCGGCAGCATCGGGCGTGCAATGGAATTGGGACGGGAGGTTTTCGGCTCGCCGTGGATCCCGCTCGTGGTCGGGGCGCCCCGCCTGAAGCGGTACGTGGCGTTCGCCAACCTCTTCGCCACCGTCGACGGTGAAACCTACCGAATCGACCGGCATCCGACGATGAGCCGACACCCGGTCACGCCGATGCGCGAGGGTGATCTCCGACTCCACCTCGCGGAACAGTGCGATCTCGCGGTCCGATCGTTCGACACGCGCGCGCTGGGGCTGGAACGCGAAGAGCGGCAGGCGATGCTGGAGCGGCTGCTCGCCGGGGGCGCCGACGCGGTTCTCTTCGACACCCTCCAGGAACAGGATCTCGCGCGCATCGGGCGTTTGATCTGGGAGAACCGCACCGGCGGACAAACCTTTCTGGCCGGCTCGTCCGGGATGGAATACGCCCTTTGCGCCTGGTGGCGCGAGGCCGGGTTGATCGCGCCGCCCACGACATGGACGAGTCCCGGCGAACGGGAACAGATCGTCGTGATCTCGGGAAGCGCCTCGCCGGTCACCGCCGCCCAGATCGAGCACGCACGTGCAATCGGCTATTGCGACCTGCGGTTGGACGCCCCCGCACTTGTCGATCCGGAGACCTCCGATAAGATCGCCGACGGCGCGGTCAAGGCGGCCGTTGCGGCCATCCACGACGGTCGTAGTCCGCTCCTGTACACCGCGGTCGGCCCCGACGATCCCGCGATCGCCCGCACACGGGAACGTTCCGCCGCACACGGCGACAACGCCCGGAACCTCGGACAACAACAGGGCCGCATCCTGCGCCGGATCCTCGAGGCGACCAACCTCCGCCGCGTTTGCGTCGCGGGAGGCGACACCGCCGGTTACGTCTCGCGCGAACTGAGCATCCGAGCCCTCGAAATGATCATCCCTGCAACACCGGGATCGCCCCTCTGTCGAACCCACGCCTCGGAAGAACGATTCGACGGCCTCGAGATCTGCCTCAAGGGCGGCCAAGTGGGAAAACCCGACTTTTTCGAAACCTTCCGCCGGGGCGAACCCGAAGACGGGGCGGTGGGCGTGTTGAAGGCCGACGCACACTAGCCCAATGCCTTCCAGGCATCGTGGAAGATGCGAGTGATTTGACGCGAACCGGCGTTGCGGGCTGAGAATGGGTCCGCACGCTCTATGCCTCACGTGTGCCTCACGCGCCCACCGCGACCACCTGCCCCTGTTCCGCCGAGTCGTAGGCGAGTGATACGAGACGGAGCGTTTCCAGATTGTCCTCCGCCGACGTCTCCGCATCGCCCTCTCCGCGCATCCCGGCGAGCAGGTTGGCGTTGCAATCGACGATGCTGGCGTGGACCACGTCGTAGCGACTGTCGGCCCACTCGTACCAACGTGGTGGGTACCGATTCGCCCATGTTCCCTCGGAGGTCGTGATCCGGATCCAGTAGTCCCGCGTCAACTCGAGCGAGGCATCCTCCCCCTCCACGCACAGGAACGTCTGAGGGAAGGCTTCGCCCTCCAGGCGGCTCGCGTAGCTGAGTTCCACGGAAACCGTCGTACCGGAAACCATTTCGAGCATGACGGTGGCGGCATCCTCGCCGCGGATCCCTTTATTGACCTGATGTGTATGGCAATACAGGGTACGTGCCTCGCCGAATAGAAACCGCACCGCGTCGAAGATGTGCGTTCCGACATCCATCAGGATAAACCGGTCGAGTTCTTTCAGGAAGGGCTGGTTGTCGAAGACCGGAAAACTGTTCGAATAGACGACTCGCGCCCGCCACGGCTTCCCGATACGCCCCGCGGCGAGAAAGCGTCCCGCCGCCCGGATCTGCGACTGCCATCGCCAGTTCTCGTGAATATAGAGTTTCCGTCCGGCGGCCCGGGCTGCCGCGACCATCGCCTCCGCGTCCGCGAGCGTCGGGGCCATCGGCTTCTGGCAGATCGCATCGACCCCGCGCGCCAGCGCCAATTCGCTGAACGGCCGGTGCGTATCGACGTCGGTGATGATGTCGACGAAATCGAGCGATTCCCGCTCGAGCAACGCTTCGGGATTGTCGTACACGGCCGGAATCCCGAAGCGCGCGGCGAACGCCTCGGCCCGGGTTTTCGTCCGATTATAGACGGCGATACACTCCACGCCGTCGAGTTCCCGCCATCCGGCGAGCTGGTACGGCGCCCAGAATCCGGTACCCAGAATTGCAAACCGCTTCTGCATAGGATCCATGGCGCCGTTAATCCGCTTCGACGATTTCCTTCACCTGCCGCCGGACGCTCTCGGGGGAGAGCGTCTGCTCCTTCCAGTCGTCCCGGAAGATCCGCTTCTGGGCGTTCCGGATAGCGAGCATCGCACCGTCCGAAAACGGAAATCCGGCCTTGCCGAAGATGATCGCGAGCTCGATCCGGACGTGCCCCATGGTGAAATCCCAGGCCGCCTCCTCGGGGACACCCATGCGCACCACCTCGTCGAGCGCCTCCCGCATCGCGGTGATCAGGCTCGCGCACGTGGTTTCGACCAGGCCCGGTTCGAGAAGGGCCATCTGTTCGATCGTCACCCGATGCATCCGCAGAATCGGTGCGTACATCGCCGCGGCGAGCGCTTCCCCGGCCGCGTAGTGTTCCTCGGGTCCCTGGACCAGGGCGCATACCACCGACTGCGGCGCGTGGCAGCCGCCGAACCAGTCGCTCTGCGCCTCGGGAGTGAGCACGTCGTGGAAGAGCGGGGGATGGCACGGGTGGGCCGCGAAATAGGTGATGTCCGCGCGCTCCGGCAGGGCTCCGGCGTACGCGGCGGCCGGGTCGAGTACCATGACGATCGCCCCGGCGCGCAACTGCGGCACGATCTCGTGGGCGATCTCCCCGATCCGGGCGTCCGGCACGGCCAGGATCACAATGTCGGACCCGGGGAGCGCATCCGCCACCGGGGTCGGGGCCACGCCATGCTCCTTCATCCGCTCCAGCCCCGATTCAGCAATCTCCACGTAGCGCATGGCGTATTCGGGGCGGCCCTTGAGGTTGTCCGTGAGCCGGCAGCCCATCTTCCCGCCGGCGCCCATGAGTGTTACGGTCTGTTTCATGTCAAAACGATTATCCAATCATTCGGCGACGGAACGCGCGCCGACGCAACCACTTTCCGCCACCGGCGCCCGGCCTTTCTCCTTGCACCTTCCGCACACGTCAGGCGCCTCCACGCTCACTCCTCCATCATCCGCCGGTAGGCGAGCTGATCGTCGTGCATGCGGTGAAATATCTTGTACTTGCATTCGTGGTACGTTTGTACGGCGCCGCCTGCGGGCTCGATCACGGTGCCGGGGGCGGTCATCGCGGCCATTGCTTCGGGGATCCCGGGGAACACCCCGGCCGCCACCGCCCCGAGGATGGCGGATCCGAGAAGCACCGCCTCCGGTTCGCGCGGCAGCACGACGCTGCAGCCGCAGATGTCGGCGTGTTCCCGGAGGAAGACCGGATTCCTGGTTCCGCCGCCGCACATGAGAATGGTGTCGATCGCGTAACCGCCGCGGTTCATCTCCTCGAGAATGTGCCGGGTTCCGTAGGCGACCCCCTGGATTCCGGCCAGGTACTGGCGCGCAAGGGCGCCGGCCCCGCGGTCGAGGTTGAGGCCGCTGATCATTCCGAGGAGCGACGGATCGGCCCGCGGCGATCGATTGCCGTGGAAGTCGGGGTAGATGTGGAGTCCGCGCGTAACCGCCGCGGGGAACGGGAGATCGCGGGCGATGGTCTCGAGTGCGCTGTTCAGGCGGTCGTAGATCGACTCACCCGCCCGCGCCGCCTCCTCGCGCATCGCGGCGGCGGCGGCGTGCTGCTCGATCAGATGATCGACGAGCGCTCCGGTCGCGGACTGCCCTCCCTCGGTCAACCACCAGTCCGGAACCATCGCGGAAGCGTACGGCCCCCAGATGCCGGGCAGGAAGCGCGGTTCCGGTGCGATCGCCATGTGGCACGACGACGTGCCGCCGATGAGTGCCACCCTGCGGTTGAATGCCTCCCGGTCGGGGGGCGCGTCGTCGAGCGGGACCCCGATCATCCCGAGCCCGCCGGCGTGCGCATCGATGATCCCGACTCCGACGGCGGTCCCGGCGGCGAGTCCCAGGTCGGCGGCGGCCTCCTCGGTGAGCCCGTGTCCGACCGGCTCGCCCATCGGACGCACCCGCCCGCCGATCCGCGCGGCGCCCTCCGCAGTCAGCTCTCCGAGGCCGATCGATTCCAGAAACGGCGCATCCCATCCGCCCTCTCCCTCCTCGAGAAGGCGGTCCCCCCGATAGGTCCACTTGCAGACCGTGGTACAGAGCGACCGTGTATCGTCCCCGGTCGCGCGGTAAGTCAGGAAGTCGGCCAGATCGAGGAACCGGGCGGCCCGTTGCCACGTGGCCGGGTTGTTCTCCTTTAACCAGAGCAACTTCGGGGTCTCCATCTCCGGCGACACCGTGCCACCGGAATAGCGCAGGACCGCGGCCCCGGTTGCGTTGATGCGATTCGCCTGGTCGATCGCGCGGTGGTCCATCCAGACGATCACATTCCGCTCGGGATCCTCCTCCGGCGAGACGGGGAGCGGCCGGTCCTCCGCGTCGAGGACCACGAGCGAGCAGGTCGCGTCGACCCCGATCCCGGCGACCGCCTCCGGTTTGGCTTCGGCGTCGGCGAGTGCAGCCCGGATCGCGATCCCGGCGGCGCGCCAGATGTCCTCGGATGACTGCTCCGCCCACTCCGCCGACGGATGCCAGATCCCGATCGGCTCGACCCCCATGCCGCGGCGCGTGCCGGCCGCATCGAACAACCCGGCGCGCACGCTTCCTGTGCCGACATCAATTCCGAGAAAGAGTTTTTCGCTTTCCGCCATCTTCATTGGCCCCGCAAACGGGAACCGCCGCCAAGCCTAACCAACTTCCTTTCAGGGCCAAGAAGAAATGGTAGACCCGAGGTGCGAACCCATCTGGAGATCGACGCGAACGCCAACCACGCTCGCGCCGCGACGCCTGAACGACACCGCGCCACACCAGTCACCAGCGGCCCATAGCACCAAAAAGAGGCGGATCCTTTCGAATCCGCCTCTGAATGCTGCCTCCGGCTGAAGCCGGAAAGATCAATTATACGTGTTAATAACGACCGCCACGGCCGCCATCGCGACCGCCGCCGCCGTGCCCGCGACCGCCGCCGCCGCCGAATCCGCGACCGCCGGAAGGACGTTCTTCGCGCGGACGGGCTTCATTGACTGTCAACTCGCGACCATTCATTTCCTGGCCGTTCAGCGCCTTGATAGCCGATTCCATGCCGGCTTGATCGGCCATCGTGACAAAGCCGAAACCGCGTGGACGGCCGGAGTCACGATCCATGACAATCGCCACTTCGGTTACAGCGCCATGTTCTGCGAAAAGATCGCGCACGTCCGCTTCGGTTGCATCAAAGGAGAGGTTCCCTACATACATTTTGGTATTCATAGTAATGTTCTGATTCTATCGCTCTATTCGCCTGTGCCGGTTCCCGAGGATCGGGTCTCAAATCATCACTGAATACGTAACTCGCCTGATGACTATCCCTGAACTTGCTTGGTAGAGGTGATTTGTTTCGGGAGAGAGACAATCATCGATTCGAGGAAATAGCGAGCTTTCTTATTGAACTATTATTGCGGTGAATGAATCGCCGCCCTTTAGGTGATCGCCTGTTCACGGATTGTGGTCGCGCGATTGCCGCGGTTGTCGATTACACAGGCGCCGGTCACAACACCGGCACGGCGGTACCGAGATTGCAGGTTCCGGAGAGCGTTCGATCTGTTCCCGGCGCGGAAGCTTTTCAACCCCGGCGAACGCATTACCGCTTCGCTGCAGCGGACTCGCTGATCCGGCGGAAGAAATCGTTCCCCTTGTCATCGACCAGGATGAACGCGGGAAAGTTCTCCACCTCGATCTTCCACACCGCTTCCATCCCCAGTTCGGGATACTCCAGGATCTCGACCTTGCGGATGTTCTCACGGGCGAGGATCGCCGCCGGTCCGCCGGTGGAGCCAAGGTAGAATCCGCCGTATTCCTTGCACGCTTCGGTCACCGCCGGACTGCGGTTGCCCTTGGCGATCATGATCATCGACCCGCCGTGGGACTGGAAGAGGTTGACGTACGAGTCCATCCGGCCGGCCGTGGTCGGTCCAAACGATCCTGAAGCCTCCCCCTCGGGAGTTTTCGCCGGTCCGGCGTAGTAAACCGGATGATCCTTGAGATACTGCGGCATCCCGTCCCCGGCGTCGAGCCGCTCCTTGATCCTGGCGTGAGCGATGTCCCGCGCCACCACGATCGTTCCGGAGAGAGAGAGCTGGGTCGTGATCGGGTATTTGCCGAGTTCCGCGAGAATCTCCGGCATCGGACGGTTGAGGTCGATCGGGACCGCCTTGGAGGGTGTCGCCTTGCGGAACCGCTCGGGAATGAAGCGCCCGGGATTCGGCTCGAGCACCTCGATCCAAATCCCCTCGCTATCGATCTTCGCTTTGGCGTTGCGGTCAGCGGAGCACGAGACGCCCATACCCACGGGACAGGAAGCCCCGTGACGCGGCAGTCGGATCACCCGCACGTCGAGCGCAAAGTGCTTCCCGCCGAACTGCGCACCGTATCCCGACTCCTGGGCGATCTCGAGCAGCCGCGCCTCCAGCGCGCGGTCGCGAAAGGCGCGGCCGTGTTCGTTCCCATCTTCGGGCAGTCCGTCCAGGTACTTGGCAGAGGCGAGCTTCACGGTCTTCAGACACGCCTCGGCGGAGGTGCCGCCGATGACAAACGCCATGTGGTACGGCGGGCACGCCGCCGTTCCCAGGGTGCGCATCTTCTCGGCGAGGAAGGTCTCCAGCGAGTTCGGGTTCAAAAGCGCCTTCGTCTCCTGGAAAAGGAAGGTCTTGTTCGCGGAGCCGCCGCCTTTCGCCATGAAGAGGAATTTGTACTCCATCCCGTCCGTGGCGGATATGTCGATTTGCGCCGGCAGATTTGTACCGGAGTTCTTCTCCTCGTACATATCCAGCGGCACCGACTGCGAGTAGCGCAGGTTCTCCTCGGTGTAGGTCTTGTAGATTCCCTTCGACAGAAACTCCTCGTCGCCCCCGCCGGTCCAGACCTGCTGACCCTTCTTCGCCATCACGATCGCCGTACCGGTGTCCTGGCAGAACGGAAGGATTCCCCGCGCCGATTCCTCCGCATTGCGCAGCATTGTCAGCGCCACGTAGCGGTCGTTCTCGCTCGCGTCGTCGTCATCGAGGATCGCCGCCACCTGCTCGAGGTGCGCCGGACGCAGAAGAAAGGAGATATCCTTCATCGCCTGGTTGGCGAGGCGGGCCAAACCCTCGGGATCGACTTTCAGCACGGGGCGGCCTTCAAACTCCCCCACGCTCACATAGTCGCTCGTCAACAGACGGTATTGGGTCGTATCCCCTTCCAGCGGAAAGGGTTCTTGATACTGGAATGCTGGTATCGGCATCGATTCTAATACAGGTTTGAGCGCTCCGGGAACTCCCGAAACGTGTGTTCGCGAAGAACCGGTCTGCATCGCGCGAAACCGGCCCTCGGCTGGGCCAGAAAGAACCCGTGCCAATGGTAGAGTCGACAAAAATCGACGGGGTTTCGGCGTAGCGCCAGTGTCTCACTCGCGTTTTGCACTGCTGTTAAACATCCCACACCACCCGCGCGCGATCCGACTCCAGGGAGCGGTGGACGTTGTCGGTGAAACGCATGTACTTCACCCCGTCCTCGAACGAGGTGAGGTGGACCGGGACGCCCTCGCGCACGCTCCGGATGAAGTCCTCCTCTACCCGCCAGCCGCGACGTTTCTCCGCTGGCACCTCGACGGGGTTCTCCTGCTCCAGATCCGCGCGGTGCAGAACGCTCTCGCCCAAGTCCAGCCGCAGGGCACCGCGGGAACCGTTCAACCGGATCTCGTTGCGCGGGCGTCCCGGTTCGACGCCGCTAAAGTGGTAGACGAGACGCACACCACCCGGCCAGGCACCCAGGATCGACAGACTCTCCGGGATATGCACCGATTTCTCCTCCGTTCCGTCCGGTGTCTTTCGTACGGGAGTGAAAACGGCGCCGTCGGCGAGCACCCACTCCGGCTCGCGGCGGAGCCACCGCTGCACCATCTCGTGGTAGATCCCCATGGTGAGCACGTTGTGCCCGCTCAAGTCGACATCCTGCCGCCAGGTAATCGGTGCGGAGCTGTCGGCGGATTGGCCGCCGGTCTGCACCACGCACACCTCCCTGAGATCGCCGATGGCTCCGGCGTCGAGGAGTTCGAGGATTGTCGCGTCGAAGTCGAGCGACATGGGAGCAGGAACGACCTGCGCCACCCGATCCGGATGCCGGCGCGCTGCATCGAGCATCGCGGACGCCTCGTCCAGGTTCATCGCCATGCGCGCCTCTGTGAGCACGTGCTTCCCCGCATCAAGGGCGGCGATGCTCGCCTCGGCATGCAAGTAGGGCCACGTGCCGATGCAAACCGCGTCCACGTCCGGGGAATCCACGACCTCGCGCCAGTGCCCGGCAACCGCCGGGATTCCAAACGCTTCTGCGACATGCCGGGACGACGCCTCCGACCGGTTGCAGACAAGGACGATCTCGACTCCGGAGATCCTCTGAAATCCCGGAATGTGCATGCGCCGGGTGTTCGCTCCCGCTCCAATGATTCCAATCCGCACCGTATCGTTTTTCATGCAACGATTTGTAGTCGTTTGCCCTGCGGCGCCGCAATACTAACCTGTGACTGGTTTCTGTTTGACGTCATGAATTCGGGCGGTGCATGAAAGAGTATGCAATACCGAAAACTGGGAAAATCCGGATTGAACGTCAGCGCCATCTCCCTGGGATCGTGGCGGACCTATGGCCAGCAGGAGGACGATTCGACCTGCGATGCCTGCCTGCGTGCCGCATACGATGCGGGGATTAATTTCTTCGACGGTGCTGAAGCGTATGGCGGAGGCGGCGCCGAGCGGGCGATGGGGAAGGTGTTCGCAAAGACGGGTTGGCCGCGCGACACCTACATCGTCTCAAGCAAAGTAATCCGCGTGGGCGACCTGCCAACGCAGCGCGGACTCTCACGCAAGCACCTGGTGGAAGCCTGTGACGCCGCCCTGCAGCGCATGGGCCTGGATTACCTCGACCTCTTCTTCTGCCACCGTCCCGACCCCGCCACACCCCTGGAGGAGATCGTTCACACGATGAACGAGTTGATTCAACGCGGGAAGATTTTCTACTGGGGAACGAGCGAGTTCACCGCCTCCGATATCCAGGAGATGTACGCGATCGCAGCACGGGATCATCTCTCCGCTCCCACCATGGAGCAGACCAATCACAGCATGCTTCACCGGCGCCGTGTCGACGGCGAGCTCCGCCCGATCTTCGCGAAGCACCGCCTGGGGACCACCATCTACTCTCCGCTGGCCGTGGGCTTGTTGACCGGCAAGTACAACGACGGGATTCCCGAAGACAGCGCCATCGCCAAGGGTGGAGAATGGATGCGGAAAATGGTCAACGAGGAGAACATCGGAAAGATTCGACAACTCGCCGATATCGCCAAGGAACTGGATCTGAAGCTCAGCCAACTCGCTCTCGCATGGTGTCTGAAGAACCCGAATGTCAGCACCGCGATTATCGGCGCCACGAAGGCGGAACAGGTGATCGAAAACGCAGCGGCAGCCGAGGCGGTCGACCTGCTTACAGAGGCGGTCATGGAACGGATCGAGTCGATCCTCGACAACAAACCGCAGTGACGATCCCCATCCCTCGATGACGTAACAGAGCGCATCGTCCCACATCGGGATTTTGCCGGTGTGGTCATTGTTCAACAAGGCCCCGCCCTACTTGAGAAAGAGCTCAACGACGGGAATCGGAACGTCCGGCGGGACGAGCGGAAGCGTCAGGGTGAGGGTCTTTCGCGGGTCGGTCGCCAGCTGGTTCGCATGCCACGAGTCCATCCCCATCCGGACCTCGCTGGCGTCGTTGAGAAATTGGGCATATTCAACGCGATCGGAGAATGCGCCGTCCAGGTGCAGGTGCTTGTAAGGCCACGCGAACATGTGCACGTAGATGCGATTGCTGTCCGGATTGTAGGTCAGCCGGCAGTCTTGCGGGGTCGGGAACTCCGACGGCGCCTGCGTGCACCCGTAGATCGCGCGGCCATGCCGCTTCATCCATGCGCCGATGCCGCGGAGGCGGTCCAACGCCCGCGCATCGAACTCGCCGCGCCCGGTCGGCCCGACATTGAGTAAAAGGTTCCCGCCCTTGCTGACGCAGTCGATCAACGTGCGAATCAGCTCATCGACGCCCCGCCATGTCGTCTCGTCACGAAAATAACCCCACGACCCGCTGAAGGTCTGGCAGGCCTCCCAGACCACCGGCTTGCCATCCACCGTGATCCCCTCTCGAGGCTGCGCCTGTTCGGGCGTCTTGATGTCCCACGCACCCGGCATATCAACGGGCAGGTCAAGCCGGTCGTCGAGCAGGATGTCGGGCTGGAGTCGGCGGACCAGTCTGAGGAGTTCCTCGCTCTGCCAATCGTCGCGGCCCTTGCCCGAGCCATCCGGCTTTGGGTAACTGAAGTCAAACCAGAGAATATCGACCGTCCCAAAATCACTGAGCAGTTCCCGGACCTGCGCGTGAAGATACTCGGCATACTTCGCCTGGCTGCGGCCCTGGTTGAGTCGCTCACGGTCCGGATGGTCGCGAAGCGGGCCAATATGCGGATCGATGATGTACTGATGATGATGCCAGTCGATGAGCGAGTGGTAGAATCCGGTTCGCAACCCGCGTTCGCGAAACGCTTCAACCATCGGCTTGAGCAGGTCCCGTCCGCACGGCGTCCGCGTCGCCTTGTAATCCGTGTGCTTCGAATCCCATAGGCAGAACCCCTCGTGGTGTTTCGTCGTGACCACGAAATATTTCATTCCCGCCCCCGCCGCCGCTGCGGCCCACTCGGCCGGATCGTAGAGGTCGGGATCGAAGTGGCGGAAATAGAGATCATACCGCTCATCCGGAATCCGCTCGTGGTGCTTTACCCACTCGTGCCGTGCCGGCAACGCGTAAAGCCCCCAATGAATGAACAACCCGAACCGGTCGTGAACAAACCAGCTCGTGTCCCCGTTTTTCAATTGTGTCGAAGGCATCTCCTGTCCTTTTCGAGAAAATGTGTCGGTTTGCCTTCTCAATGTCACAACGGCAGCGGTCTGTCCACGTAGAATCTCTAAAAGCACCGCGCCGAATGCTTCCGGCGGGACCGTGCTTGCGGAAGCCGATCCGCCCATGCCGTGGGGTCCCGCACGCCGGGAGCACCGCAAGCGCCAGCACGCGAAATCATGTGTTCTCCCGGACCATCGACGACGATGGCGCCGATAAAATTTAACTCGAAGGGTTGCATATTACGTGAGTTTATACTTACTATTATAATCATCTTTGATGGTTGATCTGGCCTGACGGATCAAATCATCTTTTTGAGAGGATGACATTCATTAGCAAATCAATCAAACGGAGGAAACCTCAATGAAACAGCTGATCCTTAGCCTCATCGCTCCATTACTCCTCGCCGGAAACCTCTCCGGCATGTCTCATGTCGAACTCCCTTACCGTGGCGAGGGACACGTGATGCTGAATTCCGATGAGCTGGAATGGGGCGAGATTGCATCCATGGCCCCCGGGGCGAAGATGGCGGTCATCGAGGGAGTCTTGAGCCAGGAGGAACCGTTCACATTCCGCCTCAAACTGCCCCCGGACTACATCATTGCACCCCACATCCATCCGGCGTACGAGCGCGTGACCGTTCTTTCGGGGACGTTTCACTTTGCGCACGGAAAGGTATTCAACCGCGACAAGACCATGGCTCTGAAGCAAGGCGGATTCGCGGTCATGGCCCCCGGAGACCCGATGTTCGGATACACCGAGGAGGAAACCGTCATCCAGCTCCACGGCACCGGTCCCTGGGGGATCGAGTACATCAACCCCGAGGACGATCCGCGGAATCAGTGAGCGGGCCTCCGGTCGGTATGCAGGCGACCATGACCCATGGCTCCCTCGACGAGATCGGAACGATTGTGGTCGATTCTGCAAAGGAGACCGAAAAATGACCACGGAAGAACGCTTTGACGTATTGGAGAGAGAGCTGTCCCGCGTGAAGAGTATTGCCCGGAAGAGCGCTGTTGCGGCCCTGCTGCTTCTGGTTATCGTGCTGCTCGTTGCATGGATTTCGTTCGACGGCGACGGAGCCGAGGAGATACGCGCACAGCGGTTTGTCGTCGTCGATGGGAACGGCACCCCACTGGGAGAGTTCTCCTCAGACCAAGATGGGCCGCAACTGCTCCTTCTTGGAAGGAATAACGTGGTGCGCGCCCGCATGAGTGCGGAGCGAGATGGGCCGACCGTTCTGATCTTTCGGGACGACGACGGGACGGTGCGCGCCGGCTTGAGGTCGGAGCCGAATGGCTCCGACCTCAATCTTTTCGACGCAAACGGCGCGGTTCGTGCTCGTCTGATCTCGGAGACGGACGGCACACGGCTCGTTCTGTTGAACGAAAACGTGGTGCGCGCCGGAATAGCGTCCGAGAAGGAGGGCTCCAGGATGGTCCTCCAGGATAGCGACGAGACCATCATTTGGGCAGCTCCGCGGTAGTTCCATGCAAGGGGACTCGACCCTCGGGCACACACGCACCCTCCTCGAAACATCGGGATTCGTGGAGTCCCCGAATCATCGGCTGGAGGCCGTCCACGTTTTGGAGGGAGCGCCGCCCGCCCGTCGCGGTCAGACGCACGAGCCCGAGGAACTGAAATTCGGTTCTTCTCCGAATTTCGTGTGTGGTGCGCCAGGCGTGTCGAGTCCTGACTAGAAGTTGACCGTGTTTTTGGTTCTTTGGGTTGGTTGTGATCGTGTGTGCTGGGGGAGGGCAGCGGGAGCGACGGGTGTGGAACGGACAAGCGCCATAGCGGCTCTATCGCTGCGTCCACGACGCGCCGCGATAAGACATCAGCGACGTGTCGTGCGCCTTGCGCTAGAACCACTCTCCCCTGACCCTCTTTGTTACAGGGTGATTCTGACCGTCGCCCATAGCGTGCGGCCCGGTTCGTTGACACGCATCGTGGGAGGCGGAAAGCCGGCCACCATGCTGCCCCCGCGACTGAGGTGCTCCGCGTATGTACGATCGAAAACGTTGTCGACGCCTGCGCTGATCCGACACCTGGGGGTGGGGCTCCATGACCCGTTCAGGCTGTAGACCGTGAACCCGCCGCTGGGGCTGATATCTTGTCCAACGATATTCCCCTGGTTGAGCGCGACTCGGCTTTGCCGAGCCACGGCGCGCGTGAGCCATCCAACCGACCAGGTCGCGGTGCTGTAGGAGAGCGCCAGCCGGCTCTCCAGGGGAGGTTGCTGGGCCAGCGGAATCCCATCGGTGCGATTCTTTCCGTACACATAGGTAATCGACAGGTCGGCCCGCCAACCGTCGGCGAAATCATATTGGATCGCGCCCTCCCCTCCCCATGCCGAGGCGTCGATATTACGGGTGATGGCGGTCGTGCGCATCCCCTTGGGATAGTCGCGCTCGATGAGAATATAGTCGTTAATGCGATTGGCAAAAAGCGCGAGCGAGTACATCGCATGTCCCGTTTCGTATTGGAGCCCCGCATCGATCTGCGAGACCCTTTCCGGGGCGACGTGGAACGCGCTCAGATCCGTTTCGCTCTCCTTGTTGAAGAGCTCCCAGTAGTCCGGGAAACGACGGCTGTGACCGACGCCGAGGCTGAGCTGCGTGGCCTCCGAACGGTCGTGTTCATAGCGCACAAATCCGCTCGGAAGCTCGCTCCGGCGTCCTTCACCGGCTGTGGGGTTTGGCTGTGTTCCCATGTGACCGATTCGGATCCGATCGCGCAGGTCTCGAGCCTTCCACAGATCGATGCGGAGTCCGCTCACAATCCGACCCGACTCCCCGGCTTCCTGCATCGCCTCGGCGAAGAGACCTGTCACGCGGAACTCAGCATCGCGAACACGGGGTTGTTCCCGATAAGGATTGCTAGCCTCATTCATCGAGCGACGCATGCTGTGGCGGTTCTCCTGATGATCGCCGCCGACCTCCAGGCGCAATGACGGCACGGGCAGAAATGAAACCTGTGCCCTGCCGCCGATGGTCTCCCGATCGGGATTGGAGACGGTACGATGGGGCATCATTGGGTTCGGCTTGAAGGAACGCATGGAGAAATTATCCATCACGTGATCGACATAGTTGTAGAAGACTTGCGCCTCGATTTTCTCGACTTCGCCGGCGGCAGGTTCGTGCTGCCAGCGCAATCCGGTGTTTTCCCTGGCGAACAAGGTTCCATCCATCGCGCGATCGGCATACGCGGCCTCCCCGTCGCTCAGGATACCGGTCCATTCCAAAAGCGTCGCCGGCCCATGGGTCCAGGTCAGGGCTCCCTGAAGACTCCATCTGTCGTATGAAGAATGCACACGCCGCCCCGAACCGTCTCGATAATCCCCGGCAGCGGTGTGGTTGGCATCCAGGCGGACGTACCCGAGAGGCGCTCCAGCACTCAGGCTGAGCCGGGCGTCGTTGCGCCCGAACGAACCGACGGCCAGAGTGCCGTCCAAATCAACCGCAGGAACGGGATAATACAGAGCATCACGCTCGAATAGTACCACCCCGGCTGATTGCCCCGGACCATACAGGACAGTCTGCGGACCTTTGATGATGGTGACTCTGTCATAGGCGGAGGGGAAAACATATGCGGTCGGCGGATCCATCCGGTTGCCGCACCCGCCGAGAATGGACTCACCCCCGAGTAGCATTCCGAGACGCGAGCCGGCCATCCCGCGGAGCATCGGATCGCTGCTCGTTCCACCTTTTCGGATGAGTGTAAACCCTGGAACCGTCTTCAGTACTCCGGCGCCATCCTCCACTGGAATCGGCTGCGCCGGGGCTTTGGGATCGACCCAGGATCGAGTGGGCGTTTCCCGGGCCGCTATGGTAGCGACATAAGGAGTGAGCTTGAAAACTGGTTCATCTGCGGAGAGCGGAAGGATGAACGTGGTCGCGGCAAGCGCGACCGGGACGAGGATCTTGAATTGTATGAAGAATGATGTGTTCATTGGTATGTATGAAATGATTGAATAAGGTTGGACCAGAGTGCGCGCGAAGACTCGGTTCCGAATGGATGCCGTTGTGAATCAAGCCGGGCTCACGGCCGCAGGCGATTCCCCTGGCACAGGGCCGAGAGTGAAATCCGCGGCACGGATAGACGCAGACCGTCGAGAGCACGACGCACTCGTCCCCGAGTTCCGGGGATAGCGACACTTCCGGAACGGAGCGAGCCGTTCGGAATCAGGCGCTGAGCCACCGCCTTCGGGGCGGCGGAGACGAAGGCGTTTCCGTGCGGCTTGTCCATCCGGGCACATCGGAAGCGAGACGTTCGCCGTTCCGCGGCGGGTCCGGGGCAACAACCCGAACCATTCCCGGTAGTGCGAGGAGCACGGAGGGACCCGGATGCCGAATCCCACCTTTCATGCCCGGGTCCTCCTCTTCAGCTTGTGCAATCGCTTCGCACAGCGTGCAGGACTCGGATTCGTCAAATGTCCTCTGCAGCCCGGTATTCCATCCACTCTCCTGAACAAATCGGGAGGCCATACCGGCCCATGCCAGGTTCTGTAGCAGCGCGAGTTGTCCGTTTGCCACCGCCAGAAGAGCGAGGCATGCCAGAAGGGCGCGCACCCACTGGTGCGCGCACCGTGTCCGCCGCCTCCTGGAGTAAACAAACAACATGACGCTGAGCAGGATAACACAACGGTAAAGCAATACCTTGATCTGGATCAAGCCTCCAAAAGCTTCGCGAACCTTGCATGGACCCCGGGTCCGGGAAACAGACTGTACCGTTCCCGCGGTTTCCGGATTGCAATTCAGGCGCGACGCTTTCAAAGTAACGCCCTAACCTTAGCAAACTGATTCTATGAAAACACTACTCGTTGCCGTCCTCGCCATCACGGTCTCAGCCGCATCCGCTCATGCCGGATTCTATCTTCGCGGTGGTATGCTGTACAATTCGCCGCGCGACGTATCCGTTCAGGGAATCTCCCAGGACTATCGCGCCTCAATCGACGATTCCGCCGGCTTCAATATAGCCGGCGGATTCAAGTTCACGATCCTCCGGGCTGAGGCCGAGGTGAGTTACCTGGGGACCAGCATCCGTGACACCGAATTCACGGAAGTGATGACCTCCGGCGATTTCAAGAGGACATCGTTCTTCGCGAACGCCTTGGTTGAGATACCCTTCACGCCGATCATTGAGCCGTACGCAGGGGTGGGTGTCGGCGTCAGTCAGGTGAAAATGGACTTTTTCAATGCCGCTCTCGGAAGTAGTAGCTTGGAGGAATCCTTTTCATCCAGCGCGGATGACGCGCGCTTCAGCTACCAGGTGATGCTCGGAGTGCGTCTCAGTTTCCTCGATACTTTCAGTGTATACACCGGATATCGATACCTGAACGCCGACGGTTTGACGCTCACCGAAGGCGACTATGAGCTCAAGGCGAATACCGGCGCGCATCTCTTTGAGCTCGGAGTCGGTATCGGATTCTAACCGGCGGCAGTCCGCGGCGCCCACACTTTGCGAACCGATGCCATCCATGCGATCCATGGGTGGAGGGGCTTTATTTCTTAGATCAAAACACCGTTGCTCCGCCGCGCGCAGTTGGCGCTTGCGATTCAGGGGCTCAACTCCCTACAACAGGATTGCCGTATCGACCCATCACGCTCCGGCGCCCGCATTGCGGCTCCGGCCATCGTCACCCATATCCGCCGCCCATGCCCGAGCCATTGACCCCCCGGTTCTGGGAGATTCCAGAACTTACCCACATCAACCGCCTTCCCGCCCGGGCCACGCTCTTCCCGTTCCCGGATGCGCGATCCGCCCTGCGCCGCGAACCGGAGGCGTCGCCGTGGGTCCAGTGCTTGGACGGAACCTGGGGATTTCGGCTGTTTTCGTCCCCCGACGCGGTCCCAAAATCGGCACTCGGAACCAATGCGCCGGGCAAGGCCTGGACCAGGATTCGCGTCCCGGGCAACTGGACGATGCAGGGGCACGATCGTCCACATTACACCAACATCGCGATGCCGTTCGAGAATCGTCCGCCCGCCGTCTCCGACAAGAATCCGACCGGGGTGTACCGCACGCACTTTGCGATGCCCGGAAAGTGGCGCGGACGGCGGATCGTCCTGCACATCGGCGGAGCCGAGAGTTGTGTCTGCGCGTACGTCAACGGTCGGTTCGCCGGGATGAGCAAGGATTCGCGCCTGCCTGCCGAGTTCGATGTCTCGGATTATCTGCAGGCGGGCGACAACTCGATCGCTCTTGTTGTAATCCGCTGGTCGGACGGATCTTACCTCGAGGACCAGGATCATTGGTGGATGGCCGGACTGCATCGCAGCGTGCGACTCTACGCAACGGATCACACCTACATCGCCGATTTGTTCGCACGTGCCGAACCGGACAGGGATCTCCGAAACGGCGTATTGAGCGTCATGGCGCGTGCGGGCTTCGTTGGGGAGCCCGAGAGCGATCACACGCTCACCGCGCGCCTCTATGATCCCACGGGCAAGCGCCTGCCGAGTCCGGACGCCCACGCCTCCATCAGTGCGTCATACCGAAATGGATACTACGAAGCACACATCCAATTCGAGGTCCCTGGCATCCAACTCTGGTCCGATGAAACACCCGTCCTCTATACGCTCCTTATCACCTTGAAGGATCCTTCAGGGCGCCGGATCGAATGCACGGCGCTCAAGGTGGGATTCCGTAGCGTGCAGATCCACGATCGCCAACTGCTTATCAACGGGCAACCGGTATACCTCAAGGGAGTCAACCGCCACGACCACAGTCATCGCACCGGCAAGGCCGTGACCCTCGAGGATATGCGCCGCGATGCCCTCATGATGAAACGGCACAACATCAACGCAGTCCGCACCGCCCACTACCCGAACGATCCGCGCTGGTACGACCTCTGCGACGAGTACGGGATCTACGTGGTCGATGAAGCGAACATCGAACACCATGCCAACTACGCCATGCTCGGACACGATCCGCGCTGGGGACAGGCCTACTTCGATCGCTGCACCCGCATGGTCGAACGCGACAAGAATCACCCGTGCATCATCATGTGGTCGCTCGGCAATGAGAGCGGGTACGGCCCGAACCATGACCGCGCTGCCGATTGGATACGCGCCCGAGACCCGTCCCGCCTGCTGCACAACGAGAATGCCGTCAAACGAAAGCGCACCCAGGGCGGCGGCAACGATTACGGCACCGGTGGCGAGCGTTCCAACGATTTGCATAATCCGATGTACCCCGCGCTCGCGGACATGGTGCGATGGTCCCGCAGCGCTGGCTCCGATCCCCGTCCGTTCATACCCTGCGAGTACTCCCACGCCATGGGCAACAGCAACGGCGGATTATGGGATTACTGGGAGGCGATCTACAAACACCGGGGACTCCAGGGCGGCTTCATCTGGGATTGGATGGAACAGGGGATCCTGAAATCGACCGCAAGACGGGGCGACTGGCGTCCACCCGCCGACATGACCGGAACCGTCGACGAACTGAAATCCGAATTGTTCGCCGGGCGCGCCCGGTGGTTCTGGGCCTACGGGGGCGATTTCGGCGACGAACCGAACGACGTCAACTTCTGCTGCAACGGACTGGTCTGGCCCGACGGGACGCCCAAACCGGCGCTGCACGAATTCAAACGGATCGTCCAGCCTCTCAAAGCCGACCTGCTCGGCGTCCGGGACGGCGTGGCGCGCCTGCGCGTTCACAACCGCCGGTTCTTCCAGTCCAGCGATCGGTTACGCATAACCTGGACTCTCGAGGTTGCGGGTCGAACGGTGAAACGCGGCAGTCTACCGGGCATCTCTATCGATCCGAGGGACGCACAGGAGATCTCCCTGGAACTGTCGGCACACAACCCGAAACCGGGCGAGGAAACCTACCTGACTCTGCACTACAGAACACGGGTAAAGACCCCTTGGGCCTCCGCCGGGCACGAGGTCGGATGGGATCAGCATCTTGTGGATCGCACATCCCCGGCACGCCGCAAACCGGCGCAGCGTGCCCGCAAACCGGTCTCAGTCGAATCCTGCAACAAACGCAGGATCATCCACGCCGGCCCGGTCCGCTGCACCCTCGACGAACAAACCGGCTGCATCGAATCCACAAGCCTCGACGCACAACCGCTCCTCCTCTCAGGACCTCGCCTGCACATCCTCCGCGGATGGACGGACAACGACGGCGTCAAAGGGAAACCCGAACAGTGGCGGGCCGAATGGAAACCACTCGGACGCTGGATGCTTGCCGGACTCGATCGCGCGACGACTCACCTCGAATCCCTCTCCTTCAGAGCCAGTTCGGACCGGTGCCGGTGGACCAGTCTCCATCGAATCGCCCTGCCCGCCCTGCCCGATGCAATCCTTCACGAGCAGATTGTACGGATCGATGGACACGGCGTCCTGACATTCGATCACCGGTTCACCATCCATCTGGATGCATCCGATCTCCCCAGGATCGGCGTGCGCTGCACCGTGGCGAAGCCGTACCAGCACCTCGCCTGGTTCGGGCGCGGCCCACACGAGACCTACGCCGACCGCAAACACGGCGCACGCATCGGCATGTTCACCGGCACCGTCTCCGACCAATACGTACCCTACATCGTGCCCCAGGAGCATGGCAACAAAGAGGACCTGCGCTGGATCACGCTGACCGACTGCCGCGGACGGGGCTGCCGCGTAAGCGCCGAAAAGCCGTTCAGCGGATCGGTAAGCCGGTTCACCACGGAAGACCTGATTGCAGCATATCACACACACGAGCTGAAACCGCGGAGCACCCTCGAGTGGTGTATCGACGCCCGACAACGCGGCCTCGGCACCGCAAGCTGCGGCCCGGATACCCTCC
>SLNJ01000079.1 GCA_007133065.1 Opitutales bacterium
GGACGGAACGACGCACATCCCGACCGCGTAAACGCGGCACTCCAACAGCCCGCCGCACTCCACACGCGCTCATCCGCGCCGCCGCCCGTTGGGGTCCCGCCTTCAGGCGGTTTCCGCGGCCTCGGCGGGACGGAACGCCGCGCAACCCGACCGCGTAAACGCGGCACTCCAACAGCACGCCGCACTCCACACGCGCTCATCCGCGCCACCGCCCGTTGGGGTCCCGCCTTCAGGCGGTTTCCGCGGCCTCGGCGGGGACGGAACGACGCACATCCCGACCGCGTAAACGCGGCACTCCAACAGCCCGCCGCACTCCACACGCGCTCATCCGCGCCGCCGCCCGTTGGGGTCCCGCCTTCAGGCGGTCATGTTTACATTAAAATAATCCATGTCATCGCTCCCTGCGTTGACCAACCGACAACTGATACCCAAAATTCCTAGCGATGTATGATTGGAGACGGATGACTGACGCACAACGCGCAGAAGCTATGCGCCTCCGGATGCGGCGTGGAGGTTCATGGCGCCGACCGCCGGTCTGGAAGAACGAGGGCGAAGAACGCTTTCTAATCACGGCTGCGTGCTTCGAACATGCCTCTTATATCGGATGGTCCCCCACCCGCATGAGTGCCTTCGAAGACGCTCTACTTGGAACGCTGGAGGAGAACTGTGGAGAGATCTTTGCATACGCCGTTCTACCGAACCACTACCATGCATTGGTGCGCTGCGCGCATGTCTTATCTTTGCGGAGCGCACTGGGTAAACTCCACGGTCGGTGGTCGCGCTCATGGAACGTCGAGGACAATACTCCCGGACGGAAGGTCTTTCATGGTTCGGCAGAGACCCGGCAGAAGTCAGACGCACATTTTCAAGCATCCATGAATTACGTGCATCATAATCCGGTGCGTCACGGCTACGTTCGCCGCTGGCAGGAGTGGCCATGGTCTAGCGCTGCGGCATACCTGCAAGAGGTCGGAGAGGAGGAAGCAAAACACCTTTGGCACAGCTATCCCATCGACCGTTATGGAGATGGTTGGGATTGAGAACCTCTTCAAGGCCGTAGCTGCAAATCCCGCCTTCAGGCGGTCTCCTCAGGCCTCGGCAGGGACGGGACGACGCACATCCCGACCGCGTAAACGCGGCACTCCAACAGCACGCCGCACTCCACACGCGCTCATCCGCGCCGCCGCCCGTTGGGGTCCCGCCTTCAGGCGGTCTCCTCAGGCCTCGGCAGGGACGGGACGACGCACATTCTGACCGCGTAAACGCGGCACTCCAACAGCACGCCGCACTCCACACGCGCTCATCCGCGCCGCCGCCCGCCCTAAAACATTCCCAGCGCCACCTGGATGATCCGCTGGGGATTGGGGAGCTGAATCTTCTCGAGCGGATCGGAGTAGATCGCCGGGGCGTCGATGGCGGACAGCCGCGCCACGGGGGCGTCGAGGTAGTCGAATGCCTGCGACTGGATCAGGTGCGAGATCTGGGCGCCCACGCCGCAGAACGGCTTGGTCTCCTCCACGTACAGGGCGTGGTTGGTTTTGCGGACCGAGTTGAGGATCGTCTCCTCGTCGAGTGGGCGAATGCTGCGCAGGTCGACCACCTCCACGCTCAGCTCATGCTCCGCTTCGAGAATCTCAGCCGCCTTGAGCGAGCTGAGAACGGCCCGGCCGTGGGCGACGATCGTCAGGTCGGTTCCCTCCCGCTTCACCTCGGCAAGCCCGAGCGGGATCGTGTACTCCTCCTCCGGGACCGGTCCCTTGAGCCCGTATAGCAATGTGTTCTCGAGCACGTACACCGGATCGTTGTCGCGTATCGCGGTCTTCATCAGCCCCTTCGCGTCGTACGGAGTCGCCGGGCACACGACCTTCAGACCCGGAAAATTTGCGAACAGGTTTTCCGGGGTGTGCGAGTGCGTCGATCCGACATTCGTGCCGGCGTTTGCCGGACCGCGAATGACAATCGGAATATTGATCAAACCGCCCGACATATAGCGGATCGTGGCAGCGTTGTTGACGATCTGGTCCCATGCCACATACGCAAAGCTGAAGAACATCAGCTCCATCACCGGACGGATCCCGAGCATCGACGCGCCGATCCCCATTCCGATAAATCCGGCCTCGCTGATCGGGGTATCGACCACCCGTTTGTCCCCGTACTTCTTCCAGAGTCCCTCGGTCACCTTATAAGCGCCGTTGTACTGGGCGACTTCCTCGCCCATGATCACGACATTCTCGTCGCGCTCGATCTCCTCGGCAAGCGCCTCCCGCACCGCCTCGCGGTACGCAATCTCGCGCATGTTTGTCGCTGTCTCGGTCTCTGCCATCGCTTGATCAGTCGTTGAAGAAAATTCTTCCCTGGTTGTCATGTTTTCCCGGGTTGTCGGTCGTCCAATAGACATCGGTGACGATCTCCTCCTCCGGCGGATATGGGCTCTGGTCGGCGAACTCCGCCGCCTCCAGCGCCTCCTGCCGCGCGGCCTTGTCGATCTCCTTGACCTTGTCCTCGTCGAGCAAGCCCTCCTCGATCAGCAGATTCTGGAAAACCATGATCGGATCGAGCGTCTCGCGGATTCGCTTGATCTCCTCCTTGGTCCGGTACTTCTCGAAATTCGCGTCCGCGATCGAGTGGCCGCGGTAGCGGTAGGTCTTCAGCTCCAGAAGCGTCGGCAGCGATTTCTTGCGAGCCCGCTCCATCGCCTCCAATACCCGCGCCCGCACCTCGTAAAGGAGGTGCCCGTTGCCGTAATCCCACGCCATATTGTAGCCCTCGGCCCGCTTCGCGAGGCAATCAACATAGGTGCTCGAGCGATCCTGGCTCGTACCCATCGAGTACCCGTTGTTCTCAATGATGTAGACCACCGGCAGTTCAAAGAGCTGAGCCAGGTTGAGCGATTCGTGAAAGGCGCCCTGGTTGACCGCCCCATCTCCGAGGAAACAGAGCGCACAGGCCTTGATGCCCCGGTATTTCAGGGCATAGGCAAGACCCGCTCCCAGCGGCGTCTGCCCGCCGACGATCCCATGCCCTCCCCAGTAATGCTTGTCCGGCGCAAAGAAGTGCATCGACCCGCCTTTCCCCTTGGAGCAGCCGGTATGGCGCCCGTAGAGCTCCGCCATGCACTCTTTCATCGACATTCCGACCGCCAGGGCCTGCCCGTGGTCACGGTAGGCGGTGATCATCTGGTCCTCGCCCTCCATCAGGGGAATGCTTCCGGCTGCGACGGATTCCTGGCCGATGTAGTCGTGCAGGAATCCGCCGATCTTCCCCTGCTGGTAACCGCGCACCGCGCGCTCCTCAAAGCGGCGGATACGGACCATCAGGGTGTACAGATCCAGCTTCTCCTCAGCCGTCAGCCGCTTGTTCACCCGGTGATCCTGGAATGCCTTCAGGTCGATATCCTCCTGAAAATCCTCCGGCTCCTCGGAGGCGGAAGACTTCTTAGACTTGGTCTTTGATTTTGGACTCACGATGCTTGGTGCGAATGAACTAACTCGTTTACGATCAATGGAGGGACCGACGCCTGCGGACGGACCCAAACACAAAACGCTATTGTGTGAAACAACGATTCGCTTGTAAAGCGTCGGATGCTGAATTCGGAAGGGCATTCCGGGCATTGCTCGAGAACGGCATCCACATCGTGACTATGCGGCGGGACTTTGCCTGCCTTACTCCCTTCCCGGGGCCGCCATCTCCTGCTCCACCTGCACCCGGACCGGCGACCCGGGACTGCAATCAGCCCGCATCATGGTGAATCCGCCCCGGTTTTGAAACCAGAGCGGCCAGAGTGCCACGCGATCGGTCTCGGGAACCGGCAGTTGGTCGATGCCCTCAGGAGGATGGAATGCAAAACGACCTTCGCGGATTTCATCGGGCAGTCCCTCCAGACGGCGACGACAGTCGAACAGGAACATCAGCCAGTGTACCGAGCCCTCATACGCCCGCTCGGCGATCAGGCCGAACAAGTGCAGATCGTCATCCCCCAGTTCAAGGCCGACCTCCTCCGCCACCTCACGGCGAGCCGCCTGCGCTGGAGACTCCCCCGTCGCCATCTCCAGCTTCCCCCCGATGCAGCTCCACAGCCCAAGGTTCGGCTCTTTGCGCCGCTGCATCAGGAGCAGTTCTCCCGCAGTATTGCGCAGGTAGACCAATGTGCTGATCTTGTATGGGAGTAGCTCGGCCATGGTTGGCGACCATCTAAGCAGCGCAATTCCGGGTGCCGCAAGCAAGGAAATTGCATCGCGGGAGGGCGTCGCCTCACCTCCGTCATAGACCCGATGGCGGTGCGGATGGAAGTGGCGGTGCGCAACCGGATCGCGGGATCGATCGGCGCCGTCAACACCGCGCGAAACCTGTCGATGGCACTATGCGGGCGGATTCCTTTACACGACGCGCGCGCCCATAGTTCGGGAGATGGGCACGCTCTCGAATCCCCTCCCGCACTGGCGAGGGTTCAACCTGATCAATTGTTGCCGCGCAGGTACCCCGGCGCTTGACGTCGATCCGGCCACGTGCACACTCGGTGTTACAATGGCTGAGACCATCCTCTCCTACCCATCCTACAAACGCGCATTCGAGGAGCGAGGTTACTGCATCCTCGACGACATCTACTCCAAAGAGGAACTCCAGGAAATGGAGGACTTCTTCGACGCCTACCGCCGGCGCGAGGACGCCAGATTCGAGGGCAAGGCGGGGCAGTGGGGCGAGCCGGTTCGCTTCGAAGACGTGGACCGGACGAAGAAGCAGGTCCGCGTGATCCACCCCCACCGGATCGATCCGCGCGTGCAGGATTGGTACCTGCACCCAAACATCGCGGCAACGCTGGAACTGCTTTTCGGAAAGCCCGCGCTCGGCGCCCAGACCATGTTCTACTACAAGCCGCCCGGCTCGCGCGGGCAGGGAATGCACCAGGACAATTTCTACCTGCTCGCGCAACCGGCCGTGTGCATCGGTACGTGGACCCCGCTCGACGACGCCGACGAGGAGAACGGGTGCCTCTGGGTTGTCCCCGGATCCAACCGCGGCGAAATCATCTGCCCCGAGAACAAGACCGAACGATGGCACAACTACGGCGACAGCCACATCAGCAAATTTCCACGCGACACCAAGCCGGTACCCGTCCCCGTGAAGCGGGGCCAGACGCTCTTTTTTCACGGGCACCTGATTCACGGGTCCGGACCGAACCGCCACGCAGCCCGATGGCGCCGGACATTCATCGGGCACTACGTCGACGAGGCAACCGAGACCCTCTCCCGGTTCTATCACCCGGTCCTCAATATGCGCGGCGAGACGGTCTCCAATATCGCCGAGCACA
>SLNJ01000156.1 GCA_007133065.1 Opitutales bacterium
GAGTATTACTTCGAATACGGAGTCGGAGTCGGAATCGAACGGAAGACGCAGAAGTTCATCACTTCCGTCGGATACTTGTTTTGAGGATACGGGCTGAGGGACGCCTGGTCACAGGCGCTCACCCACCGCGTAACCGGCCCTCCGCCTGCTCACTCAGAAACGCCTTGTACGTGCGTGCAAGGCCGTCATGCAGCGGGATTCGCGCGCGCCACCCGGCCGCATTCAGGAGCGAGACATCGAGCAGCTTCCGCGGGGTTCCATCCGGTTTCGATGCATCAAACCGCAACTCGGCCTCCAGCCCCACGGTCGCCATCACGCGTTCCGCCAATTCGCGGATCGTGACGTCCTCGCCTGTCCCAACGTTGATCCAGTCCGGCGGATCGGGCAGCCGCAGGATATGCAACACGGCATCGGCGAGGTCATCGACGTGCAGGAACTCGCGTCGCGGACACCCGGTACCCCACAGTTCGAACTCCCTGGAACCGCGTTCCTTGGCCTCGTGGGCACGCCGGATCAGAGCCGGCAACACATGCGAATCGGTCGGATGATAATTGTCGCCGGGCCCGTAGAGATTCGTCGGCATCGCCGAATGGAATAAGACCCCGTGCTCCTTCCGGTAATACTGGCAGAGCTTCAAGCCGGCAATCTTCGCCAGCGCGTACCCCTCGTTCGTCGGCTCGAGCGGACCGTCTAAAAGACACGATTCCGGCATCGGCTGCGGAGCCTCCCTCGGATAGATGCAGGAACTACCCAGATAAAGCAGTCGGGTGCACCCATGTCGCCAAGCGCCGTCGATGACGTGCAACCCCATTGCCAGATTCTCATGCAGAAATTGCGCCGGATACGTCCGGTTCGCGTGAATGCCTCCCACCCGAGCCGCCGCGTGGATCACCGCCTCCGGACGCTCCTCCGCGAGAAAGCGATCCACCGCGGCCCCGTCGCAGAGATCGAGTTCTGTGCGCGTGCGCGTGATCACGTTCACGAATCCCTCCGCCTCCAGACGCCGCACTACCGCGGATCCGACCATCCCGCGGTGGCCGGCCACGTAAATCCGTGTCTGCGGAGTCAACTCTATCGATGCGTCATTCATCACCCCGCAGAGCCAAAGCAGCAACAGCAGCCGCCGCAAGTAGATTCGCCACGGTCACGGTCCTCGGCCATCCGCCCTCTGACAATCACGGCAAACCCTTGCACGCCTCGCGCATTTCCGCTTTTGTCGCCCTTCCCGTGACCTCGCAATCCACATCCGACCCGCAGACATCCATAGTACCGACCACGTTGCGCGCCGCATTTCTGGTTATCACAGGCGCCGTACTGATCAGTTTCGCACCCGTCTTCGTGCGAATCGCCGACGTGGCTCCGACAACCGCCGGAGTCTACCGGATGCTGTTCGGCGCGATGACCCTGGGAATGCTCCTGCTCCTGCGCCCGGCACTGCGAACCGGTTGGCGGAAGAGCTGGTGTGCCTCCGCCCTGATCGCCGCCCTGTTCGCCGCGGACATCTGGCTCTGGCACCAATCCATCCATTACATCGGCCCGGGACTCGCGACTCTCCTCGGGAATTTTCAGGTCTTCATCCTGACTTTGGTCGGCGTGCTCTGGCTGCGCGAGCGGGTCGGATGGCGCTTCGCCACCGGTCTCGGTTGCGCCACCGGCGGGCTCTGGCTGCTCTTTGGACGCGATTGGACCGCCCTGCCGCCGGACTATCGCATCGGTGTCATCTTCGGGCTCCTCACCGCCGTCGCCTACGGCCTCTATATTCTCACCCTTCGAGGATTTCAGATCCGCCATCCCGGCATCCGAACCGAGGCCCGGCTCCTGCAGGTCACCGTGCTCTGCGGCATCATGCTTGCCGGAATCACTTTCCTCGAAGGATTCAGCTTCACGATTCCCGACTACCGCTCGCTGGCCGCCCTGGTCGCCCTCGGCGCATTCTGCCAGGTCGGGGGCTGGATATGTATCTCCCGCGGCATGCCGGTTCTGCCCGCGGCCCTCGTCGGACTCCTTCTGCTCATCCAGCCAACCAGCTCGATGGGCTGGGACGCCCTCTTCTTCGGGCTCCGCCTCACCCCATGGGAGCTGACCGGCGCCGTCCTCGCGCTGATCGGAATCTATTTCGGCTTCCGGTCAGCCGCGCGCCGCGATCCGTACCGCGCGACGAGAGGACGAGCGAGAAGTTAAAGGGAAAGGAAAGCGTGATCGAGAATCGCGGAATCGGGGGAATATCCCCGGGGGAAAGGCGCGCCCCGCACTCCATCACGCCGCATTCCTTCTCATGCTGCCCCTTCGCTTCAAAACCGTTTTAGAAATGCGATCAGGGCCTCCTTTTCCTCGTCGCTCAATTGCGTTCCGAAATAGTGACCGCGATCGCGCACGAAGTCGGGATTCTTGCTCACGGCCAGGAGCTTGTCCGCCGCATTGTTCTCGAAGTGGGCGAGTGCCGATTCGTCGTCCAGTCCCTCGTCTTCGATTGTACCAAAGGTGGCATTCAGGGCGAGCAGGGCCCGGACGAGGTCGATCGGATTTGCGTTCGCCGCGTCGAGGTTGACCAGGAGATTGACCGGCGTTCCTTCGGGAATAGGCCCCAGCTTGAGACCGCCGAGTTTGCCCGCCGCAAACAGGTTCAGAGGAAGGATGGTGATCGCAAGCAGAAGGACGATGCCTCCGGCTAACGTGCCGATCCAGCGGATGGCGCGGTGCCGGCGGATGCGCCAGGTCCGGTGAAGCAGGAATCCGCCGACAATGAAAACACTCAGGGGCAGCAACCATGGATGGCGCAGGAAAACCTCGGTCCGTGATCCCAGTTTCCCCTTGACCACGATCGGAAGCTCCGCTGCCGAGAATTGTATGAAAGATCGTTCGGTGGTTCGTGCAATGGTTCCAATTCCATCGCGACGTTATGAAATCATTGATTCCCGCTCGCCGTTTTCATCGCACCCGAACATCGCTATCGATCGCCTTCGGATTGCTCTGCACCGGTGGCACCCCGGCAATTGCAGAACCCTCGCCATGGGAATTCTCCTTCCAGGGACTCGCAGCCGCCGAGGCATGGTACTTCCCCGTTCGGGCGGCGGACACGCGCCAGCGAGACGCCAACACCTCGCTCGCAATCGAACTGGAATTCAAATGGAACAACCATGACGCCGGACGATACGTGAGCTTTATCCCATTCGGCCGCCTCGATTACGCCGACAGCAACCGGACTCACGCCGACCTCCGCGAGCTGAACCTTCTGCTGGAATACCCGGATTCCGACCTCCTGATCGGCGTGGGGAAGGTTTTCTGGGGAACCACCGAAACGGTGCACTGGGTCGATGTCGTCAATCAGATCGACCTCGTGGATGACGTGAACCAGGAGTCACGCCTCGGGCAACCGATGATCCAATACAACCGGTTCACCGATCTCGGTCGATTCAGCTTTTTCGTGCTTCCAGGGTTCCGCGAGCGGGTTTTCCCGGGAGAGGAGGCACGCCTCCGGACACATCCGCGAATCATCGGCAATGCGGCAACCTACTCGTCCTCGCGCGAGGAACGGCACATCGATTTCGCAACCCGTTGGTCTCATACCATCGGAAACCTCGACCTTGGGCTCTCCCATTTCTGGGGAACCGTGCGCGAGCCGGTCTACAATGTCGCACTTCTTCCCGACGGTGAAATCGTGCTCCATCCGCACTACGATATCGTGCACCAATTCGGAGTCGACGGCATTTGGTTTACCGGAGACTGGCTCGTCAAGTTCGAGGTGATGTCGCGGCATGGCCAAGGAGACTCGGATGCGTTTCGCTTTACAGTAGGTCCCGAATATACGTTCTTCAGAGCCTTCGGCACGCGGTCCGACATCGATCTCTTCGCGGAGTTTCTGTACGACAGTGAGGGGACCAATGACATCAACCCCTTCGAGCGCGACGTCGCGTACGGATTTCGCCTGCGCGTCAACGATCTTCGGGACACAACCATCGAATTTGCAGGCATCACCGACCTGCGCAACGCGGGCACGTTCTTCAACCTGGAAGCGAGCACGCGCGTGCACCAGGAATGGCTGCTCCGGGCGGAGGCACGTGCATTCGCCGAGATCCCGCCGGAGGATTTCCCCCTCAACGGCTTCCGCCGCGACCACCACCTCCGCCTCGTCTGCGAGTACAGGTTCTAGCCGTCTTTCCTCGGGAAAATCCAACCTCCGACCGAGCCCGACTCACGAACAAGGATCCGCACAGGTGAAACCCCGTTTCACTCTCCCTTCCTGTCGTAGACCATGAAATAGATGACCGGCACCGCCACGCGGCTGATGAAAAGGGAGGCCAACTCGCCGAAAAGCAGGGAGATCGCCAGCCCCTCAAAGATCGGATCCGGGAGGATCACCAGGGCGACGATCACCACGGCCAGGGCGGTCAGCAGCATCGGCCGGAACCGGATTGCACCGGCGTCGGTCACCGCTTCGGCAAGCGCCTGTCCCTCACGCAGCCGCAGCTCGATAAAATCCACCAGGATGATCGAGTTGCGTACCACGATCCCCGCGCCGGCCATGAATCCGATCATCGACGTCGCCGTGAAGAATGCTCCCATCGCCCCGTGCGCCGGGAGGATTCCGATCAGTGAGAACGGAATCGCCACCATCACGATCACCGGCGTAACGAACGACTTGAACCAGCCGACCATCAGCATGTAGATGAGAACCAGCACGGCCATGAATGCGATCCCGAGATCCCGAAACACCTCGATCGTGATCTGCCACTCGCCGTCCCACTTCAAGGCAGGCTCGAGGTCGTTGGACGGCTGTGCCGCATTGTAGACGAACAGGCTCCCCTCGGTTCCCCCGTAGTCGGCTCGGTTCAGATCGCGCAGTTTCCGGTTCACCTCCAGAATCGCGTACACCGGACTCTCGATCTCCCCGCCCAGATCGGCCGTCACATATGTCACCGGCATCAGGTTCTTGTGGTGGATGCTCGGCGGTTCCACGGTCTCCTCAACATCCACAAGCTCGCGCAGGGGAATTCGTGCACCGCTGCCCGCCGCCCGGACGCGCCGCGCGAGGAAGTCCTCGGAAGCCGATCGGTCGGGCCGGGGTGTCTCCACCACGATAAAAACATCCTCCCGCTCGTCCGGCAGGTGCAGGAGATCCGCCTTTATCCCCGATACCGCGATGCGCAGCGTCTCCTCAATGGCGGCAGGCGCGACACCGTGTAGTTGCGCTTTCTCACGATCCACCCGGTACCGGAACTTCGGTTGGGGCGTCTCGACATACCAATCAACGTCCACGATCCCCGGTGTCTCCTCAAATATTTCGCGAATCTCCGTCGCGAGCGCCAGCTGATCCTCCTGCGTTGGACCGTAAATTTCCGCGACCAGAGTCTGCAGCACCGGAGGTCCCGGTGGGACCTCGGCCAGCGCTACCGCAGCCCCGTAGCGCGCAGCCACCTCCGCCACGCGCGGCCGCAGCCGCAGCACGATGTCGTGGCTCCGATCCGAGCGCGCATGCTTGTCTACAAGGTTGACCTGAATGTCGGCCACGTTCGCCCCTTCGCGAAGAAAGTAGTGCCGAACCAGGCCGTTAAAGTTGAACGGCGACGCCGTTCCGGCGTACACTTGGTAATCACGAATCTCCGGTTCGGCGCGAATCTCCGCGGCAATCTCCCGCGCCGCACGGGTTGTCCGCTCCAGCGAACTGCCCTCCGGCATGTTCAGGATAATCTGAAACTCGCTCTTATTGTCGAACGGCAGCATTTTAACCTGTACCCAGCCGATTCCAACGAGCGCCATTGCGCCGATCAGCAATACTGTGATCACCGCAAGGAACCCCCATCGCGTCGGCCGGCTGCGCAGGAGCAAGCCCATAACCACCCGGTAGCCGCGTGTCATCGCCCCTTCCCGATCGCCGGAGTGACCGACTTTTTCCCGGCTGCGCCAAAGCACCAGCAGGCGCAGCGATGCCCACGGCGTCACGATGAACGCCACCAGCAGCGAGAAAACCATCGCCGCCGTCGCCCCGACCGGGATCGGACGCATGTACGGCCCCATCAACCCGCCGACAAATGCCATCGGAACGATCGCAGCCACCACCGCCCAGGTGGCCAGCACCGTCGGATTGCCCACCTCTTCAACCGCCTCAACCGCGATCGCGTACAGGCCGCGCCCGCGATTGTCGGGCATGCGTACATGCCGCACAATGTTTTCCACTACCACGATCGCGTCGTCGACCAATATCCCGATCGCGAAGATCATCGCAAAAAGCGTGATCCGGTTCAGTGTGTACCCATACAGATAAAACACCAGGAGCGTCAGTCCGAGGGTCGCCGGAATCGCCAGTAGGACGATTAACGACTCCCGCCACCCGAGGAAGAAGAGGATCAACATCGCAACCCCGAACACCGCGATCGCCATGTGTAACAGCAGTTCGTTCGACTTCTCCGAAGCGGTTGCGCCGTAATCCCGTGTCACGGTTATTTCAACTCCTTCGGGTATCAAGTGCCCACGTACCTCCGATATCTTACGCTCAACATCGCGCACCACACGGATCGCGTTCGCACCGGGACGCTTCGCCACCGTCAGGGTGACCGCGGGACGCTCGGGCGTCCCGGCCAGTTCGGATCCACCGTACCCGAAAAAGACATACTGACTCGGTTCCTCGGGTCCGTCGGACACCTCCGCCACGTCCCCCAGAAATACCGGCCGGCCCTCGTGCACCGCGAGCACCGTGCGCGCCACCTCCCGGGCATCCCGGAAAAAAGCCCCGGTCTCCACCAGATACTCCCGATCACCGCGCGTGAACGCGCCGGCGCGACTCTCAGTGTTGGTCGCACGCAGGGCGGGTACGATCTCCGCCATCGTCAGATCCCGCGCCGCCAGCTTCGCCGGATCCACGATGACCCGCACCGCGCGCCGCGCGCCGCCGATAAGCATCGTCTCGGCAACTTGCGACTCCTGGCGAATGTGCTCGTCCAACTGCGCGGCCATCCGCCGAAGCTCCAAATGGTCGTGCTCCTCACTGTGCAATGTAAGCGCCAGAACCGGAACGTCATCGATCGATCGCAGCTTCACCAGAGGGTGCGTCACGCCCGGCGGAATACGATCGAAGTTGCTCTGAAGCTTCTGATTCAACTTCACCAGACTCTCAATCGGGTCCTCCCCGACCTCGAATCGCACAATCACCATGCTCTGCTCCGGACTCGACGTGGAGTACACGTACTCGACACCGGGAATCTCCCAGAGCAGCTTCTCCATCGGCCGGGTCACGCGCTCGGTCACCTCCCGGGCGCCCGCCCCAGGCATCGAAACAAAGACATCGACCATCGGAACCTGGATCTGCGGCTCCTCCTCCCGCGGAAGCGCCAGGGTCGCCGCTATTCCAAGCAACACCGACGCAATGATCATCAAGGGCGTCAGCTTCGAGTCGGCAAACCGTTCCGCCAGACGCCCCGCAAATCCCCGCCGCAGGGGCGCTTCGTTTTCCGCCGGCTCCCGGCTCATCGCTCCACCTCCACCGGCATGCCGTCGCGCAGACGATCAAGCGCACTGACAACCACAAGCTCATCGGTCTCAAGCCCCGAGTGCACCTCCAGTTTGCCGCCCTCTGCGGGAACGGACCGGATGATCCGCATCCGCGCCCGGTTCGCCTCCACCACATAGACGTATTCCATCTGGCCCCTGCGCGCCATCGCGTCCGCCGGGATTACAAGTCGCGTCCGCTCCGCCCCCGGAACCCGCGCGCGAACAAATTGCCCGTTCTGCAATCCCGGAACCCCGGAGAGATCAAGTTTCACCGCGACCGTTCGGGTCGCCGGATCGCTGGCGGGGGCGATCTCCACAATCGGCGCATCGACCCGCGGCCGGATCCCATCAACCACGCATTCCAGTACATCGCCGACCTCCAGCCTGCGCGCCAGTGACTCGGGCACCGCCACCTCCGCACGATACCGCGCCGGGTCGGCCATCTCGAATAGCGTGCGCCCCGGTGACGCGAGATCCCCCACCTCCACCATCCGCGCGGTCACCAGACCATCGAAAGGCGCTCGAAGCACCGTGTAGCCGAGCAACGTCACCGCCTCCTCATACGCCGCTTCCGCAGCGCCGTGCCGCGCGCGCGCCGCATCCAGTTCCTGTTGTGTGGCCGCCCGGCTCTCGCGCAGTCGCCGGACCCGCTCCAGCTCAAGGCGCGCGAGCTCCCGCTCCGCCTCGGCCCGGAGCAACCGGGCATCCCATTCTTCAGAGCTGAGCCTCGCGAGACGATCGCCGGACGCCACCGCGTCTCCGGGGACCGCCGAAAGCTCCAACACCTCCCCTTGGACGCGCGCCGCCACCTGCGCCGTCCCGGCGGATCGCACGGCACCCGGAACCGTCTCCCAAAACCGGATCATCTCGCTCCGCACAGGTTCCACGGCAACCGCCAGCGGGGATTCCGCACTCGGGTCGTTGGCATGCGTCTGTGGATCGGCAGCACAAGCGCCCAGCAGCATCGCTCCCGCGATAAAATGGATATAATGGATCTTCTTCATGGTAGATTCTCTAGTGGAAAGTGTCCCTCGGCTCGCCGTACCGCCGCGGCCGCCGCAACCCTGTCGATGCGCGCCGACTCATGGGCGAATCGAGCCGCCACAAGCCGGCTCTCGGCTTCCGAGTATTGATACGCCAAATACGCTCCTTCTTCAAAACGTGCGCGGGCCAGTCGCACATTCTCGCGCGCAAGTTCGAGCCACTCGCGCGTGACTTGAACACGGGCGGCCGCTTCCTCGTGCTCCAATCGCGCCTCGGCAATCTCCTGTTCAATCGCCAGACGAACCCTGCGTTCGCGCGCCTCAGCCGCCCCCAATCGACTTCGCGCGGCAGCCGCTTCGCTGCGCACCGCCCCGCGATCCCAGAGCGTGTAATCAACTGTAATCCCCGCGCTCCAGCTCTCACCCGACCCGTCGGTTTCCCAGCCACGATCGTGGTCAACCCGGCCGAACAGGCTGACGTGCGGACGCAATCCCGCCCGAGAACGCCTGACCTCCGCGGCTGCCGCAGCGCGCTCCCGCGCGGCAGATTCAAGCTCCGGACGGACCACCCCTCCGGATGCGGCCTCCGGTGAAACAGGCGGAATCGCTTCCGCCCAACTATCCGCATCAAATTCCAGCGGTTGGTGCGACATCCCAAGCAGCCTGACAAACGCCCGCTTCACCAGCTCGAGCGCGTTCTCGGCACGCAATAGCTCCTCGCGCGCGCGCGCTTCTTCCACCCGTAGATGCAAAACCTCCGCCTCGATCATCGCTCCGGCTTGCGACCGCTGCTCCGCATACTCCACCGCCTTCGCAAGCGCTTCCAGATGCGCGCGAGCCGCGTCGATGCGCGCACCGGCCTGCCGCCCGCGCAAAAACACGCGCACCACCGCCAGCGCAATATCATTCCGCACCGCCTCCTCCATCGCCTCCGCTGCAACACCGGACTCCCGAGCCGCATCCCGGGCCGCACCGCGGGCGTTTCCGTCGTAGAGCGTATACTCCACCCGCGCGTGGACGTTCAGATTGTCCACGGTCCCCGGCCGGTTGAAATCCATTCCGGGAGCAAACGCGCCTTGATTCAGAATCATCCCAAACGCCTGGCCCGGACGGTCCGTGGCATGGTAGCCGCCGCCAACCGCAATCCGGGGAGCATACGCCGAACGCGCCCGGGCCAGATGCGCCGCAGCCTCCTCAACCCGCCGCGCCACCATCGCCACATCCGGATTGTCTTCCAGAGCCACCCGCACCGCCTCACGCATCGTCCAGACCCGCCCCGGATCGGCGGACTCGCCACCCGGCTCCGGCGGACCCGAAAACCCCGTCAACAGTCCGCAAGCGAATGCTCCGAACAGCAGCGCCCGCATCGAGTTCATGACCCGCAACACGATCCACCCCCGTCCTTCGCCAAACCGGTCCTCTTCAGAATCTTCTCCGCCGGACAAAACCCCGTGAACGCGGACTGAATCAGGTTGACCCCGACAAACGCAGCAAGAAGCAGCCACCAGCTGCTCCACACCACCGACAACAACAAACTGACCAGGACCATCGTCCCGGCCAATACCCGGATCGCATTATTCGTGCTCATCATAAAATCCTTTCGAAAAGACTCACCCGCTCTCCCGATCGCCGGTTCACCCACTCCATCGCTGCGGGCGGTAAATCTAACCCCCACCAACAGACAGAGCAAGCGACAGTCCGGGATTGCGGTGCGTAAGTCATTTTTTCAGCTTGACTTATAAAGAATAGATTATTCTGTTATATACGTATCAAATCATATAGTTGTATTATGTCAAGGGCATTTGTATCGAAAACACAGAAGAGATCTCCGTCGGAGGATTTCCTTCGCATGGTGGCGGAACGGTTTCGGGTTCTGGGCGAACCGATGCGGCTACGAATCCTGCACGCACTGATCGACGGCGAGAAGAGCGTCACCGAGCTGGTGGAGGCGACCGGCGCGACCCAGGCGAACGTCTCACGCCACCTGCAAACCCTCGCCGGCACAGGCATCCTGGGTCGCCGCAAGGAGGGGCTGCGCGTTTTTTACCGGATTCGGGACCAATCCGTTCTGGACCTCTGCGACCACGTCTGCGGGAGTCTCGACCGCGACCTGCGCGAGCGCACGAAAGCCCTACGCTGAATCGGCTGGGAAGGAGGGGACGAGCGGAGGCTGGGCCCACCTGCACTTTGAAATCACGGCTTCGGCATTCCGATTTTTCATTGCACCGGCATCGCCGCGCCTGTCTCCTCTCTGCAGTTCCCCCGGCCGGAGTTGAGACCGAGTTCCCGGATCGCCTCTCCACTTCGCTCTCGCCACCCCTCCACCACTCCATCACTCCACCCCCCCACCAAACCACCATGCCCACCGCTTCATACGATCTCCACCTCCACACCTGCTGGAGCTACGACGCGACAGCCGAACCCGAAGCGCACTTTCGCCGCGCCCGGGAGCTGGGCGTGCACACGATTGCGATTACCGAGCACCACAACATCGATTCGTGGGAGGAGGTTGCCGCGGTCGCCGGAGATTACCCGGAGGTCCGGGTCGTCCGGGCCGCCGAGCTGACGGTGACGACGTCGGTCGGCAACGTTGATCTCCTCTGCTACGGGCTGCCGGTGGAACCGCCATCCGCGCTCGCAGCGGTCCTGACCGAATATCACGACTGGCAACGGCGCGCGGGGAGCACGCTTTCGGCCGGTTTGCAGGCGCTCGGCTGCGATTTCAGCGACGACGCACGCCGTAAACTGCTCCAGACCTATCGTCCCGAACGCTCCATCGCATTCCAGGGGGTAACGCACGTGAAGAACGGCGTGCTGCGCGGCTATCTGATCGAACAGGGTTGGGCGGCCGACGAGGACGATTACCACCGCCTCATGAAGCAGGTGCGCGAACAGGTGACCCCGCCCCCCTACCCCGCTGTCGATCGCGTCACATCGGCCGTGCACGAGGCCGGCGGGCTGGTTGCCATCGCCCACCCCCCGCAATACTTCCTCAACGACGACCGCGCACGCATGGACCGGCTCCGCGAAGAGTGCGCGCTCGATGGGATCGAGTGCGCCCACCCGAATGTGGATGCCTCACTCACCTCGCTGTACCGCGAGTACTGCCGCACCCACAGTCTGGTTTCAACAGCCGGGTCTGACTGCCACGACACAACTCAGCTGGAAGAACGGTTCGCCCAACATGGAGGCCCGGCCGAATGGCTCGACGAGTTCCTCGAGCGGATCATTCAGAGGTAGGTTGTCGGCGGTTCGACGAGTTCGTGGCGCGACCTGAAACCAGAATGCGTTGTGTGAGAGTATCCTTAGAGCAGCCATACCGATCGACCCTGAAAAAGCCGGAGATCGAAGCCAGACCGCCCCCTCGACCGGGACGCTCGCAGGAGTACGGGATAGATATCAAAAAGTGCCGAACTCCCGGATCGGCAGGGGTCAGGGCAGGCGGCTGACCGCTCGTGCAATCGGGTCGACAACATCTGTTCCCGAACCACTGCAGCACCCATCGCCCCCCTTTTCGCTCTCACTCTCCCCTTTCACCCGGCGCCGCCGGTCCGTACGGCGCCAGCCGCAGGATCGGGTAGTGGGCGTTCAACAACGCGTGGTCTTTCGTGTCGCGAAGACGGCCCCATAGCCGGTCGACCAGATCGCGCAACCGCTCCTGATGCGCGGGGTCATCCGCCAGGTTCTGTAATTCGTAAGGATCCTCGTCGAGGTTGTAGAGCTCGTCGAAGTCAAAGCCATTGAACACCAGTTTCCACGAGCCCTCCCAGACCACTCGTTGAGTGATACGGTACCGGGTTCCATGATACTCGGCGTAACCGGAAACAAAATCGTCCGACTGACCGGCCGGATCGCGCAACAAAGCGACAAACGATCGGGAATCGGGATCGCCGAACGGTTTCAGGCCCGCAAGCTCAAGAAGCGTCGGGCACAAATCGTGCAAGCCAACCCGCGCTGCGGTCTCCTCTCCCTCCGCGATTCCCGGACCGGCCACCACCATCGGAATCTGGTACACCTCTTCGAACCCGGAGACGTTCTTGCAATACAACCCATGGGCGCCGAGCAACTCCCCGTGGTCGCTCGTCAGCACGACGATCGTGTTGTCCAATGCACCGCGCTCCTCCAACAGCCCGATCAGCCGCCCATATTGCCCATCGATCTCGGTGATCGAGGCGTAGTAACACGCCGCCGCCTCGCGACGCTCGCGATCGGTCATGTCGGCCCAGGTCCGGCCCGCCTTCCGGTAGAGCCCCGGTCGCCCGTCGAGCGGATCGTGGACGTTTGGCGGGAGCGGAATCGCATCCAAGTCGTACTGCGCAAACGCTTCGGTGCCGGCGATGAATGGGTCGTGCGGCTCGGTGGTGCTCACGAAACAACACCACGGCGCATCCCCGCCGACCGATTCCTCGAGAAACTCGAGTGCCAGATCGGTCGTAACGCCCATCCCACGCCGGGCGGCCGGCCGATCGGTCACACCGTAAAGCAGACTCTTCGGATAACCCGGCGGCAGGTTGTTCGTGCGCGACAGCGAGTATTCCGGTTCGCCGGGCTCTCCCGCCAGGAGACGCTGCCGGTGCTCCCGGAAACGCGCGCTCTCGCCGCCGCCGTCGACCTGCCAACCGAATCGGGCCAGATCCTCGCTCCGCTCCACGTGCCACTTCCCGAAATACCCTGTCCGGTACCCCCCTTCCGCAAGCCGTTGTGCCCAGTGCGGAAGGTCCGTGCGCAGGTTGCACTGGTCGTCGTCCGTGCAGTGCGTGACCTCCAGCACCCCGTGGTTGTGCGGCAGCATCCCGGTCATCAGGCTCGCCCGCGCCGGCGAACAGACCGCGTTCGGCGTGTACGCGTTCGAGATCCGCACCCCGCGCGCCGCCAACCGGTCGAAACACGGCGTCCGACACGGCGAGTCGGGGTCCAGGACCCGTCCCTGCATCTGATCGGTCATCAGGAATAGGATATTTGGTCGCTTCGTCATAATTTTACCTGTCCGGCTCACTGCCATCCTCCATCGCCCTGTCACGCCCTCCGCGTTCCTGCATGTCACACCGTAGGCTCTGCGAAGGCGGATTCACTCTCACGTTCCACTCTGACTCGCACGCGCCTCCTGGTAGGCCCTCTCCGTGCGCGCCTCGTGCAGGTCGTGATCGACCATGACCCGCACCAGTTCCTTGAACGGGGTCCGGGACTCCCAACCGATCTCGCGTTTTGCCTTCGACGCATCGCCGAGCAGCAGGTCGACCTCGGCCGGCCGCTCATAGCGCGTATCGTGCCGCACGTACTCCTCCCAATCGAGATCCAGGCATCCGAACGCCGCCTCGCAGAACTCGCGCACCGAGTGCGTTTCACCGGTGGCGATCACGTAGTCGTCCGGCCGATCCTGCTGTAACATCAACCACATCGCCTCGACATACTCCGGGGCATATCCCCAGTCCCGTTTCGCATCCAGGTTGCCCAGGTAGAGATGCTCCTGCAGACCCACCTTAATCCGGGCCGCCGCCCGCGAGATTTTTCGGGTTACGAACGTTTCGCCCCGGCGCGGCGATTCATGGTTGAACAGGATTCCGTTGCTCGCGAACAGGTCGTACGACTCGCGGAAGTTAACGGTCAGCCAATACGAAAAAACCTTCGCGCAACCGTACGGGGAGCGCGGCCAGAACGGAGTCGTCTCGGACTGCGGGACCTCCTGCACTTTCCCGAACATCTCCGAGGAACTCGCCTGGTAGAACCGGACCTTGCCGAGCAGGCCGGCCTCCCGGATCGCTTCGAGTATCCGGACCGTCGCCAGGCCGGTGACGTCGCCGGTGTACTCCGGGATGTCAAACGATACCCGGACGTGGCTCTGCGCCCCGAGATGGTACACCTCCTGCGGCTTGAGCTCGTACAGCAATTTCACCATCTGCACCGAGTCCGCCAGGTCCCCATAGTGCAGGAAAAGCTTTTTCCCGTGCACGTGCGGGTCTTCGTACAGGTGGTCGATCCGCTTCGTGTTGAACGTCGACGCCCGCCGGATCACCCCGTGAACCTCATACCCCTTCTCCAGCAAGAATTCCGCAAGATAAGACCCGTCCTGCCCAGTGATCCCCGTTATCAAAGCACGTTTCATTCCGGTCACCTAAGAACCACAGCGTATTGAGCGCAAGCCGATTCCAATTTGAGGATACCCGGCGGGGGGCACGCCCCTTCCGAATCACCAGTTCGGAACTCGCGGAGGCGGGGTGCCCTCGCCCCGCGGGCTTCACCCTGCTGCTCCGATCTCGCCGTCACGGCGCGTGGGGACACGCGCCCTCACCGTCGCAGCGACTCTACGACTGCATGCCCGGACCCCGGGGCGCGATCCTGCGAACGCGCCTTCCGAGAACCCGGATACAGTCGGACAGATCGAAGTGCTTCAGGACCCCGGGCGGGACGTTCGCCGCCGGCCACTCGACAAACGGGGTCCGGGTCCACGTACGAAAACATTCCGGTGCATGTTTCAACGTCACAGACCGGGTACCAGAATCAATAATACCCGAAAACAGAGCCAACAACGCCCCCTGCCCGCGCCCGGCCAGATGAATCCGCTTCGCCCCGCGGGCGCGCAGGAGGTCGATGACGCAGAGCGCATCGTACACCCGGCGGCCCAGATAGCTCTCCCCGAGCATCAGGCTGAATCCGTGGTACATGTAGTCCATCCCGTAGTTGTGGAAGAATTGGTCCGGGCGGTCCGGAGCGGATTCCCCGAGCCCGCGCACGTCGAGCGCGTATACCGGTGGATTGCGACGGCGCGCGAGCGGCTCCGAGGCCAGATCAACCTCCGCCGAGACATGCGGCAGGTAGAGCGTCAGCTCTGCCTCGGGCTCCAGGACAAACCGTTGTTCCTCGGTGTACGCCCGGTGGCGCAGGAACGCCAGAATGCCCGGTTCGGTCTCCACCGCAAACCGCGCGTGGACCTCCTTTCCCCCGCCGGCATTCCGCAGGACCCGGTAGTGCGGCACACCGCGCCGGGGTGGCACCTTCAACAGCCGCGACAGGCGTTTCGCGAGGTCCGCCTTCCCCCGGACCGGCGGCCGGCGCTCTTCCAGCCGCTCCGCCCGTTCGTCGATCAGCTCAAAAACCGGGCGCGCCCCCGCCGGGATCACTTCGCCCTTGGGAGTTGCCCAAAGCTGCCCGGCCAGGAGCGGCGTCGAGGCAACCTTCTTCTTTCCTCCCGATACACCGGCCTGCTTCCGGAAGAACGTCACCATCGCCGCCCGCCCGTCCGGGTGATACCCGTGGTTGTTCTTGCCGAGAAAATGCGCCACGCGCTCTTCGGCCCCGAGGAGCCGGTAGATGCGGCGGACTTCCTCATACGTTTCCTCCAGCCCCCGGTGGTCGAAATAACAGTAACGCTGGCCGATCAGGATCGCCGGCTGCGGCGCACGGGCGATTACAAAGTCACCCATCTCCAGTCCCATCCCGAGAATTCCGTGCGGATACTGCTCGGCGTCCTGCGGCAACTCGTTCTCGAAGTTTGCGCGGTAGGTGGTCAGAAAACAACTCGGCGCGGCCATCGTGAAGCGGTCCTCCAGCGCCCACAACCACGTCGAGAGGGTGCCGCCCCCGGAGTTCCCAGTCACACCGACACGCGAGGCATCCACCTCCTCCCGGGTGAGCAGGTAGTCGAGCGCGCGAATGCCGTCCCATGCCCGCCACATCGCAAACGACTCGCCCAACAGCTCGAGCTGCTTGCCCATGTTGTTGTGCGCCGGGACCGGTCCCCGCCGGGCGGTGGCATCCCTGGACAGCCCGTAATATTGATCGCGCTCCCCCTGGTTGAACGGGTCGTATATCAACGCAACAAATCCGCCGGCCACCAGTTCGCGGCAGAAGGCCTGGTAGTTGGCAGCCGCCTTCCCCTCGGCACTGTGGCCGCACGCGCCAACCACGCCCGGCAACGGCCGGCGCGCCCGTTCCGGCAGGTAAAGATTCGCCGTAACCAAACAGCCGGGACGGCTCTCGAAAATGACCTTCTCAATGCGCAGCCCCGGCTCCTCCACGACCCCCGTGACGCGCGCGTTGAGCGGTGTCTTCGCCGGCCTGACCCCGAAAGCGCGGCGGATCTTCCGCCGGACGGCGTCACGGTAGGCCTCCGCCCCCTTGCGGGTTCGCACCGCCGCCAACCGCGCTTTGCGCTCGCGGTCCAGTTCCTCCAATCGACCCAGCATGTGCTCCCCCACCATCCGGGCCCGGTCATTTTCAAATACCGCATCCATATCCCCATCCTATCCCACACAATACACCCGTGCCAAGCCTACAACGCATGCCGCGTCGGACAACGGCGCTCACTCCGACCCGAACGCACGCCATGCACCACGCGAAAACCTCACGGGGCCGGATCGACCCAGTCACCGGCGGCGTCGCCGGTCAACACCAGGAACGACGGATAGTGTGCGCGCCCTGTCCATACCCACGCCTCGTCCGTGTAGGACCAGAAGTAATACGACTCCTCCGAATCGCCGATCACGTAAATCCACGTGTCCAACCCGAACGCAAACACGAATGGGTAGTGCGTATCGTAGAAATATCCCATGGAATTCCACCTCCAGCCGTGACCCAAATCGAGCGTGCCGTCGGAACCGCGAAAGATCGATCCGCTCCAGACCTCGACGCCGGCAACCGTCACGTTGTCGAAGCGGTTATTCCCGGCCGATCCACCCCCGCCCTCTGCAAAGGTGATCCGAACCGCGAACGCCGGGTTGTCGTCGACCGCCTCCTCCGATGAAAAATCGAACGTCCTGAGCCGCGGCGGGCGATCGTAGACCGGATAGGCGGTAACTTCGGTCCACACAATCCCGTCGGTTGTATAGGCGAGCGTCTGCAGTCCCGCCCCCTGCCCGGATCGGCGCGTCTCGTACGCCAGCTCGATCCGCTCGTACCCGACGGTCGGGATATCCAGGGTAACCGTGGACCCGATCGGATTGTTGATGCGCAGGTGCCGCGTGGGAAAGTCGCCGCCGGTGTTCGACAATGCGGCCGTTTCGGGGCCGGGATTGATCGTGAGTGCACCTCCACCGATCGTGGCGGACGGAGCCAGCGGGTCCCCGGCATCCTCAAAATCCCACTGATGCAACACGAGGGATCGCTCCGCCGCGGGAATCGGTTCGAATACGGCCTCCACGGTCGTGTCCTCCGTCAGCGTCAGCTCCATGCGCGCCTCGACAGAGTGATATGCGGGCGTCCCGTCCTCCGGAACGCGCGTCCGCGTCCCGTGAACAAGCCAACCGGAGAGCCGGTAGCCCTCACCGGGCACGGCCTCCAGCTCCACCGGCACGCCGTCGAAGTAGGCGCCCTTCCACGGGTACGGCTGCGACCGGATTCCCGGGGTCTCCCCATGGACGTCGATCGTGTTCACCCGCACGTGACCGTGTTCGGGATCGGAAACCCGAACGGTGAGCGTTCGTTCGTCCGGGATTCCGAAGTACGAGCGGATATGCTCGCGCTGCCGCGCCGGGTGCTGCCGGCTCCAGTCAACGAGCTCCTGCCGGACCGCCTCCGTGAACGGCCGGTGCGGATTGGAGAGCCCGACGCGATACCAGCGGCTCCGCAGCTCCTCCCAATACGGGATGACCTCTTCGTAGGAGGAAGCGATGATCGCGTCGAACCGGTCGGTGCGCAGGTGCGCGTTGAGCAGGTCCGCGAACCGGTTGATGAAGGCGTGCCGGAACGATTCGTTCTCAAGGAGGCTCTGAAAGACCTCGGACCCAAACGGCCGGGGGTGCGTGCCGGTCGCGAGGCGGCGAAGGTAGTTGCCCGAGCGCAGGGTGGAGTCGAAATCCTTGACCAGCACCCGCCACCGGCCGTCGCCGATGTGATCGTCTTCAGCCTCCCGCGCCCGCCAGTAGACGAACTCGGGCGCGTAGTGGTCGTCTCCCGCAAAGATCTTCACGACCAGGTGGTCGATGAACGAATCGATGCACAACCGCTCCCGTGCCTCCGCGTAACGAGCGTCGTCGGACATATCGCTCTCAACCACGAACTCCCGCATCTCGTGGAACAGCTCGAGATCCGAAGGGATGCCGGCGCTCACGTTGTAGATGCGGTCGCCGAACCGCAGCGACATGTCCGGCTCCTCCTCGTGCCGGTAGCGGAGGTTGATGATGGCCACGTTCTCCGGATCGAGGTCGTAGTGATGCGCCAGGTGATGTTTGTCGAATCGATCCCGCACATAGGAGAGCCCCCAGTACTCGCCGTTGATGAACTGGATCGCGGGCTGCAACCGGCCCATCACGCCCTCGTACACGGGTTGGAACAGCCGGGTGAAGACGACGTCGTTCATGTTCGGTGTCCGGAGCACGAGGCGCCGGAACCGGCTGTTCATCGGCCGTACCGCGTGGGGAACCGGATCGGCGAAAAAGCGATAATGGATCGTGTCGTCGCCGTACCGGTTCCGCGCGTACAGCCGCAGGCTCTTGAACGGGAGTTGGCGCGAGCAATTTCCCTGGATTCGCACGCCGACCCCCTGGTCGATCGCAACCGTGCCGGAGTCGAAGTACTGGAAGTGAGCGGCCCGCTCGGCCTCGATGCCGCGGCGGTTGTAATTCCCCCAGCTGCAGATGCGCCCCCCGCTGCCGGAAAGATAATCCACACCGGAAACGTAGATGCCGTCGTGGAAGTCGAAGAGGCGGTCCGGGCTCAGGCTCAGCGAGACAATCGGGAGCGAGTAATCGAATGCGCCGGTATCGGAGACAAAGAAGGTCGCGGTCGTAATCTCGCCCTGTGCCCCGTCGCGGTAAGCCCGCGCACGGATCACCGTCGCCTTCTTGACCGGGGAACGGGGAATGTAGATCGGATTGGAATCGGCCGTCGTGGCGATGCGGGAGATGCGGTTCGCCTCGCCGCTCCGGTCCTCGACCGGGATCGGATCCCCATAGACGTGGGTCCGGTAGGTGCGCGACTGCAGCGCGCCGTTCGGGTACGATTCCATCGTCTCATACGACACGCCATCCAGGCTGTCGACTTCCGGATCCGATCCATCCAGCGTGTACAAAATCGTCACCTCCGGATCGGAATGGGAGAGCACGACGTCCAACGGCTGGGCATAGAATCCGGGCTGATGCGAGATCCGGACGGGCTCGATCGGCGCCGTGAACGGCTGCGTCGCGTTCGCCGCCCCCGGCGTCGGCTCATAGAAGAACGCCCACGCAGCGGGATCGTCCCGCGTGCGCCCGTACGAGACATCGCGCGGCACCGCCACCGGACCAATCGCGTCAACCACCCGGCCCGCCGGGTCCGCGAGCAGGAGTCGTTCGCCCTCCCCGGCGATGCGGAAATTGGTGTGGGGATTTTCGGATCCCCCGCCCGCCGGATCCGCCCGGTCCTTGCCCGAAGCCCAGACCAGCAGATATTCATCCGGCCCGATCACCGCGCCATCCGGAAACCGCCACTGCATCGGATCCGCGAGATCATCGGAAAGCGCCCAGCCACTCAAGTCCACGGCACCGCTCCCGGCATTGAACAACTCAATCCAATCCTCGAAATCGCCGTCCTCGTCCGCGATCGTCGACCCATTGGAGGCCATGAACTCGTTGATGCGCACCCCCTCCGTGCCCGCACCGCCAAGCAGGGTTGTTTGCAGTACGAGAAGGATTGGGAACCGCGTCCACCATTTCAGGATCCAGTTCATGGTCGGGGTATCATGAAAGCGGTGCCACAATCGGGGGAGAGCACCGTCGCAAGCGCGAATTCTCCCCACCCCCACCCCTTCCTGTCAATTCCCAAGCATCAACCGGTGTTACTTCCACGTCACACGGGTGCGAATATCTGAGACTTGACCGGAGCCCGGTCAATGTACATTTGTTCATATATGACATCCTACACCGCCGCGCGGGGCCGTGGAGCCGGATCGAATCCCGCAAACCGGTTTGAACGACTACACTACGAACCCGATCCGTCGCACCCGGGTGAGTCCGCCGGAGACCACCGGACGCGCTTCTACAAGGATTCCGCGTCGACCGTCATCACGCGCAATGACAGCCCGGATATCCCGTTCCGGTACAGCCTCAATCCGTACCGCGGCTGCGAGCATGGATGTATCTACTGCTACGCCCGCCCGACGCACGAGTACCTCGGATTCTCCGCCGGTATCGAATTCGAAACGCGGATCATGGTGAAAGAGGATGCCCCGGCGCTGCTGCGCGCGGAGCTGTCGGCTGGGTCGTGGAAGGCGGATCCGATCGTGTTCAGCGGCGTCACCGACCCGTACCAGCCCGTCGAGCGCCGCCTCGGTCTCACGCGGCGCTGCCTGGAGGTCCTTGCGGAATTCCGTCAGCCGGTTGCACTGATCACAAAGAACGCCGGTCCGGCCCGTGATCTGGACCTGCTCCGCGCCCTGGCCCGGTGGAACGCTTGCTCCGTATCGGTATCGTTGACAACCCTCGATGCAACGCTGGCCCGAACGATGGAACCGCGGACCGCCTCGCCCCGCCAGCGCCTCCACCTCATCCGCACCATGGCGCAAGCGGGGATCCCGGTCGGCGTCATGACCGCCCCTGTGATCCCGGGGCTGAACGATACCGAAATCCCCGCCATTCTCGAAGCAGCCGGCGCAGCGGGAGCGCAGTGGGCCGGCTATACCCTCGTCCGCCTGCCGCTCGCCGTCGCCCCCCTCTTCACCGACTGGCTCGAACGGTACTACCCCACCCGGAAGGATCGCATCCTTGACGGAATCCGCAAGGCCCGGGCCGGGAAACTCAACAACGCCGACTTCGGCGCCCGAATGCGCGGAGCCGGCTCCGGCGCCGAACAGGTCCGCCAGCTCTTTCAACTCGGACTCCGCCGCAGCGGCATCCCGCAGGAACACCCGCCCCTCTCAAACCGGCACTTCCGCAGACCCGGACCGCAACAACTGGACCTGGACCTGGAGTGAGCGCCGCGCTTCCGGATTCGGATGCTTTCATCGCTTATGCCCTCGAAACATCCGGGGCGCCCAGAGATGCAACAATTCGGAATACCCATATTATCACAAAATATTTCCTTGATCCATAACGTGATCACATGTTCATACCCATGCACCATGACTATGCCACGCAAGGATGTGGTTCGGAAAGGACTGCCGGCGGTCTACCACGGTGTCTCCCGGTGTGTAAGGCGCGCCTTCCTATGCGGGGTGGACCCGTAGTTGCCCCAAGTTTCGACTTGCGTAGTGGATCCCGTGCCCGTTGAACTGGAGGTCGCACGAGAGGATTTGATTATGTCAGAGACCAGCACCCGCGATACTCCTGTTCGGGAATCGGCCGGGCAGCCGGGAGAGCCTCCCGACTCCACGGACCACCCGTGCAACCCGATGACCCGGAAGCACGTCGAGCAGTATTGGGAGGAGGGATATACGATCGTGAGGGAGGTGTTCTCGCCGCATGAGATCGAACAGCTTTCAACGGCTTGCGATCGGTGGAAGTTCGTGGGCCAGTTGCTCGGGCGCACCTGGCGCCGGCAAAACACCGTGATCTGGGTCGACCGCGAGGAGAAGGAGAGCGAGGTGGACACGATTGTACGCGGGATGCAGTGGCCGTCCTATCATGACGCGGTCATGGATCACTACCGTACAGACCCTCGGCTGCTGATGATTTTGGAGCCGCTGATCGGCAACAATATCAAACAGGTCATCAATCAACTGCATTGGAAGAAGCCCGGATCCCGGGTGACGTGGCCGTTGCACCGCGACGTGCGCTCGCGCCAGCCGGTTGAGGATTTTCGCGACCTGTACCCTTCGTGGGTGCAAACGGGCATCGCGATCGACCCGCATCGTTCCGAGAACGGGGCCATGAAGGTTGTCCCCGGCTCCCATCTCGACTTCGCGCACGATCCCAGGAACAAATCGCTGTATAACGTCCCGCATTACGAGGACGATCCGCGCATCAGGGACATGGTTCTCAACCCCGGCGATGTCGCCCTCTGGAACGCCTACACGGTGCATGGGGGAGGCTACAATACAACGGAATTCCAGGATCGCCGCCTCTTCATCAATGGATTTGTCAAGGCCGACAAATGTGACCGGGGCGAGTGGGCCTGGCGTGATGGACGGACCTGCCATCTGCATGGGAAACAGGCCCTCATCCAATTTGACGAAGTCGACACCATCGCCGAAGCCTTCTACGCTGGCGACCGGAACCGGCGCGAGACGATAACGGACTGATCGCCGCATGGCCCGTTCCGGCATCGCGGTTTCGGGTTGACGCGAACAGCCATTTTGTTAGCCTCCTTATACTGGCTATTACCACTGTTAATCCGCAGCGCGCCGACAGCGCGATTCAGCTGATCGTTTGTGCCCTCCGGTAACGGCTTGCCTCGATCCGTCTGCAAATCAACGGAGGTCGCATTCCGTTCCAACGGCACGGTCAATTGCAGAGAGATCATAATAGGAGCAGCCCAATGAAAACGGTGTCAACGGTCCGAAAAAGTGTGCTCACCCTCTGTGGCGCCGCTTTGGCGATGGGGGTGTTGCTATTGCCTCAAGCCGAACTCAATGCGGAAGAAAACCCGCATTTCTTCGATGCCGAGCCGGTTGGTGATGGCTGGTATGACTCGCCGACGATCGGTCTTTTTTATCCCTTTTCGAACCACTTCTGGTACCACGATGATCAAGGTTATATGACCGTCGTTCGGCAATCCCCCGGAAATCTCTTCGCCTACCAGACCGGGTTTGGCTGGCTTTGGATCAGCGCAAATCACTACCCCCATCTATACCGGTATGATCTCGACAGTTGGCTGTATTTCTCATCCCGCGTCGAGGAATGGCGTTGGTTCTACGTGTACCGCTTTGACCAGTGGCACCCGTACGAGCGGTTCGTCAACACCGAAGGTTTTTCATATCACTGGCCCAATGACGCGGAGGAGATTTTCATAGACACCGAGGACGAGCCCGACGATCCACCCGTTCTCATGGTGAGCGTCCCTGAGTCGGCCAATCCAGGTGAAACGGTTATCTTTCAGATGGACGGGGATGCGGAAGCCACTGGCACCCTGTTCACCGGCGATGGCAATCGATTCAGCGTCGACCATACCTCCACGGTTCAGCATGATTACGACTATCCGGGAGAGTACACCGTCACGCTCCAATACGCCGCGCCTCGACAGTTGCCAGGTGAGATGAGTACCACGATTTCCGTAGCAGAAGATACACTGGAAATCCTGGTTCAAAGCATACGTGTTGAATTCTATGACGCACAACAGGATATACTACTCGGACCGTCGCGCCTGGTGATCCCGCCAAACTTCCCGACCTCCGATGTGGCCGCCGTGGTTCATTACACGGCGACAGCGGACCACACCGGTACTTTCGAGTTCCACATCGAATCACCCGACGGGACGATCGCGTCAATCGGTGACGTTACGGTCACCCTTCCGGCAACGGGTGGAGATGAGGAGACTGTCGTGATTCCGTCTCCGGATGACCTTCCCCTCCATCTTGAAGGAATGCATACGGTTTTCGTATCGACCGATCTCCCCAGGAACGAGCCCTGGTCACAACAGGTTCTTGCATCCCATGCAAACGGTTACGAAATGCTGGAACCCGCATCGACGACTTCGGGATCGGGAGGGCCTGTGACGACCGGATCAACACCTGCGGTCTACTCGCATCGCTCGACCATTCCCGAGCTCGAGGAGGAGTGCGAGGAGCTTGGGATTACGCTTCTTATGATGCAAGCGGAGTTGGAGGCGAAACTCTGGGACCTGGAGGATCTTCTGTCGCAGTTGAACCGCCTGCGGGAGGAGCGCGCCGCCAAAGCCGCTGAACTCGATCAGCTTGAATCCGAGCGTGATGCAAAAGAACAAGCGAAACAAGACGCGGAAGATGCACTCGACGATGCAATCGACCGGTTCAAGAACCGTTACCCGGATTGGGAACTCGCATTCGACAGCGATGAACAAAGCGTTGAGGAGGCTCAGACCGAGATGGAGGGCGATCTCTTTCCCCATCTGGCCGACAGCTCATCCCCCGAACTGCCGACTTATTACCCATCGGGTGATTCGGGAGGTGTGGCTGCATTTCCCACCGCCTCCGGGTACAAGAGCGACGTCGGCATCTTTTTTGTTCGGCGCAATGGAGAGCGCGAGTTCCATTTCGCCAGCGAGGTTCGCGAGGAATTCGAGAATCGGCTCGACGATGTCGCGGACGCCCGCACGGAGTTACAGGAGGCGTGCGAAGCCCTCGAAGCGGCTGAAGACGCCGTCGATACGTGCCAGGCCGAGCTCAATGCGCTCGACGCCGCGATTGCCGACATCCTGAACCAGATTGCAGACTGCGAGGCGGCAATCGCAAGCCTCAGAACCGACATCGAGTCCCTGACCACCCACCTCGATGAATGCGAAGAGCAACTGCGCGCCCTTTTGAGTGATCAGGAGAGCATGCGTCGGGACCTGAGAAGGGCTCGTCGGGCTCTTGAACACGCCCGTGCCGCAGTTCAACGCCAACGCGAACGTGCCGAGCGCGCGCGGGATGAAGTCGACAGACGGGCCGGCAGTCCAGAGGAGTTGGATGCGGAACGCGATGCAATTGATGAGGAACTCGACGAGCTCGATGAACTCGACGAACAACTCGACGAAATGGAAGAGAAGCTGGATGAGGCCGAAGCCAAGAATGAGGCCGGAGATCCCAGTGGCGCTGAGACACTTCATGAGGAGGCGACCACGGGGATCGATAACGCGCGTTCAGATACCGAGGACATCGCCGGTGAAGTGCGCCGCAAGTCCCGGGAAATTCGGTCCCGTCCGGAGCGCCAATGTCAGGATGGAGACGAGAAGGTAGGTACGTGGAGTTCGCCCCGGCGCGTAGCAGTTCGCGTCCTCGATGTCGCAGTCGCCCCCGCCGGAGCGACGCCCGAGGAGTGGGCGAGCCGAATTGAGCGGGGACGGAACGTGATCGGCTCCATCTTCGACGTCTTCTCCACGGTTGAGAAAATCAAGGACCCGGTCGGCGCTTTTAAGGATTGGATCACCGGCAATGCAACGGACGCCGCAAAGGAGGCCCTCTTCGAGGAGGACTATCCTCTCGGATACGACATGCAGTTCATCGCCGGGGAGATTTTCGACGCGTGGATACGGATCTTTGAGGGTACAACCCTCATTTATATCCACGTGCGACTCGAAGGGTACACCCAACAGCGTCGACCCCACTGGATCTGTGTCGACGGGCTCTGGGAGCGACAGCCTGACCAGACGAGAATCGTGGATGATCCGATCCAATGGACTGAGGTCGTCAACACACCCGTTCACGCGTTCAGCGAGGAAGAACGAAAAGAACAAATAGCCGAGGTTCTCGCACGCTGGCTCCAGATAAAAGGGCTCCTTCCGCCATCCGGCGATTGAGGTTCGCCCCGCAATCACCCGGCCCATACCTCAGATGTGGCTCGGCTCTATGCGACCGGTGCGCCCTGCCGGGGGCACCAAAAAAAAGCCCGGGACGCGGGGTCCCGGGCTTGAAATTGAGAGCCGTGTTACCGGTCTCAACGGCTTCATGAAATGCAGGCAGTTAGGCCCTGTGAAGCTTGCAGTTGCTGGACGGGCCGACCCGCCCTCACCGGTCAAAACGGAGTCCCGGATTCCACCCACCACCTGTCCCGAAACGGGTCAGGCGCGAGCGGGAGACTCCCTGGACGGGCCCCGTTCATTTATAGTCACCAACACGGGCCGCGTCCAACCGCCATGCCCCCGAGGAGGCGGCGGATCCCGATCGATTCAGGCGAGCCCGGCGCTGCCAACGGCGCCTAGAGCTGCGTTAAATTGTTCGAAGTCGTCTGAAAATGTTTTGTCGTGCATTGGCCTCCTTTGTTGATGGTTATCACTGCTGGTGACTCGTTTTTGAGTCGTTAAAGGGCTTCCCCGAATAAGCAGTATGCCATACTCCACCACACATCGGCTGAATACGCAACCGAAAAGCGGCGGAGGAACCGAACCGACCGATTCGCCGCATCATCAAAAACCGCACGGATCGCAAGGTGAATGCTCATCCAACGCATCCTGCAGATAGCGAAATGCCGTTTGCCACGACATCCCGTCACCTCCGGGCTCGGCCCCGGCATTTAGATAATAGCGTTTCGCGTTCAATGCGACGGATTGGGGCCGAGGAGACCCAATGGCAAGACTGTGGGTTGGCGGTGAAGATCGCCATACAGTGCCGGATTGCATGTTGATCTATCGGAGAACCGATGATGGACTGCACTTGCAAGGAGGGGCGTCATTCAGATCTGTGCTGATTCCATTTGCTCGAACGAACAGAAACGATCACCTCCGTTCCGCTGCGCTCCAAAATGAAAGAAAATGCTCCCAATGTAATCTGGTTCGTCACCGACCAAATGCGTGGTCAGGCGATCGGCGTGAACGGCGACCCGAACGTCTTCACCCCGAATCTTGACAACATGGCCATCGCGGGGACGAACTTTCCAAACGCCGTTTCCGGCTACCCGCTCTGTTGTCCCTTCCGCGGCAGTATGCTCACCGGGAGATACGCGCACAACCATTCCGTCAAGCTCCATCAAGACCGTCTTGATCCATCTTTCGAGACCATCACCGATGTGTTCAATCAGCACAACTACGAGACGATTTACCTGGGGAAATGGCATTTAGCGGGATTCAAGGAGCGAGAGGGGCGATCGGTCCTGCGAACGGTGCCGCGCGAGGACCGGGGACGGTTCAGCACATGGTTGGGATACGACAACAACAACAGCCAGTGGGATTGCTACCTGCACGGCCATGACGCAGACCAGGAGCGCGCGCACTACAGGCTTCCCGGGTATGAGACCGATTGCCTCACCGATATGGCCCTGGAGAGAATTGCCGGGCGCGCGACGTCGGACCAGCCATTCTTCATGGTAATATCGGTTCAGCCGCCGCACAACCCGTATATCGCGCCGGCACAATACCGACACTATCAAGCTCAACAGCTCGCACTACGTGAAAACGTGCCGGAGACGCACAAGGGAAAAGCCAGATTTGCGCTGTCGGGTTACTACGCGCAGATCGAGAACATTGATGCGAACGTGGGGAGGTTGATCAACGGACTTCGGGAGGCGAATCTGCTCGACGACACGCATGTCATGTTCTTCTCCGATCACGGCGATCAGATGGGAAGTCATGGACGGTTCGGCAAGTGCGTGCCATACGAGGAGTCGACACGAGTGCCGTTCATCATCGGAGGCGGCACTCCAATGGCCTATGACGGACAACGCTGCGGGAATGCGCCATCGTTGATCAACCACGTGGATATCGCCCCAACAAGTCTTGGGCTCTGCGGGCTCGAGCCGCCGGACTGGATGGTGGGCTTCGATTATTCTCATCGGAGAACAGGAAGGGACTTTCAAAATCGAGTTGAACAGGAGCCGGACGTTGCGTACCTGCAGTTGATCGGGGATCGCGAGTCATCCTACGCCTGGCGATGTGTCGTTACCCGCAACGGCTGGAAATACGCGTGCGTCGACAATGGCGAATGGTTGCTGTTCGATCTCAATCAGGACCCCTTTGAACAGAACAATCTTGCCTTCAATACAGCCTTTCGCCAGAAGCGAAGCGCGATGAATGACCTGGTCCGTAAATGGGCGGAAAAAACCGGGGATCACTTTGATTTTCCGGGCAACTGACAGTGAACAAGCCGGATTCACGCGACTCTCCTCACTTGAAATGGCTGATCCCGGCTTTGCTGGCGATTGCGGCGATTTCACTGTTTCTCGGGTGGGTCCTTCCCTTTTTTGTGGTTACCAGATTCTGGATATTCGAGGATGCGGTTTCCGCGATCCGGGGCATCCTGATCCTCTTCGAAGAGGGCGAGTATTTTCTTTTCGTCATCATTGGTTTTTTCACCGTGGTTTTTCCGTCATCGAAGATCGCGCTCCTCGCGGTCATCTGGTGGAATCGCCGGTCGGCGGCCCAAACCATCCGCCGCCTCCAGATCTGGGTGTCTCATCTGGGGAAATGGTCCATGCTCGATGTTTTCGTGGTCGCCCTGCTCCTCGTCTTCATCCGGACGGCGACGGGCGCCGCGGAAATGACCGTCGGCATCGGCCTCTACCTCTTTTCCGCGGCGATCCTGCTCAGCCAGGCGACCTCGGGGATTATCGACCGGCTGCTCCAAACCGACCTCACGTGGTGACATGCTCATGGTGGGGCAACTGGCAACGACTCCGTTCCATACACCGCAACACGCCCGATTGGCAAGCGTATACCGGCGCTTGCCCCCCAAGCCCGCGCGGCAACAGCGAAAATGCCAACGCCAGATTCCACCCACCCGGGACGGATAACCCAGGACACCCACGCTAGCCCGCCTCGTCGCCGCGAACCCACCCGTTCCCCATTCGCACTTCAACCCTTGGCCGGCATCGAAACCGATGCAGATGGAGGGGATGCCGGCGGCCAGAGTGGCATTGGCATTGGTGCTGGACACCTTGAACTCGGTGTCGATGCCAAGTTCGCTCTGATAGCGGGCCGCTTCGCACACGAGGGGGTGCCGAAATCCTCCCAGCTGTGCCCCCCGGGTGCCTCAAATGCGACCCGATAGCGAACGCTCCCCACCGCCTGGTGCACGCAACGAGCCGGGTTCGGCTCAAGGATAACGGCATCGCGCAGCCGTTTCCCGAATGTCTCCACCAGTTGCCGGATGCCGCAAAGGTTTCCCTCCCCTTCCTCGCCGACGCTGAAAGAGACGAAATGCGGGAGAACACGCCAGGGAGTGTTCAGTTATGTTGTTCCGCATTTATGCGGCATCGGAAGCGTTGGGTATGTCGGGCGCGCTCGCTGAGCACAAGCACGATAACGAAGAATATACCACCGGCGGAATCATGGCAGCTCTTCCGAGAGATTCCAGTATTCGTTCGCATGCGGGCCGGACAGGATCCATAGAAATGGGTACCAGTCACGGCCGGTGAAGGCCCAGTGCTCGTAATGAAAATCCCACAAGTAGAAGCCGGTTTCATCTTCTCCGAAGACGTACACCCATGTGCCGAGACGGTAGAGATAGACATATGGGAAATACCAATCCTGGACAAACCCGAGCCCGGTCATGCGGTATCCGTCCCCATAGTCGATCACATCCGGCGAGTCATCAAAAACAGAGCGGAGTGGCCGGGGCGCCTGTTCGATGACCACAGTATCTCCTGCTACCGTGATTTCGGCGCTGCGCACCTGAGGATCAGGGTTGGCGCCGACCTGAGCCGTAATAGAAGCCGATCCGGTGCCCGTCGAATGGCTCAGCGCAACCCACGGAGGCGCGCCCGCAATCTCCCAATCCACGTCCTCCGGAACGGTTGTCACAATAAGCTCGGCCGAGCCGGCCGTGTATTCGAGATAGATGTGAGTCGGTTGGACGGTCACCCGCGTGATTCGCATTTCCGCCTCGGCCAGACCCTCAAAATTCGGGCTCTCCGGCCGGGCCGTCACGTGATACACACCTGGATCCACCGGTGCGGCCGGGTCGCCGTCATATAGAATCCGCAAATCAACCCCATGCGGATCGGTGCTCGGCGAAACCGCCTGGCTCGCGCCGTCGTAGACGCGGTCGAGCCCCCCCAGGGTGATCGCAACCGGCGCGGGTTCAATCGTGAGTGTTCCCTCCGCGCTGCCGGCGTAGTAGAAATGATCCACTTCGGCAAAGAGCTGGTAGGTCCCGGCGTCGACCGGGGGATCCGGCGAACCGTCGTAAGTCAAGGAAATCGGCACACCTGGAGGATCGAGTTCCAGCCGTGCCTCTTGAGGCTCTCCGAGAAAGATGCGATGCGTGTCTGCAAATCCAATCGCCGCTTCCTGCGGTCCCCGTTCGATCGTATCGAAGAGATACTCGCCGCCGAAGAAGACCTGAATGTTATCAACGAGAAACAGATCGGGTTGGTCAACCTGTCCGGCGCAGAGATCTGAGGCGTGGATCATGACAGTCCGCAACGGTTCCAGAGGGTCGCCGCCGTCACGAAACCGCCACCCCGACTCGCCGGATCCGAACCCGATCGGTTCGTAATCACCTCCGAGCGTTCGCACATACCCCCGCGTTCTTTGAGCCGCGTAATCGACGACCAGGAAAACCTCAAACCAGCTCTCCATCGGCACGCCCATTCCCGTCGGCTCATAGGCGTCCCCATCCCTGACCAGGACCTGTTCCGAAAACCGGATCTCTGAGGTCAAGTCTCCGACCGACTCAGGTGAGACCATCGCACCCACCGCGTCGCGGACGATCTCTTGTCCCGACAAACCGACAGAAAACTCGAACCGATCCCCACGGCGAAAGAGGTCGAAGCGTACCGTGGCGACCTCGCCTTGCTGGATCCCCGGCTCGGCAAGCGGAAGCGCGACGAGCACCTCATTGCATGTGTGCTCGGATGACCACGGATCCACCAACAAAGCCGCATCGGTCGGCTCCCCGGGATGATATCCATAAACGCGAGCAACCGTGCCCGATTCCGGCCCATGATGAAGGCGCGTCGCCAGATCCTCGGCGCGCACCCCCTCGAAATCCTCGACAAAGATCGGTACGCCAACCTCCTGGAGATCGACGCGCAGTTCCGATCCCAGGGCGGGGCCCCAGGAAGACGATCCTGGATGCCATGCGAACAGCGGATTGATCCCCCCCTGGTATGCCGCCAGCAGTGTGGTCCCGTCCCCGCTGTGGTCCTCGCCGGCCGCGACTTCCAACGTTCCAAAGTAGTGCAGCTTGTACCAATCCGGGACACCGTCCCAATTGCTGTCCCGCGCAGTCGGAACATAGTGCGCCCCCGAATAACCCGGAGGACGGACGCCCCCGCGGCGAATGCGGCATAGATCGGGAAACCTCCCAGATGGGCACGGATCGTTCCAATGAGTTCGCTTAACGGATTTGGGCTGCGGGTATCAGGAAAGCGCCGGGAATATCAGCGTCCAGTGTCGCGAGTTGTGCTCCGTTGTCGAGGGCGAGGGAAAGTAAATGCGCGTCGGTGGTCTTTGATGCATTAGAACACCAGCTTGGGAACCCGTCGGTTGCGGAGCGCCCATCGGCAAGGAACCGGTGCCGATGACCCAGAGAACGGATCATCGATGCCAGGGTGTCCACTGCGTCGGAAAGGGCCAGCCGGCCCCGGGTTCGTTGCAGAGAAACCCGGACAAACCCCAACTCCGGAATCGGCGAGGTGAGGAGGATTACCCCGCGTTTCCGCTTCGTCGCGCCAATCCAGGAAGCGGCCCGTTCGTGCTCGACGTGGTCCGACCATCCCCAGGCGACCAGCACATTGACATCGAGAAGGTACTTCACGGGAACTCGGTCAGCATCTCCCGGACCCGTTCGGTTGTCAGCGGAGGCTCGTCGGGCAGAGGGGCGAAGATTTCGGCTCCGGTATGGGCGCAACGGGTCTTTTTCACCATTCGTTGGGACGGTTCGCCTATAGACCGGCGCCTCAGGAATTCGGAGACGGTCAAACGCTCGCGCCTTGCCAGGCGCCGAATATGCCGCGCGTCCTCATCTGACACCTTGAAACTGATTGTCTTCATTCGTATTACCGTATTACCATACGGCCCGATGTCAAATCCAGAAGTCCAGGGCACCCATAGATTCGGAATCCGGACCTGGTCCTCCTGGCGGGGTTGTCCATGCACATCGGCTACGGTCTCGTCCTTTTGTTGTGCCTGAAATATGCCGGGGTCGATGGGATTGACAGACGAAGATAGGTTGCCGGTCCCCACTCTTCTACCCCGCTATGGGCACCCAAAAACTTCCCTCCTTACTCAAGGAGGGGTGGCTCTGCGCCAGCAGAGACGGGGTGGTTCCGGAGGACGGAGGACAGACGCGCCCGCGGCGCACGCAAAACCGAGGGACCATGACCAGGATGCCCGACCGCTCACCTGCCAACGCCAACGGCGTTGCGCAGCGAAGCCCAGCGTTGGCCCGGCACCGTCCGGAATTGACTACCCGCAATCCCATCGCATCCTGCTTCAAGCACCGCACACCGTAAGAGAGAAAGAAGATCGAGACTCATGACCAAGCGACAAAAAAATCATTTACCGTTTTCGAATTGTGCTCCTTGGGATCGAACCGCCGGTATGGCGCGAGATCGAGGTCTCTGAATCATACTCCTTCTGGGACCTCCACGTCGCAGTCCAGGACGCCATGGGGTGGATGGATTGCCACCTGCACCTCTTTTCCATCAAGCCCAAGCACAAGAGTAAACCGATCCAGATCGGGATCCCCGACGAGGAATTCGGCGAGGATATCCTCCCCGGCTGGGAGACGCCAATCAAACGTGGCTTCACCGAACCTGGAGAACTCGCGAAATACGAGTATGACTTTGGCGACGGCTGGCTCCACAACGTCGTTCTCATGGGAATTCTCCTGGCGGATGGTGAAGCAAAGTACCCGCATTGCCTCGCCGGCGAGCGCGCGTGCCCTCCAGAGGACTGCGGCGGCATTCCCGGCTATCACAACCTCCTCGAGACACTCCGCAACCCGGATTCTGAAGAACACGACGATATGGTCGAATGGCTCAAGAACCACCACCGGAACTACCATCCCTTCGATCCGGACAAATTCGACCCCAAAGCGATCAAATTCACGAATCCGAAAGAGCGACTGAAGAACGCCTTCGGCGGATAAACTGCCAGCAGCGGCCAATCCCGTACGGCAGCGTGAAAGGAAGAGTGAGAGTGGCGCAGCGCCAAACGAGCGACCAACGCATCCCAGGCACGTCGTTCCGCGTTTACGCGGAATCGAACGCGTCCGGAAATCCGAAACCGACCCTTCCGGCTGAAACCGGGACTACATACCAGGCGCATCCCATGTACGTAGTTCCGCGTTCACGCGGATTCGAACGCGCCCGGAAACCCGAAACCGACCGTTCCGGCTGCTCTATGGAATCCAGGATACTAATTCACAAGGCCATGCTGATGCCCGACGCACGGTCCCGCGTCGGGAGAATGTGTCGGATATCCTGGATCGAACTCTCCGGTCACGCGGACAGCCGGGCCGGCCGTCCCTACCCATATTGCCAATCCACCGATGCACGGTAGGGACGGATCGCCGAGCCGTCCGCATACAGCGAGCACAATGACAGAACCCCTGCCCCACCCTAGGCCAACCCTGAGGGGGTTGCGGAGTGGGTCAACCCTGGGCTCCCCTTTTGTGTTTCGTGGGCAGCTTCGTGAAACCATGCGCCCCGCCCGTGTATCAGAGTCAGACACCGTTCTGACCCTGGACCAATCCGGAGGGTGTCCTGATTACCAACCCGGACAGGCGGGGACGCTGTCCCTCCAGATTTGTATATATAGCCGCCTCCTGGAGGGTCAGACGCCGTCCTGACCCTGGACCAACCCGAGACAACCGATTGTGCCCATCGAATGGATACCGAAGCGATTACCGGAGCCTTTTATGGACTCCGCTGCGGTTGGATCCAGCATCACTGAGACGCATCACTCAACAACCCCTTTTCCCCCTTTTCACTGTCACAATCACTTCCACCCCGCAGGCGCTATTGATATAGAATAACTGGCAATGCTACGGCCTATCGCAGCGGCTCCGCCGCCCATCGCTCCGCACCCTGCGTGCCAACTCGCCTCAAATACACCGAGTGCTCGTAATCGAACAGTTGCACGTCTGCCGCCTCCGGGCGATGATGATCCCGCGAACGGGCTGGCCCGAGTGGGCGTGGCTGCCCCCTACCCCTTTGGTTTGCTAACACCAACGCTGTGCACCAAACTTCGAATCCTGTCGCAACGTCTGCATGGACGCTGCCGCGTATACGCATTCCCGGGCTGACTCTCTCCCATAACATCGCTGCTATGATCATCACGATTGACGAATTCCGAAACCGAGTCGACGCGGACATCGCCTCACTCGTCACGGACCTACAAGACGCCACCGGCCGCTACGGAGAAGAAGAGCAGAAAGCGTGGACTGTCTCGCTTCCTTCTGTCTCCCGAGCGTTCCGGCACCCCTCGTTCAAGCATCTTCACCTCTACTTCGGCGGACGCGGCAATCTCTCGTTGGAGTACCAGCTCCCGGGATCCTTTTCCTGGGCAGACATGGTGCTGCTGGGCCGCCATCGCAGTCGATGCAGTGCGGTATTTGTTGAGCTTAAGAACTGGCAGACGCGGAATGATCGCCCAGGTCAGACCGAGGGTCTGATCGAGCGTCACACCGGCACCACGCTCCACCCTTCCGAGCAGGTCCGCGGGTATGCGGAGTATTGCCGGGAGTTCCACTCAGCCGTCCGGGATTACGACGCAAGCGTCCATGCCTGTGTTCTCTTCACCGCAGATCGCTGGTGCGGCTCATACCGCGAGGAGCCGAATGCCCGGCTCAGCCGGGATTACCCGTTGTTCACTACCGCCGACGAAGACACATTGTCAGGCCTGCCGGCGTTTTTCGCCGATCGCCTAACCGAGCCCGACGAGGAGTTTGCCATGGGGTTCGAGGCAGGCGTCTACCGACAGGATCGGAATTTCTGCCGGCAGATCGCCAACCAAATTCTCCACCCCGAATCGAAGCAGTTCGTGCTGCTCGACAACCAGCGATACGCATTCGCGAAGTGCTGGGAGCACATCCAGCGAGCAGTTTTCCGGAGCGAGTCGCCGCAGCCCATGTCGATTATCATCGACGGCCCGCCCGGGAGCGGAAAATCGGTCATCGCAGCGCGGCTCTGGGCCTTTCTGGTCCGCGAGAGCCGCCTGCAGGAGGGCAATGTTGTCGTCGTCACAACCTCCCAGGCACAGAACTCCAACTGGTCCTATCTCTTCAAGACAACCGCACGGCGCAAAGCGGCGCAGGGAGCGATCATCAAAGCGAACAGCTTCTACCCCTGTTCAGCGTCGAAGTTCAACCGTAGGGCGCAGCAGTTCGGCTTTGAGCCACGCAGGGCCGAGGCTTGGAGGGAGAACGTCGCCTTTCTCAAGAACGCATCGTCCGAGTCACGGATGCCTGACCGCCACATGCTGGTTTCAATCGTCGACGAGGCCCACGCCCTGATCAACCCGGAACACTCGGACGGACGGGGACAGTTTGGGTTCGACCCGCGACTCGGCCCACAAGCATGGCAGATAATCCGGGGCTCCGTGGTTTCGATCTTCCTCCTCGACAGCAAGCAGGCATTCCGCGACCGCGAAAACACCACCGTCGCCGACATCAAGTTCTAGGCAACCGGACTTGGAGCTGAAACTCCCGATACGATCAGCCTCCACGGCTCTCAATTCCGCTGCCAGGGATCCAAAGACTACGCCGACTGGATCGAAGCCGTTCTCAGTTCGGCTTCCTGCGACGAGATTTCCGCCCTGGCCCGGCGCTGGCACAGACCGCCTGCCACGCTCATCGAATTTCCCGAATCCCAACCGGCCGTTGCCGACGAGCCGAAGCCCTACCGGCACAATCGCCACCGCTCCGGAACTGCACTTGATTTCCGAGTCTATGACGATCCCCACGACATGGAACACGATCTCCGCGCACGGATCGCAACGGATGCATCAGCTCGGATCGCCGCGTCCTACTCGGTGCCATGGACGACCCAAGGAGCACCCCATCCTCACGACCTGCCACCCGAAGCCCAGGATTTTCACCTGGACACCCCCAGCGGCAAATGGAGCCGCGTCTGGAATCAGGTCGTCAAGGGCAACAACTACTCCCAGTTCATCCAGGGCGCCCCAGGCTCCCGGATCGCCAAAGACCAGCTCGCCGAGAGGTCGGATGCACCTACGCCATCCGCGGATTCGATTTCGACTACCTCGGGGTCCTCTGGCTGCGCGACCTCCTCTGGCGCGATGGGCGCTGGGTCGTCAATGTCGAACACATCCACGAATCCGGACTCAGCCGCGCCACGTCCCGGGCAGGGAATGAATCCTCCTCAGACGGACCCGCCCACCAGTTTCTGACCCAAAAGCTTCAGGAAGCATACCGCATCCTCTTTACCCGAGCCATTAAAGGCGTAGCAGTCTACGTCGCCGACAGTGAGACTCGGGAGCACCTCATGGAGGCGTTGGGTGACTCCAGGGAAGCGTTCTGAGAGACCGATTTCACAATCTGGATGATCGCAGATGCGCAGCTTTCCGGCTTGCTAAACCATCCTGTCTATTCTGACGGCCGTGCCTTGACGATCCTGTAGCTCGGGAGAGCCCTCTGCAGTTCCGCAGATCCCTCTCCCTCTCACTTCACTCAGTCGCGGCCACGTCTTTCCGCCCTCCAGGGCGTTCAAAACCGAGAAACTCGGCTCGCTCAGCAGCCGGACAGGAGACGGAAAACAGAAGACAGAGGCCGATTTCGCTAACTCTTTGGCGTAATATGAAACACTCCTCGAATCATGGCCGGATTTCTGACGCAAAGCTGGACGTGCGTCTTCTTTTGAATTCTCGCACCCGGATAAAGCTCTTTCCCCTCGAAAAACGGTCCTCTTACGGTGTCAAACGGCTCCCGGTCTTGCTGCTCGCGAAGGTCATGGAGGTAATTGACTACCGCACAATCCAGATAGCGTTTAACCAGGTCAACATCCGAAGAAACGGCCGGCTCGTTCTCGGGCAAAGGGGTGTTGCTCGCATGAAAGGCATTTGCCAGATGATCATATGCCGTCTTGAGCATCTCCAATGATTCGGCTTCCGTTAAATCCAGGCAGTTCCCGAGTTCGATAACGGCACCGACTGCAAACGGCTCCTTGACACGCGATTTGAACTTCGGATGCCCGGCCATGAACTCCGCCCATTCCAAGGCTCGGCGGGGATCGTTTTCCCAAAAGTAGATCCCGTCCCCCAGCCAGTCGTAGTCGTTTTTACTCGGCCGGAACGGTCGGTCTCCGTTTACCAAGCTCTCGCCGACATCCCGGTTACATCCGTGGTAGCCGAGTACAAGGGCTCCTGTCCTCATCCACCGTATTTTCGGGTGAGATTCCCGGATTTGGTGATGTAGCCTTTTTTGATCAAAAACCGGCGTGCTGATTCCTTTGACTTGAGGATCTCCTTGGAAGCGCTCTTCATGGCCGTTACCTCTTTACGGACCTCCTCCGGCGTTGGCTTGGTGGTAGTCATCACGGTCATAGTCGCCAACTTAGGTGGGAGTGCTTCATGTCGCAAGACAAATGCCGTCAGGGACTCGACTTTCCCATCCCCTACACAGGGTCGGCGGAGCCGGATCGTCGGCATGGCGCTCGAGGAACCAGCCCACCTTGGCCGCCGTTGTCCGATTACCCAGCAATTCGACGCGGCGATCAGGTCCAAGTCGAAATACTCGACCGACTCCAGTGATCGCCAGATTTCCTCCCATCCGCCGCCGAGGTCCGGACGAGCGTGCAAATCCACCAGCGTGCGCTCAAGGCCCGTCGCCCGAAATTCGATCCCGGCCCGTTCCATGACCGTTGTGCCAAAAAACTCCTGCTCGAACAGAACGCAATATTTGATTATAGCTGACGAAACCCGTAAATCCATTACGTGTTTCCGAAATGATTGTCAATCGACTCGGGAACCGTGTTCCACATCGCTGGCCGCTTGTGGTTCCGAACAGGGAAATGATTCCGGGGAACTTGCTCAAAATGGCCTACTTGATCACGGGTACAAGCGGTTTGATTTGATCAAGTCGGCCCCCGAAATCGAATCAACGACCGACTGCCCCACGCCCGACTGCTGAGCGAAGCGAAGTCCCGCCCTGGCGGGATCCTCCGTCTTCTTCTTTCCGGCCCCATTCCCTCTCACTTTCACTTTCACTCATGTCGCGTCCGTCCTCCGTCTTCCGTCCTCCGGCCTCACTTTCACCCAGTTCCCCGCCCCCTCTTCGCTGGCCGCTTCAACAACGACCAGAAGCACTTCCTCGATTATCACCGCCAGGGAATTTTCTTGAAGTCGGCGTTGGTGAAGGTTGAAGCACACCATGAAGTCTCCCAGGTTTTGCTGGCGGCCATGACAGGCCGATTTTTACGCAAATTGAGAATTGAGCAGTGACCCGTTTGGTAGCCTTCAAATTGAGAATTGAGCAGTGACCCGTTTGGCAGCCTTTGTGTTAACTGTTACCGATGTCCTTGGGTCGAACCCCACAGGCGCGATCGCGGATGCTAGATCGACGCAAGTCGTTGGATATAAATAGCTTTTATCTACCAGCCCCCGCTTTCCAGAACGCCGGAATCTTTTGGGCCCCCAATTCGCGGGGGCGCGGGGGCATGGCGCTCATAGAACAAACGACCAGGAATCTGTAATACTCAAATTCCGTGACCCCTTGTTCAATCTTCACACATATTCGATTTACCGCGGTTGCACGACGAACCCCAATAAAGCCTTGATGCTCAAACGGCTTGTGCACTACCCTCCGCAACGGCTCTCATGATCTCCCAAATCGCACCTGGATCTCGGATTATCGCCCGCGAAGAAGAATGGCTCGTGCGGCGGGTGGACCGCACGGAAAGCGGCGCCCAACTGGTGACCGTCACCGGCCTCTCACTGCGCGACATCGGACCGGACCGGTTTTCCAAATACCAACAACTCCTCGCCCTGATCCGCGGCAAGGGCGCCCAAGCCATCGGTTGGAATCAACGCCGAGAGGATTACATCCAGAGCCCGTCCTTTCCCGGATTGGAACGGCTCGCGGCTCCGGATCTCGCGGACTTCATCAAGCGATAGTCGTTGCAGCACATCCTTCTGGATTTGGTTGCCGGCTGCAAATGGTACAAGGCTGTGCGGAGCTATCATACTCCAATAGCCGAGTTCAGGACGGGCTTCGAGGTAGAGGATGAAGAGCAGCCGGTAGAGGTAGTGCAGGCAGCCGCGGGTGAGGCGGTCGGCGATTTCCTGGGTGGGTTCGGAAAAGATTCCCTCGCGGCGCACTTCCCGGAGGTAGTACACCGCTTCGTTGCCGAGCAACTCCACCGACTCGCGCATGGCGTCCTTGAGGCTTTCCGAAACGGAAAAGGCGTGCCGGTGGGAGTTCTCGTCGAGCGCGTCGAGCAGGGCGAAGCCTTCTTCCGGGCAGACGTTTTCCCGGTGCAGGAGTGCGGCGGTGGCGCGCAGGGCGGCGACCTCGCGCCGATCCAGGATCTCGCGCAGGTTGAAGGAGAGAAAGCGGCGTTCGGGCCACTTGGTGCGGTCGATCAGGCAGACCTGGCCCACGGAGACCAGCAGGACCCACCGCGGCGGCTCTTCCTCCGCGAAGATGCGCCGGGTAATGATCTCCTCCCAGTCATGGTCTTCGGCAACTTCGTCGGCTGGGCCGCCGGAGGTGTCGCGTTCCGGGTCGCCGTCGTACTGGGCCGGGAGGATGCCGGCGGCAAGGGGGTCGGAGTCGGGTTCGTCCGGAGGCGTCACCGCGTGCAGGATCCACAGGTAAGGGCCGCCGGAAGCGCGGTCCACCGTCGCCAGCAGCGGCAGCCGGAATCCGTCGGCGCCGAGCGTTCGCCACTGCGGTTGAAACGGGTACCCCATCACGTCGAGAAAGCCGCCGATCCAGTCGCGTTCGGCTTCGAGCTTTTCCGCGGCATCGGTCAGCCGTGCGATCCGGTTGTGCAACCGGAAATACGGGGTCGCCAAAGCCCGCAACCGTACCGGCGGCGGCCGGTGGGCTTCCGAATCGGGGTGCTCCGCGGCGATTTCATCCCAGCGCGCAAACGTGTCGCGCAGATCGTTCTCGAGCAGCGTCAGCAGGTAGTGCTGCGAGTAATACTCATTGTGGTTGGTGGTGCCGGGGAGCATTTTGGGAAGGATGAATTAAAAATTATGAATTATGAAGTGCTGGAACGGGAGGATTTGATGATGGAGGCGAGCACTTGGAAATTATGAATTATGAGGGATGACGGAACGAACGTGTAGATGGCGGAGCAATTATGAAGTGGTTTCGCGTGAGCGTTTGACGATAGTTGTGAAGATAGCGATCAGTTGGCTGCATTCGTCTTGGAGGGACGCCAGACGTGCGGACGGCACGATTTCGCTCGCGACGAGGAGTTCGAGCCAGTAGGCGGACTCGTCGAGTTCTTTAAGGCAATCGCCGAGCTTGGAAATGAACTCAGGTCGGCTCCGAGCTCTGAATGCCTCCCGATAATTCGCGCCGACGGAGGTGCCGGAGCGAAGGACTTGTTTGCCGAGCACTTGTGCCTCAGTGGTTTTTGGAAGCGCGCTGAACATCCGAATAATCCGAAGAGCAAACGTCTTTGTCCTATCACGCAGATCGCGTTGGCCTTCTTCAACGAGCCACGGCTCTTCTTCTGTCACTTCGTAATTCATAAATCATAATTGCTCCGCCATCTCCGTTTCACTTCGTCATAATTCCCAATTTCCTCTTTCCGCCTTATTCGCCGCCTCTTTCCGCCTTATTCGCCGCCTTATTCGGCGTGTCATTCTCTTGGCTACTCAACCGCCAAACGGCTCCTCTTCCCGAACATATGAAGCTTTCGTCGATCATGCAACGGGGCGAGAACAGGGTGGCCGTAATAGATGGCAACGCTGTCCGTGAGGGGCAAACCATCGACATTGTTCTGGGCGATACAACGCGCAGGCTATCTTGTCGAGAGATCGGCGACCGTCATGTGTTGATTGAGAGCGACGACATCACGCAACCGATTGTCCTGACGATCGGTCGGTAACGCCCGATGATCGCGCCCGCCGGGGGATTTGGAGTGCGGTGACACGTCACCGCTCTGGATTTCGGCGACATGTCGCCGCACGCCAGAGTTCTGCTCGCTTCGGTCCGGCGACCGTCAGCTCCCTGCTCGGGAATGTCGCCTGCAAATTATCACCGCGAGCTCTTACGCATTCCGAGTTTGCCGCGGCACCGCGGATACCTCGCGCATCCCCAGAATGGCGGGTATGCGCCGGACTGGCGTGGGACCATCTTGGTCTCGCACTTTGGGCAACTCGGCGTGGTAAAATCTCCTGCGGTTGCAGTAGCGAGCATGTCCATTTGCCGCTCGTTGGGTAGGCTCCGGATCATGTCGATCATCTTGGCACCGTCATAGAGATCGACTCCATTGGCTAATGCAAACACCCTGGCCTCGCGCGTAAACGTGCCGTTGGTAAAGAATGCGGCCTCCGCTACTCCATTCGCTGTCTTCACGCCAAACAGCTCGCGGACCGGTTTGACACCGACAATCCCCTCCGGCCACGCTTTGCACTGCCCGATCATCCGCAATTCATTGTCATTCGGATCCCGCACCTCCACATCAACTCCGCCATCGGCGCCATGGGGAGTCAAATTCGCGCGCAGCCCCAAGGCGTTAAGAAGATCGACCGTCAGTTCTTCAAACCGCTTCCACTCGATCGCCTGGACCAATTCGAGATCCCATTCACGAGCCGATGCTGACGCGGACGGGATCGGCGGGTCGATAACAGCCGAGGGACGGCGCAATGCTCCCGAGATTGCTCCCGCAACTGAAACCGCTCCCACCAATACCCCGAGCCCCATTCCCAAGAGGTGACCTATTCCCGCCAACCCCGAGTTACTCGCGAGCACAGCAATAAGAAAGAAAACCACGAAGCCCAATCCTAGAGCCAGAGGCACTGAGATCCAGACAGGAAGCGGACCCAAGACTTCCTGGCACAGCTTGAAGAGGTCCATCAATATGCTGTCATCTCTGCGTCTCCGCGGGCTCATCGGTTCCTTCGGTTTTCATAGTCGCACGATTCCCCAACTGCCCAGCACAGAACCATCACCCAACGCCCCCCACATTCCGGCATTTCTGTTCGAGCTGGTGTGTGATTCGGCTGATTTGGTCATCGCGGAGTGGGTTGAGTGGGCGTTTTGGGAAGATTTTCTTAATCTCCTTCGGGTTTACAACGTGGACGCGTCCGCGGCCGGCGCGCTCGACCCACCATCCGGGGAAAGTGAGGACTGGTTCTACCTTCACACGTTCGCCCGTGGCGCTTGTGAGCCATGAAGCGAGGGTATCTGCGTTTCGCCTGGCCTGCTCGATCCCGTGATTGTCGGTAGCAAATGCAGTATCGACTAGCATGATGTGCAGCAGTACGGTTTCGCAAGAGTTACTCAATGGCAATCGCAGCCCGCCGGCAGATACCTCAATTTCAAATATGTTACCCGAAACTCTCGATCATCCTTCAAATGGAATCGCGCTATGTAAGAACCATCACTCGGCGATGGATCAATATCTGATCGCCCCCGAGCCCGAGGGGCGCGGCTCCTCCGCGGCGGCGCGGAAAACAGGGGCAGGAATTTGGAGTGCGGTGACATGTCACCGTTTTGGTTCGGGCGACATGTCGCCCTGAGGGAAAGCTGCGTCATGCCGCAGCACTCCAAGGTCTTGCAGCACTCCAGGGTGTGCAAACGAGCCCGACTGTCGGATGCAAGCATTGGCCGCGAATCAGATTTTCCACAATTCATCTTCCGATGATTCTGGCGGCACGCGCCCGGGCGAATCATTGGCGACCGGCTGTGCGCCGCTAGCGAGCGCGCTGGTCGGATCGCTGGACGCCTCTGGGGAATCGCGCTCTTGATCCCCGTTCTTGCTCTTAAGGAACTGCTCGACGTCATCCCAACAGGATTGAAGCACACGCAGACGGTCAATGCTCACGGCAAACGCTTGAGAAGGACCTTCGAAGTTCAACAATAACTGTCCGTCAAATTCGGTTTCTTTGACTCTGACAGAACCGCGTGGTTGGGGAACGGCATCCGTTGATTCCGTTCCGCCAACTCTGATCTCGTCGTCATTCTGCTTCTCAAAACCAAGCTCCTGTTCGGCGAGCGGCAGCGACCGCCGAGTCAGAAAAGACAGGCGCATACTTCCCGAGTTCAGCCACGCTTTTGCTGCGCCTCGAGCGCTTCGAGCGATGTCGTCCTGCCCGCTTTCATGTCGCGAATTCTCTTGGCCACGGATCTTCGAGACGCCGGTGTAGCGTGCCTCAAGCGCACAAGGTAGACCTGCAACTCCCGGCGCTCACGCTGGGAGAGGCGAGAGACAGGCTGTTTCAACTCCAGAAGACTCATATCAATCAGTTTGATCGAGAGCCGGAGTGGCGTCAAGCTGGACGTGCGGACGTCGGAACGGTTCACAATCCTCCGCCGTCAGCCCATCCGGAGGAAATGAAAAATATCACCGCTGGAAGCGCCGCTTCCGGGAGATGGGCGGAAACGTCTTTCGATTCCGGCGAGGCGGAATCGATGAATTTTTGAAGATTACGAAACGCGAGACCCCTCCGGAAAGGGCTCCGTTGAATCTGAGCTCATATCGAAGAGACGAGTGTGTCCCCTGAGCACGGTGGGCTTGGGTTCGATAACCGATGACGAATCCTGCGTGAAGATAAGTCCCGGAAGTCGAGCTGCGAGGAACAGCGAGAAATTGAGCGGTTCGGGGACGGAAGTCGTGCAGGACAGCAGGATCTCACCGAATTTTCGACGGCTGGCGTTAAAGAGTTCTTGGGCACTCGCCTCAATCATCCAGAAGCATTCCGGCAGCAGATCCGTTAGTTCCTCGATCCGTTCACGCTCCAATCGATCGCCTTCCCAGCTTCGAAGAGTTTCCAAGTGCCTCAGGTAGCTGCTTCGATCCGTCAGAAAGGTCCGCAAAACGAGCAGGTTGAGCCTCGTAAAAACGGCGAAGCGGTCGTACCAGTCCTGGCTGATCCGGGGGACTATCTCGGCGATTATTCGCAGATACTCAAAACCTGCGGCCTCCGCGTCCGTGGCGCCGGGCTCAATCCTTTGAGGAAGTAGTCCGAGTATTATGCGGAAGTTGTCCTTCTTCAGGAAGTGCCTCGGCATGCAGAAATAAGGGCCAAAATTGTCGTCGTGGACAACATACGTACTCAACCAGCTTTCACTCGAAAAGTAACTCAACTCATCGCCGAAATAGGCTCGTTGTGCCTCGGGCACCCATGTGTCTTCGTTGAAGGTGTGACCGACAACCGAAATAATGTGGCGCTCTGGAGGGGCTGCCGACGGAATTGGATCGGTAAGTTCAAAACCCATCAGTGCCGGATATCCAGATTCGATGAAGCCATATAGGTCGCGCTGGAATTCGGTGGGAAGGCTATGACCAAGTTTCGGCTCATGGACTATTTTCTCACAATGATAACCAACTCCCGTAACAATGCTTTCCATTTGGTCGGGTGACAAGCCGCCATCAGCACCGCCCACGCGATGGGCAGAGTGGTCGATTCCCGCCAATTCGTTCATTCGCCCATATGAGACGTCGGCGGCCGGGACCAGCGACGAGAGAGCCGACCGAAGGGCAGCATGGGCGCACACGTAGGTCAGATCGTTCTGCTGGGAGTAGAGCACACCTTGGACCGTGTATTCCCCCGGTTCGGTTCGGACGGTGTAGTTTCGGCGACAATGTATGAAGTTGTTCTGCGGTTCGTTTCTTATGGGCCGCATCACCGCTTCATAAATGTGATCCCGTGGATCGCCTTCGTCGGAAAATCGGTCGCTTTTAAAGATTGCGTAGCCGATCAGATCACCGGACTCCGGAGTCGTTTCGGGCAGGCATGACCAAAAGGCAAGCCGGTGGACGGTGGATCCTTGGTATTCCGCTCTTCTGACTCGTAACGCTGCGTTCTCCTCCCGGAGAAGCGCGCAGTCGCTCTCATCGAGCTCCTCGATCAACAAAGACTGATACCTATGCATTCGCGCAATGGAGAATATGCGCCGGAGAACCGAATGGGACCTGTAGCGTCGATCGATGAACAGAAAGTTGGAGAATCTTGCTTCTATCCGGGTATCGATCCAGTCAACCCGCCGCCCGGGGACATCACGAAAGTTCATCGAATCACGTGATCAGTAACGGCCTTCACTCACAGAGCGCGTTTTTCTTGCATACTCCCGTTTGTTTCTGAGAAATGATTCCACCTCTTCGGAGAATAGATTGCTGTCTTCCTGAATGCGCGGGGGAAGCCGGATTCCGGCATGGTTCTGAAACTGGGAATTGTCTGTTTTTGTGAGCTCCCTCAGCTCACGCGTAAGTTGCTTTGTGGCGTAGTTCATGGGCAGTTGGATATGGCGTGTGTATGCCTGACATGCGCAAATTGCAATCGTTTCTCGTGCGTCAATCCGATCACGCTGCCGCTTTCCCCTTTGCCCTCATCCTCATAGCGAAGCAGCTGGGATTCACTGAGGCCGGTTGCCTATGCAATATCAAGAATTCTGAGTTATTTGAGAGCCATGGAGATCCTATTCCCCTTGAGGATGCCAAGTCAATCAAAAATGTCAATACTATGAGAAATGTCAGCGTTCCAGGTGATCGCGCATGCACAAGCCGAACCCAACCAACGGTGACCGCGACCGGTGCCGCCTTCGTATGGAAACTGTGCGCTGAGTTCGGCGCTGCGGAATTTGACCTCTGCTGCTGGATCGAATTGAGTTGGCCAGACTATGGGCGAAAGCGCAGGAATCGGGGAAATCGAACAGCGCCTCCGGGAGATCGACCTGGA
>SLNJ01000043.1 GCA_007133065.1 Opitutales bacterium
CGTTCCAATGTGAGGTAGAGGATGCGTCCGGCGCTGTCGTGAAAACTCGGACGATAATTCAGCCGATCATCGGAGGTAATCCGTGTGATGCCGCCCGCGAGCCGATTCCGCTCAGTGTCCAGAAGAATTCGGTATAGGTCGAGCTTGTCGCGCTCGCTCCGATTCGATTGGAAAATCAGCGCATCGCTTCCGTCGCGGGCGCCGACCGGCCTGCTGTCGAAAAACCGATCCCCATGGGTGAGCCGCGTTATGGTTCCAGATCGGCCGGCAGCGTCAGCCAGATAGAGGTTTGAGAACATGTTCCCGGCCGTCCCCTCTCGTGTCAGCGCGTACACGATCCGGGTGCCGTCGGCACTCACTCCGAAGGAGTTCACGGAGGCGACCTGCGGGATTTCCGCCAGATCCTGCCGACCGAAGTTGGTGATAGGACGGATGGCCGCCACGCTATCCGATGTCTCCGCCGGCTCGGATGCATCCAGCATGGCACGCCGCGTTTCCTCCACCATCTCCAAGACGCCGGCGGCGGCACCGATCACCACCCGTGGAACGTAGCGGGTGACGGGGATCTCGCGAACCGGTTCCAGCACAAACTGGACCTCACTGACACCGCTCACTCCCAGAGTAGCCGTTTGCGCTTGAAACAACCCGGGGACGGCTGCTTCCAACGCGTACTCGGGCCACGGCTCGCCGGGTCCGTCGCGGCGGAATGTCAATGGAACGGTCACGGGGGTCTCCCCCACCGCCCGGCCGTCGACCCACACGGTAGCGGCCAGGTGCGAGCCGTGCCGGTCGAATGCCGACACGCGAAACTCACGGTCCTCACGAACACGCGCCAGAGCCACCTGAATCCGCGCCTCCGTTCCGGGATCCACCACCACCTCGCCGGTTGCGTATCCGGGAAGACGGAAGCGAAGCGTGTACCGCGGCCACGGATCATCGCCGCCTGCCCGCTCGAAGCGAAAGTCGTGCGTCAGCGGTGTCTTACCGAGTTCCTTGCCGGCCATCGCGACCGCGGCCCCCGGCGGGTCGCTGGAGATATGCACCGTTCGCTCCAGGCGTATCGGCTTAAGCGTGCGCTCGAAGCGCCTCCCGGAGTCCATCAGCGTCACCTCGAACCGGTCCGGCGCGTACCCCTCCCTTTCAAGCACGATTCCGTGCGCGAACCGGCCCTGGTCGAGTTCAACCGTCGCCGGAGTCGTTCCGGCGCGGGCATGATTCACGGTGATTGCAGCATCCGGAGGGATCGAGTCGAGGTGTACCTGGGCGGTGCCACACCCAGCGATCAACCCGGCGGTCACAAGCAGCATCCCTCGCAACAGAAAACGGCATCCGGCCGCCTTCAACACACCCCGTATCATGGAATCGGCGGCGCTCATCATCGACATAGATTCCAAACCGCCATTCCGCGTTCAATCGTGCAGGAGGGCAAAGCGTCGCTCCGGCGAGTCAAACTCTTTGCCCAGCCGACCCTCAGGTTGCTTCGGAGGCGCCGAGGTTGAATGCGTCATGCGCCACGCGCGCGGCATCATCCGCACGGGCAACGTCGATCGCTACGGAGATCTTGATCTCGGAAGTACTGATCAGCTGGATGTTGATCCCGGTCTCGGCCAGCGCCGTGAAGAGGCTGGCGGCCACTCCGGAGTGACTCCGCATCCCGACTCCGACAACCGAGACTTTCGCGATCCGGTCGGATATCGAAACCGTGCCCGACCCGAACTGCTCGATCACGCTGCCGACCGCGCGTTCGGCGCGGTAGGCATCATCAATCGACACCGTGAATGTCAGATTGGCCACCCCGCCGCGCCCGATGTTCTGCACGATCATGTCGACATTCACATCGGCGTCCGCAAGATTCTGAAACACCCGCGCCGCGGTTCCGGGCTGGTCCGGGAGATCGCTGATGGCAACCTTGACCTGGTTCTTGTCAACGGCGACCCCGCGCACCACCACGTCCTCCATAGATGAGATTTCTTCTTTCACAATCGTTCCCGGGTTGTTGTTAAAACTGCTGCGGACTTCGAAGAGGACACCGTGCTTCTTGGCGAACTCGACGGACCGCGACTGCATCACCTTGGACCCCATGCTCGCGAGCTCGAGCATCTCGTCGTAGGTAACCTCGCCGAGTTTGCGGGCGTTGGCAACCACGCGCGGATCGGCGGTGTACACCCCGTCAACATCGGTGAAAATCTGGCAAAGCCCGGCGTTGAGAGCGGATGCCAGGGCGATGGCAGTCAAATCCGAGCCGCCGCGGCCGAAGGTCGTCGTCTGCCCGATCGTCGTCACCCCCTGAAATCCGGCGACGATCACGACCTTCCCGGCCGCGATCTGCTCCTGAATATCCCCGCCTCCGATGCGCACGATGCGCGCGCGGGTGTGCTCCGGGTCGGTCACGATTTCAGCCTGCGCCCCGGTTCGGGAGACTGCAGGAACCCCGATCGCATGCAGCGCCAGGGCCATAAGCGCAATCGTCTCCTGCTCGCCGACCGCGAGCAGCATATCCAGTTCCCGCGCATCCGGGTTCGGGTACAGCGCCCGCGCATCGGCGACGAGGCGGTTGGTGACGCCGGAGCGGGCGGATACCACGACCACAACGTCGTGTCCCTGCTCGCGCGTTTCCTTGATACGGCGCGCCACGCGCCGTATCCGATCAAGATCCGCCACCGAGGTTCCCCCGAACTTCTGGACGACCATGGACATCAGAGGCCGACGCGGATAAGATTCTGAACCTCGAGCACCGTCTCGAGTTCACGGATTCCAGCGAGCGCGCGCTGCATCGCGACCTCACGCACGGTGTGGGTGACCAGCACGATCTCGGCCTCCGTTCGGCTCACGGTGTGCTGGTTCACCGACTTGAGGCTGACCTTGGTATCGCGGCAGATTCCCCCGATGCCGGCAAGGACGCCGAGCTGATCCTTCACACGCAAGCGCAGAAAGTACTGCGACCGAATCTCGCCCATCTCCAGCACCGGCAGGTCGTTGAACCCGGTGGTGATGGACGGATGGGAACCGGCGAGCCCCCGGGACATCGCGAGGTCGATAATATCCCCGACGACCGCCGACGCGGTAGGGAGCGCCCCGGCGCCCGGACCGTAGAACATCGTCTCATCGACGTAGTTCCCCTTGACATACACCGCGTTGAATGAACCCTCAATCGCAGCGAGGGGATGGTGGCGGTCGATCATCGCCGGGTGGACGCGCAACTCGACCCCCCCCTCGCGACGGATGCCGATCGCGAGCAGCTTGATCGCGTAGCCCATCTCCTCCGCGATCCGCACATCCTCACCGGAAATCTTCCGGATCCCTTCAAAGTAGATATCCTCGTAGCTGAAGTGCGCGTTGAATGCGATTCCAGCAAGGATCGCAAGCTTGTACGCCACGTCGTACCCATCCACGTCCGCGGTCGGATCGGCCTCTGCGTATCCCAGGTCCTGCGCCTCTTTGAGCACACTTTCGAACTCGGTTCGCTCCTCGTGCATCTTGGTCAGGATATAATTCGTGGTCCCGTTCATGATCCCGAAAACCTGTTCGATCTCGTTTGCCGCCAGGCAATTCTTGAGCGCGTGAACGATCGGAATGCCGCCGCCCACCGCCGCTTCGTAGTACAGGTTCACCCCGTTGGCGCGTGCGAGCTCGAGGAATCCGCGCCCGTGCTTCGCCACAACTTCCTTGTTGGAGGTCACCACGTGCTTTCCGTTCCCGAGCGCGGTTTCGATGAACGTGCGGGCGGGACTCACCCCGCCGATCACCTCGACCACGACATCGATTTCCGAATCGTCGAGCACCGTCCCGGCATCACTCACAAGAACGCCCTCGGGGAAATCGAGCCCGCGGTCGCGCGCGATATCCAGGTCCGCCGCACGAAGCAGCCGGATCGGGATGCCCGCGCGCCTCCCGATGCTCTCCCCGTTCTCGAGCAGGATCCGTGCGACACCCGTTCCGACTGTACCGAGGCCGATTACCCCAACGTTGAATGAGTCCTTTGCCATGCTTGGGTGATCTGCGCTACAGGCGAGGATTAGTCAACCGCGAATCTGGCCGGCGAGCGAAACGATGCTCCGTGCCCTGCCGCAGGCGGTCGATGTTGCTCCGGTGCCGCAACCAGATCAACACTGCAAGCGCCAGGCAGACGAGCCGAATGCTCGCCGGTTCCCCCAGAATCCAGGCGGCGAGCGGTAAGCTGAACCCGAGTGCGAGCGATGCCACCGCGACGTAACGACTGCTCGCGAAAACAACCGCCCATACGACAAGGGCGATCCCCATCACGGATGGGGTTAGCACGAGCAACCCCCCGATCGTGGTGGCGACCGCTTTTCCGCCCCGAAAACGGATGAACACCGAATAGCTGTGCCCGATTATCGCCGCCGCGAGTCCGGCGATCGCCAGTTCGAGTGAGACAGCCTCCCCGGCGAACCCCACAAGCGGCCAACCCGCCGCCAGAGCCCCCTTGCCCGCATCAAGCAAAAAGCAGAGTATCCCTGCGGTGCGCCCCACCGTACGCATTACATTGGTCGCGCCGGGGTTGCCGCTCCCCCCCGCCAGGACATCGACGCCCCGGAATCGCCCGATCAGCACCGCCCACGGAATCGAACCGAGGAGATACCCCGCGATCACCACACAACTGACTGAGAACAGGGTCATTCAATTGGGTTCACAGCGCCGCAATCTCCACCTGTTCGACCGCCTCGTGTGCCCGAATCTCCTCCAAGAGCGGCTTGGCGGGGGTGCTGTCGAGTTCGAGCACCGTAAGCACCGTGCCGCCCAACACCGTGCGGCTCAACGACATGTTGGCAATGTTCACGTTATGCTTTGCAATCGCGGTACCGACCATCCCCACGATACCGAGCACATCCTGGTGTTCGATCAGAATGAGCGTTCCCTCGGGAGTGGCCTCGACCTCGCGCTCGTCTATTGCGACGATCCTGGGTTTCTCGGCGACTCCGATCAGGGTTCCTTCGACGCTGCGTACCGCCCCCTCCGACGCAACGGCCTCCACCTTCACGAGCTCGGTGTAGTCGCTCGTCGCGCTCGATTTGGTCACGTGCACTTCCACCCCGAGCCGCTTGAGACTGTGTGGAGCGTTAACATCGTTCACATCCGTGCCCATAATGTTGCGGAGGTACCCGCGCTGAATGC
>SLNJ01000153.1 GCA_007133065.1 Opitutales bacterium
GTGCCCGATTCAATGTGCCAAGCCCATGGCGCGAAGTTCATCCGTAACCAATACCATCCATCCTGTGCCGACCACACCCAATAAGCCGTATCTCCCCAGTAGAGTGTCAGATCTTCTGCAGAGGCCCACGGGTAAAAGTAGCAGGTGTCGGGACGCTCCGGCGAATACCAACGGAAATCATCATCAGGACGGTCATTGAGAAGGTTATCAGGCTCGGTTGGGAGATTGATCAGTCCGTGATAGATCACATACCACCACCACGACCCAGAAACATACACCCACGGATAGGACTTGAAATAGACCCATCCAAAAGCCGGATGGCGAATCCAGGTTGAAGAAATCGAGGCGATTAGATTGAGACCTCGAAAAAGTGTGGGTGTCCTGAAACGCAGTCGCGGGGACCCGATTGGGCTTTCTCTCATTCCAAGGTTAGAGTTATCGCAACGAAGGACAACGGCGGCAGCTGGCACTTCACCTTGCCGTTCTGCACCGTTAACTCGCCGAATTCCCGCGCGCACACGGCCGACGGATTCTCGTAAGAGTTCGCAACCTTTGGATCGTTTCCCGCAACTATTTCCGCGGACTCGATCTCTCCAATGCTCGCATTCGCAAGGTCCACCGTCAGATCCATGGCCCGGTCCAGCCCGCGGTGTGTGACAAAGACCTGCAGCTTCCGCTTGTTGAGAATCGCGCTGGCGTCAACGAAAGCCACGCGACCGTTGGTCTTGCCTTCGTAATGCGGTCCGTCCACCGCCACGCGCAACGCCGTGCCCTGCCGCCGCCTGGCAAACATCTCAAACGGATAGAAGATGCTCTGGATCAGCATGTCGTCGCACCTGGTCAGGATCGGTGCGATGACGTTGACGATTTGGGCCAGATTGGCGATCTTCACGCAGTCGGCGTGCCGCACGAAGCTGTGCAGGAACCCGGCGACCACCAGGGCGTCTTCGAGGTTGTATGCCTCCTCGATCAGATGAGGCGCCTCCTTCCCCGCGCCATCCATCTGCATGTTCTTGTACCAGACGTTCCACTCGTCAAAGCACAGGTATGCGCGCTTCTTGCTCTTGCGCCGGGCCTGTACGAAGCGGCAAACGGCATCCATCTCTTCGATCTGCCGATCAATGCCGTTGGATACGGCCAGATAGTCGGCCGTGTCGTTGGCTTGGTTGCCGACATAGCGGTGCAGGCTGACATAGTCCGCCATGTCGCCGAGATGCTCGAGAACCTGGCGGTCCCACTCCATGTAGGTCGGTATACCGGTAGAGCAGGAGCCACAGGCCACGACCTCGATGGCTCTGTCGGTGTCCTTCATCATCTTCGCAGCCTGCTGGGCGCGAATGGCGTACTGATCGGCCGGAACGTGCCCGAGTTGCCACTTCCCGTCCATCTCGTTGCCCAGGCACCACAGCTTCACAGCATGCGGTTCGCGCGAACCGTTGGCTATGCGCATATCCGCGTAACGCGTCCCACCGGGACAGTTGCAGTATTCTACCCAGTTGCGCGCCTCTTCCGGCGTGCCGGTGCCGAGATTGACCGTCAGCATCGGCGTCCATCCCATCCGGCGGCAGAGCGCGATGTACTCGTCGGTGCCAAACTGGTTGGACTCAATACTCTGCCATGCGAGTTCCCGAACCGTCGGGCGCTTGTTCTTCGGTCCGATGCCGTCTATCCAGTGGTAGCCGGAGGCGAAGTTCCCGCCGGGGTAGCGCATGGCCGTCATGTCCAGCCGCTTGAGCGCGGCCAGCACGTCCGTGCGACACCCGTGTTCATCGGCGTGGCGGCATCCCGGTTCGTATACGCCCTCGTACACCGCCCGCCCCATGTGCTCCAGGAATCCGCCGAACACCCGCGAATCCACGGTTCCAACTTGCTGCCTTGAGTGAAGATGCACGGTGCTATTCATCGTTAGTCCTTGCTCGACGTAGAGTTCACTCGCAGAATGGGCGTCCGCCCGTTCTGTTGAGTTCGGGGTATTGCGTGCGCCCAGCATGGGCGTGTTGTAAACGGGGTGCAAGTTCCCTGTAGGAAAACCAGACATGAAACGGATCATCTCGAGGCTGCGGTAAATCCGCGAGCCCCTGAACAAGGAGGCGGCAAAGATGACATAGCGGCAGGGGGGCAATCTTAAATAGTAAGGGCTGACCCTTCGCCGGCTTGTCCTCAGGCGGGAAACCGCCGGTCTTTGAAAGCTCGGACGAGTCGACAGGTCCAGGCACTCCACGGCGCACTGGCGTGGGCCATCCCGCTTGACAACCCCACCAAAGATAGTAAGTATTTACTTCTTTTGATTTGGGTTTAAATGATGTCTGGGAAACAATATCTATCGTCCGGGGAGCGTCGCGAGCGGACGGTTGAGGCCGTCGTCAAACTTTGCTCCAGCGCGGATCCGTCGACAATCACGATCGAACAGATTGCCGGTCACATGCGTGTAACGCAAGGAGCGTTGTTTCGCCATTTCCCGAGCAAGGAGGCGATATGGGAAGCGGTGATCACGTGGGTGGCCGAGCGAATCTCGGATCGCGTGGTCGCCGCCGGCGAGGGAATCGAGGATCCGTTGAAGGCACTCGAGGCGATTTTCCTGGCCCATGTCGATTTCGTCGCCCGGCACCCCGGTGCGCCACGGGTGCTGATCGGGCAATTGCAGCATTCTCGGTCCACCCCGGCGAAGCGAATGGCGCGCTCGATGCTGGATGGTTACCGTCAGCGCATCGCGTCATTGCTGCAGCAGGCGGGGGAAGTGCAGGCATTGCGCCCGGGACTCTCCATTGAAGCGGCCGCCGTTCAGTTTATCGGCACTCTCCAGGGGCTGGTGCTGCAATCGCTGATTACCGGAAATGTTCCGCAGATCGTCGTCCAGGCACCGGCCGCCTTTGACATTTACCTGAACGGCATTCGCGCCGGCCCGGGAGGAAAACGATGAGCAATTTATTCAATACGGTTGGCAGAAAGCTCCGGGCAAATCTGCCTTTCCGCAGGGCGCTGATCGTGCTGGCCGGCTTCGCGGTTGGAGTGGCGCTGTTGGTGTTGTTTGTCGTAAACCGGAAAACTCCCGACCGGCTGGAAACGGCGTTTGTGCCGACCGGCGTTACGGTGATTGAAGCCAAATCCCTGCCGTTTCGTTTGGAGGCTCGGGGGCACGGCGTGGCTCGTCCCGCTGAAACCTGGCAAGCCGTCGCAAACGTGGCGGGACGCGTCGTCGAGCGTCACCCGAATCTCGACGGCGGCGCCATCCTGGCCAAAGGGGCCGAGTTGCTGGTGCTGGACCCCAGCCGCTATGAATTGGCCGTTGCCGAGGCCCGGAGTGAGCTGGCGACGCTGGCGGCGGAGGGACCGCAGCTCGATACGGAGGAGGCGAATACCCGACGTCTCCTCGAACTCGAGCGCGAACGACTGGCCCTGGCCGAGCAGGAACTCTCGCGCATCGAGCGCCTGGCGGAAACCGGAGCGGTCTCTCGTTCCCAACTCGACGAACAGCGAAGTGCCACCTTGGCCCAGCGTCAGGCAGTCGCCTCCCTGGAGAATACCCTGGAGCTGCTTCCCTCCCGGCGCGAAATGCTGGAGGCCCGGCGAGAGCGCGCCCGCACCCGTCTCGCCCAGGCGGAACGCGACCTGGAGGATACCCGCTTTGTTGCCCCTTACGATCTGCGGCTGAGCGAGGTGGAGGTGGAGCTCCACCAGTTCGTCGGCGTCGGGCAGAGACTGTTCCAGGCCGATAACCTCGCTGCTGCGGAAGTCGAGGCGCATATTCCGGTATCGATGATGCGGCGGCTGGTGGGCGGTATTGCGCCGGCCGCTTCGTCGCATGAGGCGCTCGGTCCGGGCGAGCGGATCGATCTTTCGGCGATAGACGCGGAGTTGGAAATGGTCGGCGCGCCGGGTGCGATCTGGCAGGGGCGGGTGACCGGGATCGCCAGCGGCCTCGACCCGCTTACCCGAACGGTGCGTGTGGTGGTGCGGGTCGAAGAACCCTACCGCGACGCGCGACCGCCGGAGCGCCCCCCGTTGCAACGCGGCGTGTACACACGCGTCCGGCTTTCCCTGCCCAGTCCCAAACCTCTGCTGGTGGTACCCGCTACGGCGGTACATGAGGGCGAGATTTTTCTAGTCGATGAAAACGATCGGCTGGAGCGCCGTCCGGTGGAGGTGGCGTTCGAGCAACGGGATCTGGCCGTTGTCGCCGCCGGCATGGCACCCGGCGATCGGGTGGTGGTGGACGATCTTCCGTCGGCGTTGCAAGGCATGCCGCTGGCGCCCACGCGCGGCGAGGCCCTCGAGAAAACGATCGCCGGACGGGCAACCGGGACCGAGCGATGATCCGCTGGTTTGCCAGTCACCCGACTGCGGCGAATCTGCTCCTGGTGTTGCTGATCGCCGCCGGCCTGTTCTCCGCGCCCCATTTGAAGCGCGAGACCTTTCCCGATTATCGTCCGGTTGAGGTCTCCGTCGAAGTCGTCTATCGCGGCGCCAGCGCCGCCGACGTCGAGGACGCTGTGGGGCGACGCCTTTACGATGCCGTCAAAGGAGTCGAGTTTCTTGGAGAATTCGTCTGTGTAGCTCGGGACAACCTGGCCAGCGCGACCGCCACCATGGCGCCCGGCGGCGATCCGATTCGGTTTCTCAATGAACTGGAGACCGAAGTGCGGGCCATCACCGATCTGCCTGCCCGCGCCGAAGCGCCCGTGGTGCGCGAACTACACCGAAACGACCTCGTGGTCGCCGTCGCGGTCAGCGGCGATATGCCGCAACGGCACCTGGAGGATTATGCCCTGCGCCTCGAGGAAGGAATCATGCGCCTGCCGGGCGTGGCCGGTGTGCGGGTTCACGGGATGTCCCAACGCCAGTGGCAGGTGGAGGTGCCCCGCGAAGTGCTCGGACAACATGGACTCTCGGCCCGCGACCTGGCGGATCGGGTGAGGCGCCAGAGCCTCGACCTGCCGCTCGGCACCCTGGAGACGCGCGAGCGGGACATCCTTCTGCGCTTCACCGATCAGCGCCGTTCGCCGCGCGATCTGGCCTCGCTGGTGGTGGTCTCGGGCCCCGCCGGCGGCGAGCTGACGCTGGGGGAGATCGCCACCGTGCGCGAAATCGGCGAAAAAGCGGAAGAGAAAATTCTCTTCAACGGCGAGGCGGCGCTGGTGCTCGAGGTCAGCAAAGCACTGCGCGCCGATGCCCTGTCGGTCAAGGACTCGCTGGACGCCCTGTTGGAAGGTGAACGCCGACGTTTTGACGATCGTGTCCAACTCATTATTACGCAGGACATGACCAGCATCGTACGCGATCGCCTGCAGATGCTTGTCAAAAACGGGATCGTGGGCCTCGTGCTGGTCGTGCTGGTGTTGAGCCTTTTCTTCCGTCCGCGTCTGGCGCTCTGGGCGGTACTCGGTCTGCCCGCGGCTTTCATGGGAGCCTTTTTCGTTATGGCGCTGACCGGTTTGTCGCTCAACATGATCACCCTGGTCGCCCTGCTGATGGCCATCGGGATCGTCATGGATGACGCCGTCGTGATCACGGACAATGTCGCCGCCCACGCCATGCGAAAGGCTTCGCCGCTGGAGTCGGTGATCGCGGGGACGCGCCAGGTTTTGCCCGGCGTTCTCTCTTCGTTTCTCACCACAGCGGCCGTGTTCGTTCCGCTTTCCTTCCTGGCCGGCGAGTTGGGGGCCGTGCTCGAGGTGCTGCCGGTTGTGCTGATCGCGGCGCTGGCCGCCAGCCTGGTCGAGGCGTTCTGGATTTTGCCTCATCACCTCAAAGGCAGCGTCGGCAGGCTGGGCGAAGAGCACGACTCGCGGCTGCGCGCCGCCTTTGAACGGGGATTCGAACGATTTCGCGAGCAGGTCGGGCGCCTGGCCGATTTCGCGATTCGCCTTCGCTACGCGGTACTGGGAGCAGCGCTCGCCATCCTGGTGGGTTCTTTCGGATTTATGGCGGGCGGCCACATCGGCAGCGAAGCGATGCCCGACATCGACGGCGATGTCCTGGAAGCGCGGATCCTGATGCCCCAGGGAACGCCGCTCCATCGCACCGAAGCGGTGGCGGAGCAGGTTGAGGCGGCTGTGCGGCGGCTGGATGCCCGATTTGCGCCCGTGCAACCCGGCGGAGTCCTGGTGGAGGCGATCCAGGTTCGCTTTAATCACAATCCCAGCGCCCGGGAAGCGGGCCCGCACATCGCAACGGTGATCGTCGATCTGCTCAGCGCCGAGCGCCGCCGCGTCACGCTGGACGACCTGACCGCGGCGTGGCGGGAGGAAATCGGTCAGATTCCAGGAATCACGCGACTGATCATCCAGGAACCCGGCTTCGGACCGGCGGGTGTCCCGGTAGAGGTGCGCTTGGCCGGTGAAGACCTCGATGAGCTCAAGGCCGCGGCGCGCGAAGTGGCCACCTGCCTGGAAAGCTACGCCGCGGTTTACAACGTCATCGACGACCTGCGTCTAGGTAAGCCGCAGCGAACCTTTTCGCTGGCCGAGGGCGCCCACGGCCTCGGGCTGACCGTCGAGGAGGTAGCGGCCCAGTTGCGCGCCGCCCTGCTCGGCGAGGTGGCTGACAGCCAGCGAATCGGGGACCACGAAGTAGAGATCCTGGTGCGCCAGGCAGAGGCGGATCGCGACAGCCTCGATGATCTGGCCGACCAGACCATTTTGTTGCCGGACGGTCGCCGAGTGCCGCTGGAGGTCGTCGCCAATGTGACCGAGGAACGCGACTGGGCGAGCATTACCCGCATCGATGGGCGGCGCACGGTCACGGTGGAGGCCAACGTCGATGCGCGCCAATCGAGCGGGCAGGCGATCGTCGACAGCCTGCGCCACAGCTGGCTGGACGATTTTCAAGCGCGCCATCCCGGGGTAAGGGTGACGTTCGAGGGGCAGGCGGCCCGTTCCGCCGAAACCGGAGGCTCTATTGGCCGGGGGCTGCTGATCGGATTGGTGGGGATTTTTCTGATCCTCTCGTTTCAGTTCCGGAGCTATGTGGAGCCGCTTCTGGTGATGGTTGCCATCCCACTGGCCTTCATCGGTGCGATCTGGGGACACGTCATCATGGGTTACTACCTTTCGATGCCGTCGCTCATCGGTGCCGCCTCCCTGTCCGGTATCGTGGTCAACAACGCGATCTTGCTCATCCATTTTATCAAGACGCACCGTCAGGGGGGATTGGACGCTGCGGCCGCGGCGGGCCAGGCGAGCCGTGATCGCTTGCGAGCGATCCTTATCTCCACCACCACCACCATCGCCGGTCTTCTGCCCCTGCTCCTCGAAACGAGCACCCAGGCGGCCGCCATCAAGCCGCTGGTAATCGCGGTGGTCTTCGGTCTTTTGAGCGCAACGGTCCTGGTGCTGGTGGTGATTCCGGCCCTCTATGTGTTGTTCGATGAGTGGGGATGGATCCGGCCGCCGAAGGGGCCAACCAGGCCCCGTCCGTGGCGATGATGGGCGGACAGCGCACAGGTCCGCGCGGCAGGTCGCCATGCTGAACGGGCTGCGGTTCGCTCCAGGACTCCCCGCCATCCTTCGAGAGGGCGTGCCAGCTAACCCAGCGTTTGCAATCCGGCCCGGTCTTGAACCAGCTGTGCAGGGTGCCGTCCGGGGCGACAAAAAGCACCGGATTCCAGTGCGGCAGCTCGTTAATCTTGAACACCTGGCGAGGTCTCTCCCATCGTTTGCCGTCCCCAGTGACCATCCAAATCGCGGTGTCAGGATCGCGTTCGCGGGTGCCGGCGAAAAAGGCCACCAACAGCCGACCATCGGGCAGTTCGGCAACGGTGCTGGCGTGGCATGCGGGGAAGGAAGAAGCGCGGGGAAAGAGCAAGGACATCGGGTATTTTCGTTTGTGGAGATTATGAGATTGCTCGAAGAAATTTGATTTTCAAAACGATGGCGTTCTCGCGCGGCTGTAAGCCGTCGCGAGCAGGGGATTGCTCGACCTCTCCGCGTGCCCGCAACCGCCGTATGTTACCGGATTTGCTCGTCGGTTATGCCAGGTGCTGCATGGAATCACACCTCGCAATCAAAGAAAAGAATGTCGTGGCGGTTGATCTCGATCGTGAACAGGATATGTCCATCCTCGAAGAACCCGTCCGGGTAGCAGTATCTGCCGGGGAAATCAGTCACCACCCGCTTGTCCCGGAAAGTGGCCAGATCATCGTCACTGATCCAGAGGGAGAGAGGATAGCGTTTCGAGGAGCCGGGGACGGGATTCGGGGTATGAATCAGCGCGATGCGTCCGTCCGGCATCGGGATCAGCTTCGGCTTGTTGCCCGGGTTGGGAATATCCGTCTTCGCAGCCTCGGTCCAGGTCCGGCCCATATCCCGCGATTCGCTGCGCCAGAGGCAACCGCTGCCGTCAACGCGCAGGTACATGACAAGCCTGCCGTCGGAAAGCGGCGTCAGGGTGGGTTCTGTCCAGGCCCAGTTGCGTCCGGTTGCGCCTTTGATCGGGATTGCCGGTCCGGCGAAGAGCTGGAAGGTCTTGCCTCGATCGGCGCTGATGATCACGTCATTGCATAAGTGATCAATGCCCGCGTGCATGACACCCCGCTGCTGCCGGGGATTGACGATATTGTGGCTGGCGACTACCAGGCGGGCGTTCTCCTCCTGGGATACAGGAAAGCGCTGGCACGCAAGAATGATCTCACCGTTAGGCAACGGTATCATGCCGCGGTGGAAGCAGAAATCCGGGTAACCTGGTGACGCTCCTGCTCTCGTCCAGGTCTTCCCGCTGTCGTTGCTTTGAATCATTTCGCACCGCATGTTCAGGAAACGTCCGCTGTGGATTTCCAGAAAGGCGCTGATGGTGGAATCCAGCACCATAACCTCCGTGCAGTAGACCGCTTCCCCGGTTTCGGGATAAAGTTGAATCCGTGCCTCCCAGGTATCGCCGTTATCACGGCTGATAAAGGCATACACGCGGTTGCCGGGGGCAGGTTCGGTTACGTCGCCACATTGGCTGACGCACAGCAAGTTGCCGTCAGGCATACGGCGCAAGATTGGTTCACAGCTCAACGTATCGGTATGAATCAACCTGATTCTGGTCAGCATGGGTCCTGTCTTTTCTTGCATATCTTTGGTGGTTGCATTCATTTTTCTCTATCAGCCAAAAGTTTTGATAACCGGGTGAATCGTCCGGATAACAAGGCAGGGGTGGGGGAGGATGCCGAGCTTGGACGAGAGCGTATGCATCAGATTTGAATTTGCCTTATGATTTAATGAGGGCGTGCGAGTCCTGGGTGGGAAAAATACTTTAGGCGGTCAAAAATAACGTAGCAAGAAAATCCCCCGAAACGGTGTAGGCACGGTTATCCAAGAACGTCTGCACCTCCCGTAACATTAATGGCGCTCGGTTAAGCCCTCTCATCGGGATCGAAATCGCTATCGAAATCGGGATCGAAGAGCCACAACTCCTTGCAGATAAATATGATCGATAGCGATAGCGATTTCGATCCCGATTGCGATGCATCCCTTAACCGAGCGCCATTGTCCCGTAACATCGCTGCATCCCGGGCGAAGCCGGGGAACTCGACTCACCAGATCCGGTCAGCCCGAGTTGACTCAAACGTGAGCTCGAACCCATTCGGCAATTCATGAAACAGATCGAGCCCGGTAAGCGTTTGGACCTCCTGAATGCTTACCAGAAACTCCTTGGGCGACTCGTCCCCGCGGACATCCCGGGGAATCAGGAAAGCAACCGCGACCGCGGCAGAAGAGCCGTCCTCCGACGCGAAACACCAGGCCCGCTTCCGGCTCACACCATGCTGAGTGGGTTCTCGTGAAGCCCATAGTTGCCCTTGCAATGAACACCCCGTTTTGCTATCGAGTCCACCCATGCGGACAAGCTTCCTCCCCCTCCTTTTTGCTCACCTTCTGACTGGCATTCTCCTAATGGCGTCGACACCTGAGGTGGAAGCAAGGATGCCATCGCCGGAAGCATACCTCGAGTCGGCTCTTGCCAATGATTGGCTCCACACAACGAGCGGCGAGCACTTTGCCTGGCATGCTCGCGGCGCGGCAAACGATTTGATCCACGGATATGAAGCCTACCGGGACCCTGCTTGGCTCGAGGCTGCGGAGACGTATTTTGCATTTCTGATCGATCGGCTGCAGGTCGATCCCGACGGGTTTGAAGGCTGGATTGGGAGGACAATCTGGGACGAGACGGGAAGGGCTCCGGGCGATGCGGATTATCGGGCGGACTCGCTCGTGGGTGATGCACTCCTATTGGCACCGATGGTGCGATTTGCTGAACTTGTCCTGAAGGATCCTGAACTCGAAGCGTTTTTTGGGTCAACCGCTCGCCGCTACGTCCATCTCGCCGAGCGCATCGGATGGGAGAAGTGGAACCGTCGTGGGACCTACTACCGGTGTACCGCAGGCTACGGGAGCTATAAGATGCACGACTACCTGATCGATGCGGAGACATGGGAATGGACGCCTCAGGGTGACGGTGACCGCCGGCGCAGCGACAACCTGAACAAGCACCACGCCATGGGGACTGTCTTCCTTCGGCTCTACCGGATCAGTGGGCGCGAGGAATATCGCGAGCGTGTCATCGAGATCTACGGGCGCATGAAGAACCTCTTTCGGCTCCTTCCCGGTGAACGGGTCACTTGGAACTTCTGGATGCCGCATGGGCCGCACGATCTGCGCGATGACGGGAGCCTGCGGAGTTGGGTTGCCGTCCACCCAAACCGATCCGGTTATCAGGCGGGCGAGGTTGGACGGATGGTTGAAGTCTATGACTCCGGCCTTGTGTTCACGCGCGATGATCTTCAACGGATGATCAACACGAATCACTGGATGGAACTACCGGACGGAACCTGGAGGTCCTCCGATGGGAGCACCGATGCCGGTCAACTCTGGACAGCTCTGGCACGGTTTGACGAGCGCATCTATCAGCGTGCGGCGGCAGCTTTGGAAAATCCTACGAGCGACCGGGGGCTAATGCGCCTGGCGCATTTTGAGGCGGATGTCGCCCCGCACCGTGGCTGGAATCGACGGAATGTCAGAGCCCGCGACCACGCCCATGAGTACGCGCTCGATCCACGACCCGGGGAACACCTTTCAATGACGATGGTTGTACCAAACCGATTCGCTGCTGCTGGTGGAGAGACCGCGCGCCTTGTTACGCGTGTACGGGGCGAGGGCGAGTTGCGTATCGAACTATTGGATGCCTCGGGCAGTCGAGTGCTCGGTGCTCTTGCAGTCGTGCAGGTCGATGACGCTCCAACCTATCTTGCGCCTGTGTGGGACGGCACGAACCCGGAGACTGGGAGGCAGCAGCCTGGATCATTTCAGCTGCGTTGGAGCATTTCCGGGGAATCGCGGACTGAACCTGTCTGGGTCGAGTGAGGCCGGAGAGGGTTTTGCCGAGCACGGGGTCCCAGTCACGAGCGGACCACCGGCACACCGCTCCTGCGGGGTCGAACCACTGCGGATGCATATACCCGCAATGGTCCCCGGCTGATCCGCTATAGCATGAGCGGCCTGTTAGGTATTGTAATAAGCGAACGAGGCGCGCACGATACCCCCCCGAAGAGCAATAGCCGCCAAATGGCAAGGTCAAAGGGGGCGGCCACACATGGTGGGGCGCCCTCGCGCGGTGATTTCCGGGTTCTCGTTTGGATTTTCGGCGTTTCGATGTACCTTTCCGGATGCGCAAGTTTCAGACTGGGAGAGTCCCCAGTAAAATGCTCCGGTTCGTTTCCAGCGTATCCACGGTCGGACTGCTGGTGGGGGTTCTGTTTTTCGCGTTCTCGCTGACTCCGAGCCTCGTGCCGCGGACGCCCGGCGTACAGGGCGTCCTGTCGGGTCTGTCCCTTGCCGCCGGGTACGCCGCCGGCGTTTTTGGGTTGTGGCTCTGGACCTACCTGGAGCTTTCGCTGCCCGACGCGCGCGTCGGACGGATTCTCAAGCGGGTTGCGGGCGCAGCCGCGGTGATTGTCGCCCTGACGTTCCTGTGGCGGGCATCGGCATGGCAGGACTCGGTGCGAACGGTGATGGGAATGGAGGAGACCTCCGGGATCCGACCGTTCACCATGGCGCACGGTTACCACCCGTCGCCTGCCCGACTCGCCGGTGTGGCTGCCGCGGTTTCGGGATGGTTCGGTGGTGCGGTTCATGAACCAGGAGCACGGTCTGGACGAACCGGAGGGCGACTGGGGACCGCTCCGAATCGCCTACCTCCAGTACGCGAGCGATCCGGTGACCTTTTTCGATCCGCGCTCGGCGTACCGCAGGCCGGAATGGATGGGCGCACCGCGCGGGCCGGACGTCTCACCCGACCTCCGCTGGTTCCCGGTTGTCACCATGCTGCAGCTGGCGGCGGACATGATTGCCGGAACCACCCCGCGCGGCTTCGGCCACGACTACTCCGCCGCGCACTACATCGACGCCTGGCTCGCCCTGACCGAGCCGGAGGGATGGCGCGGGGAGGACCTGGAGCGCCTGCGTGCGTTGCACACCGCGCCGTAGACGTCCGCGCTTGCGTCCTGACCCCCACGCCCGTTCTCAAGGAGGGGGGGCGGTCCTGAGGTTGGCGGTTGCGTTCGGGCGGGGTGCCGTTGTAATTCTAGGCCGATGGAACGTGTTGTCCGATTTGCGATTATTGGAGATGTCGAACCGAAACCCGAGCCGGAATTCGGAAGCCTTCACCGTGCCGTCGACGCGATCTGTGCCCTGCACGAACGCGCGCCCCTTGATTTTGTCGCCGGGATCGGGGACCTGGCGCACAAGGGCACCGGGATCCAGTACCGCGGGGTATCGGACGCCCTCAGACGCCTCCCCGTTCCGTTCCACGCGATCCTGGGAAACGAGGAGTACGGGAGTACCGAGGCACGGTTTTTCCACTACGCCCGTGGATGGAACGCGGATCCCGGCGCCATCCCCGCCGTCTCGTACACCAGGACGTATGGCGGGATTCGGTACGTCTTCGCCACGGCCCGGGAGGGCGGCAAGGAATTCTCCCCGGCCGAAATCGATTGGATCGCGGAGCAGATCGATGCGGCGAATGGAGGGTGCGGTGCGCCGGGAGGGACTCCGGTTGTGCTCTTCACGCACCAGGCGGCGAACGGCGTCTTCCCGGATGACGCGGGGAAGTGCATGAAGGGGCGGCTGTATTCGGAGCGCGTACTCTCCCGTCCGAACCTGGGCATCATCTTTTCGGGGCACTCCCATATGAATCTCGATACATGCACCACCTACGCACGGGACCGCCGCGGCGTCCACCACGTCCACGTTCCCGGAATCGCGCGCACAAAGATCGGAGGAGCGCACACGCCCCGGTTCCGCGTGGTTCAGATCGACAACGGACGGGACGTCACCGTCGGTACCTGCAACGCCGAAACCGGCGATCTCGAACCGCGCCACAGAATCCGGTTCACGCTGTCGAACGGTGCCCGGGAACGGGAACCGGCTACGCCCCCATCTGGGTGATCCGCCCTCCCGTGACGGGGAGGTAGGCTCCGGTTACGTATCCGGCGAGATCGCTGAGAAAGAAGAGACAGGCGTTGCCGATCCTACCGCCCCCTGTGCCCGCATTCGTGGTCGAACGGCGCCAACCGTGTTGACCACCGCCTTGCACCCGAAGTCGAACATATCGTTCTAATCGTCCCAGCGGGCTTCGTCGAAGGAGACGTTCTGGCGCCCGGCAATCGCGTTGTTCACGAGCCCGTCCGCGCGACCAAGCGCATTCACAGCGTCTTCGACCATCGCGTTGCCCCGCTCGCTGAACTCGGGGGAGAAGTCGGTCGAGAACGCCCGCAGGGGCGTCAGCGCCGCGACGAAGGATTCCAGGAATTTATCTGCGATGTGGACTTCCTGCACTTGGGTGAGATTGTTCGCCATGCATGCATGGCCGTGTCAACCGAGTGTGGGGGGGTGTAATTCGAACAACTCAGCATCCAAGCGAGACCCGCCCGGTGGGGGGCGCATGTCGGGTGGGTGGGACCTGCGGCTGATTGACTTAATTGTCAGTCAGTCGCGGGGACCCGATTGGGGCTCCCCTGTTCATTTCAAGTTCTTCTCTATGGTCTCCCACCTGTCTTGGAATGCAGCAAGATCCTTCTCCAGTATGGCGGAATGGAGGGAGTCCCACTTCTTTGGACGGATGCCGTTGTGTTTCGCGAGGTACGCCTCGTGATGGGCAACAAGCATGTTCCTGAACCCCACCCACGGAAGGACGTAGAAATGATCGTTCCCGCCTTCGTCAATCCTGGCGAAGACCATCATCAGGCGTCGGGCAGGGCAAGGCTTCTTCTCACCAACGATCTGTTTCTTCCCGTCGAAGGTGATGTCGCAGTACAGCGAGATGTTGCCGAATTGCCAGGAAGGGCCACGACTGGCTTTCACCTGGACCGAGACATGGCGTCCAGTCTCATCGGACGCGATGATGTCGTAGTGCGGGATGTTGCCGGTGAACGTGGTGGCGATGAGGCCACGGCGCGAAAGCTCCGCCGCGACGAGGTATTCGCCGGTTGCTCCGACGAGCTTGTTGTTACGTCCTGTTGTCATCTGTCTTCATGCCCCAACGATCAGAAAGACCGGACCAGTGAGGCCGCGTTCGCGCGGCCTTACTGGGTACGAGTCAATTCTCTTGGGTGTGCCCGGCATGGGCGCGTTGTAATGGGGTTTGAGCCCCCTGTTTCATGAACTTAACAGAACCGATGAAACTGGATTATAGCAACTGCGTAATCCTTCGGAACCGCCGTGATACGGCATGTCCGGCGTAGGCTTGGCGGAGGTGGGACCCGTACGTCCGGTGGAGTGGGGGCGGGAGGTTCAAATCCTCCCGCGACCCGATTCTCGTCTTAGTGTCGGTAGATATCTCCGCAATGAGCGATCCTGACGACGACGATGGTGATGAGTGCGTCGTTGATCTCATACAAGATGCGGTAGTCACCTCGGCGGACTCGGTATTTTTCTTCGCCGGATAGCGATCCCGATTTCGATTTGGACTTGGATTTATTATCCCAACATTCCAACACATAAATGGCGTTTATGCGATGGAAAGGAACCGACCCGATCACCGGGAGCTGCTCGTACCGGCTCCGACGGATCAAGAGAGAGCTTCGGCGAATTGGGTCGCGAATTTCCTTCCGTGGGCCTGGAGATGCTCCCGCAACCGCGAGCGTAACTGCTTGCGGATGCCCGCACAGGTCGGATCTGAGGCGCGGTTTTCATTTTCCGAAGAGTCATGGAATAGGTGATACAATTCTTCCTCTCCGGTGGCGTAGAGGATATATTTCCAGCCTTCGGCGGAACGAATCATCTGGATCGCTGGATTGTCCCAAGAGGCGAAGATGAAATCGTGTTGTCGGTCCGGATCCTCTCCGGTGACCACGGGGAGAAGGCTGTGCCCGGACATTTCGACAGGTTGTTCCACCCCGGCGAGGTGAAGAACCGTGGGGGCGATGTCGAGAAGACTGCACAACCCGTCTGCGAAACCCCGCCGCACCTCGGGAATGCGAACCTTGTGGAAGGCGTTGCCGGCAAAGCGGGTTTGCGGCGGGACTATAGTAAGCGGGATCCGGGTAACGCCTTCGTACAAGTAGGAGCCTTTGAAAGGCAGGTTGTGCTCTCCGGCCATATCTCCGTGGTCACTGAAGAAGAGGATCCAGGTATTCGGGAAGAATCCGCTGCAGTTCAGCTCATCGAGCAGAACCCCGAGATCCCGGTCCACCTTTTCGATTCGCTCGACGTAGAACCGGATCAATGCGCTCCACCGCTCCTCGGACCACGCCACCTGCTTGTTGCGGACGGCTGTCGGGTATTCCTCGGGGGTTCGTTTCAGGTTGTCCCAGGTACGGCGATGATGCGGATCCGCCTTATCCGGATCGAAGAAGTAGAGATCGTGAGGGTCGAACAGGGACACGACCTGGAAAAAGGGACGGTCGTAGACCTTCCAATCCCGGTCTCGCCAATACCGGGCGGCCATCATCACCGTGCTCGCGTCATGGGAGCACTCCTCGCCCACATCAAAACCACACTCCCGCAGATGACTCCCCAAATGCCATTTTCCATGGTACACCGTCTCGTATCCAGCCCGGCGCAAATGGTGTCCCAGCGTAGGTATCGTTGGGGACAGGGCAGGGCTGGTTTCGGCGTAGAGATTACCCGGCATCCCCGCTTCTACCGGTTGTTGTCCGGTCATGATCGTGGAACGAGAGGGGGAACAGACCGGTGCCGTGCAATAGGCGTTGCGGAAGTGCATTCCGGCAGAGACCAACGCATCCATGTTGGGGGTCTTCGCCCCGAAGCGACTTCCGGCTGCCCGGATGGTATCAAAACGCTGCTGATCTGTGAAAAGCAATAAAATGTTTGGGCGTGTGTCTTCCATTTCGATCATACAGGCATCTTAGATCACTCCACGCAATCCCTTCCGTTCTTCCAGAAACCTCATCAGAAATGGGACGCGGCGCACTCCACACATCAGCGTCCTCACGCTTCGCTTGTAGCCGCCATCGTCCCGCCCGAGCGCTCCGGCATACCGCTCCGCTTCCGGGCGCGCGCCGTTCAGCCCGTTCCCGCAGCCCAGGCATACACTGCGAGCGGCTGGGACCAGGTGTATGACTTCGAGGAGTCCCCGCTCGGGACGGTTAAGGGAGATGACGCGGACGCGCCGATCACGGATCTGTGGAAAGTCTCACGCGATGAAGGATTTGAAGCGGGGCGTACCTTCGGGTTCATGCATCTGACAATTGACGAGGCGCGGGACGGTCAGAGGATGTTTTCGCCACATTCCGGCGGAACTGGTTTCGGTACCCCCCAAACCTTCAGTGGTCTCAACTTCGACCGGCCGATCACCGATCAAGGGACGATTTACTTCCAGATCATGACCGTAGATCTCGGCTTCGACTTGAGCATTGGAGTCACAGACCGGGCATTTGTTGCCGTCGATCCGGCACCGGAAACGAACCCGTGGGGCTACCGTGCCGAGCCGCTTGTCCCTGGGGGAGAACCGAGCGCGCATGCCTGGGGCGACCTCAAGTCCGCCATGCGCAACGACGGCGGCATGATCGGGATTCGCGATGGCGGGATGTTCCGCCATGGCGAGTTCGGGTGGGTTCCGGGAGCCTGGTACGAAGTGTGGCAGACCATCGACGTCAAAGATGAAGTATACACCGTATGGCTGCGTTCGCCGGATGCCGGGATTCCGGAACGGGTTCCGCTCGTCGTTGAGATCGATGGGGCCTACATCGACCACTACGACTTCCGGACCCCGGTTGAAGACGTGCGGGCCCTGCTGGTCTTCGCCGGGGCGCCGGATCCATCCGTGGAGTACAACTGCTTCCTGAACCCTGTTGCGGTCGATCTGAACGCCCACAATCTCACGACTCCCCCCGGAGCTTATCTCCCTGGGTGGGATTGCCCGCTTCGCATCTACGGCTTCTTCGCACTGGAGGGCGACCTGGGCGGGATGATGTGGGCCGACGCCAGCTTCTTCCTTGGATCGGAAGTCTTTTTCGGTCGGGCACCATACGTCTGGAGCAGAGACCTTCGGAAGTGGATCTACTTGCCGGACCTCTGGGTTGCTCCGGAAGTTGAGCCCGACACCGGCGAAGTAACGACTCCCGGGAAACCCCGTGATTCCGACTTCA
>SLNJ01000012.1 GCA_007133065.1 Opitutales bacterium
CGGCGTACGAAGCCGCCCGGGAGTATTGTCGATTGTTGGGGAAGAGGAAGCGTGGCATGGGCTTCCTCGAAACCCTCCTGCTGCGCCGGATCGGAAGTTCATTTTACGCCGGACTCCGAACATCCGAGCGACTCTTGCGAAACGAACTCGGAACGGATACCGCGGAGGAGGATGACGATGAAGAGGGAATGGATGTCGGCGAAATCCTGGAATCCGGGGAGCCCGAAAGACAGCGGCTCGCGGAAGTCATCAGCAATCTCCGGGACAACCTCAACCTGGACGCCAAGTTTTCACGATTAAAAGACTTTCTTTTCGGTCAAGGGTGGATGGACCGGGGGTGTATCGTTTTCTCGCAGTACTATGAGACGGCAAGCCACTTCGCTGAACAGCTATCCCTCGAAGAAGCCATGGCCGGTCAAGAGGTTCCAGTGTACGCCGGCGAAGGAAAAGCCGGAATATGGCTCGACGGTGCCTGGAAAACCATGCCCCGCACCGTCCTCAAGGAACGCGCGAAATCCGGTGATTTCCCTCTTTTCTTCGGTACCGACGCCGCTTCCGAAGGACTCAATCTGCAATACTTCCTTTCGTCCCTGATCAATTTGGACGCCCCTTGGTCACCCACCCGCCTCGATCAAAGGACGGGACGCATCCGACGCATCGGTCAACCGCGAAACAACGTGCTGATCGCATCTTTCCGCTACGAAGGCTCCGTCGAAGAGAAAGTCTGGAACCGTCTGTCCAGCCGCTACCAGCAAATCTACAATCTCCTCGGAACCCTTCCCGACGTCCTACGCAGCGCATGGGTTCACGAAGCTCTTGACGAACAGGAAAAAGCGAACGAAATCATCGACGGCGTACCCGAAGCCCCGCCGCTGCGCCTCAAGAACCGCCTCAAGGACGTGGAACACGAATGGGGCTTCAGCAAAAGGTACCTGACGAAAGAAGATGCATTCGCCGAACTGCGGAAGGGATGGAACCGCCGCTGAATACCTGTAGCAACGACTTAAAGGGAAACTTGGATAAAAACCGAAGCGTTTCGCTTGCCCGAGGACCCGGTTCATCCCCGGTTGCGCCGCCATGCCTCGTGGAGTCCGCGCAGCAGCAGGTGCGGCTCGACGTGGAGGCGCGAGCGGAGCTCCGGAAGCAGAACCGGCACGCTCCCCCCGGTCGCCACGATGGATGCGGGCGCTTCACCGCGCGCGTGCAGATCGGATTCGATGCGCTCCACGAGCCGCTCGACCATCCCGCCAAACCCCACGCGGCAGCCGATCTTCATCTGGTCGAGCGTGTTGCGGCCGAGCCCGCTCTCCGTCTCCAGGTCGCCCGGGTCGAGTTCCGGAAGCAGGGCGGTTTGCTCGTGGAGGTACCGGGTCATGATTGCGAGTCCGGGAGCGATGACGCCCCCCATGTACCCACGAGCCGTCACCGCATCGACGGTGACCGCGGTTCCCATGTCGATAACGATCGCGGGCAATCGATACAGTGATTGCACGCCGACGGCGGCGGCGATCCGGTCCGCACCGAGTTCCGACGGCACGTCTATGCACAGCTCGAGTCCACGGCAGGTCTTCGAGGTCAGTTGGAAAACCGGGGCGCCCCAGTCCGCAACCGAGAGGACGGACTCCAGGGTCTCGGTCGCCCGCGGTGCCACGGAGCTGAAGGCCAGGGCCTCGGGCGGCTCGCCACCGTTTCGCAGCGAACTGAGGAGCACGGGGAGGTGCGTTGCCATCCGCGTCGTCTCCCAGGAACCGTTGCGACCCGGACCCTCGGAATCGACAAGACCCCAGTGGCTCGTGGTGTTTCCAATGTCCAGGCAGAGAACCATGGGAGAAGGATCAGGCGGAAACCGGATTGGTGCCGAGTGAGACATCGCCGGCGCGAACGGCGACGGTATTTCCGGAATCGGTCTTGATCAGGAGTGCGCCGCTGTCATCGATACCGCTCGCGGTCCCGGCGATGGATTGGTGCTTGCTCCTGGCCTCGACCTGCTTGCCCAGCAGAACATCAGCCTGCTTCCACAGATCGGCAAACCGCTCTTCATGACGGCCGGCGGTGAAGTCGCGATAGGCTGTGTGGATGGATGCGAGGACACATGCCGCACACTTATTGAACGGGACGGCCTCCCGGAGCTCCCGGCGCAGGGAGGTAGCGATGCCGGAGACCTCCGCGGGCCATTGCGACGGATCCCCGTTGATGTTCAGGCCCACCCCGAAGGTGAGGTCGCGCATGAGATCGCTGTCCACGCGCGCTTCGGTGAGGATTCCTGCCAGTTTGCGCCCGTTGATAACCAAATCGTTAGGCCATTTGATACCGACGTTCAGCCCGAACTCGCCCCGGAGTCCCGCGCAAAGCGAGAGTCCCAGCCATAGTGTGATCAGCTGCATGCGACCCGGGGGCAAGCCCGGACGAAACGCGACACTGGCGTAGAGGTTTCCTTCGGACGGACTGTACCACGACCGGCCAAGCCGGCCGCGTCCCGAATCCTGGGCGGCAGCCACGACCACAAAGGGGGTGCCGGTACCGGCCGCCAGCAGGCGCTGTGCCTCGGAGTTGGTACTATCGATCCGCTCGTGGCAGTACACCGGCATATCGATCCCCCACAATTCGAGGTACGATTCGAGGAGCCGATCGTGCGGCCCGGAGGGCTCCTCGACCAGCCGGTACCCCCGGTGGCGAACCGCCTCAAACGCAAAACCCCGCGCACGCAGCTTCTCGAGCCGAGCCCAGATCCCCACCCGTGAAATACCCAACTCCCCGGCCAGCTGGCTCCCGGACACAAAATCCGAACGCTCTTCAATCAGAGATTTTAGAATCGTTTTATCGATGTGTGGCATCGCGATCGCGCCCGGTCAACACGGAGAACAGGCGCTTGCGCGCGCTTTCGGCGCTCCGTGCTGAAAGCAAATGACGCGGCTCTCCACCTGTCAACTGCGTATGCGCCTTGGGAGCGATTCCCAGTGCTCCAAGCCTTACTTGACAAGCGGGATTACGATGCGAGAATACCCGGAGCAGCAACGACCGACATTTCTTGGCGACTAACGCTCGCCGGCCATGCGTTCGATCTCGATTCCAACCTGTTACCGAACATGACTCTCACCAACATTCTCATCATCGCAGCGATTGTTCTGCTGCTTATCATCGGGTTTATAATTCTCTCGTTCTTCCACGTGTGGCTGCGCGCCATGCTGGCAGGAGCTCCCGTCAGTATGTTCACGCTCGTCGCGATGCGGCTGCGCAATGTGCCGTACTCGCTTATGGTGGACGGCCGAATCACTGCCGTGAAAGCGGGAGTTCCCCTGTCGATCGACATGGTGGAAACGCACTACCTCGCCGGCGGCGACGTACTGCAGACGATCCAGGGGTTGATCAACGCACAAAAAGCCGGAATTGAGCTGCCATGGGACCGGGCGTGTGCCATCGACCTCGCGACCAAGGGGACCGAGAAGTCGATCACCGAAGCGGTGCGCACGTCGATCAACCCGAAGGTGATTGATTGCCCGAGCCCGAACAGCGGCCGCTCCAGCATCGACGGCGTCGCCAAGGATGGGATCCAGGTCAAGGCGCGCGCACGGGTCACCGTCCGCTCGAACCTCGACCGCTACGTCGGCAGCGCCCAGGAGGAGACGATCATCGCCCGTGTCGGCGAGGGGATCGTCACGACCATCGGATCCTCCGAAACGTATAAGTGGGTCTTGGAAAATCCGGACTCGATCTCCCGCAACGTGTTGAATCGCGGTCTCGACACCGGCACCGCGTTCGAAATTCTTTCCATCGATATCGCCGACGTCGACGTCGGCGACAACATCGGCGCCAAGCTGCAGGAGGCCCAGGCGATCGCGAACAAGAACATGGCCCAGGCGCAGGCAGAGATCCGTCGCGCCGCAGCTGTTGCGGTCGAACAGGAAATGAAGGCCCGCGTCCAGGAAATGCAGGCCAAGGTCGTCGAAGCCGAAGCTCAAGTCCCGCTCGCCATGGCCGAAGCATTCCGCAAGGGCAATCTCGGGATCATGGATTATATGCGCCTGAAGAATATCGAATCCGATACCAACATGCGCAAGACCATCGCCGGAGAATCCGACGATACGCCGTCCGGTGAAGGCAAAGGACAGAGCTGAAGCGGCAGTATTCGCAAAGCATAACGAATGAACGACGTCTCGACAGTGGTGCGGGCGGCCCTTGAGTGGGACGCTCTGCTTCCCCTTATCATACTTCTGCTGTGGGGCCTGAGTCGTTTGTTCATCAAGGATGATTCGAGCGACCAACCGCATTCCGAGGGGCACGAAATCCCGGTTGAGGACCCTGCAGAGGCCGATCGAGCGCGCCAGATCCAGGAGGAGATCCGCCGCCGGGTACGGGAACGCCAGGGCGGCCCTTCGGAGGAGCGGGCCGCGCCCCAGGCGGCATCCAAAGCCCACGGCCGGCCGGCCAGAGCCGAACCGGCACGCGGGTTCTACTCGCAGCAACCCGAGCGGCAAGAGTCGGGCCGGCAAGAACAGCAGCGCGGTCCGGGTTACGAGGAGCAACTGGCCCGGCAGATGGAGCGGGTTCGCGACTCCGAACGCAAGAGCAAGGAGTTGTTGCGCCGTTCCGGCGTGGAGCGGCGTCAACGCGCCGCCGAGGATGCGGCGGTCTACCGCACGCGCACCCGAGTCACCGGTCGGATGCGCCGCGAGATCCTGAAGTCGCTCGAATCCCCGTACAGTGCGCGGAAGGCGATCGTCCTCGCCGAGATCCTCGGCCCTCCGGTATCAAGGCGCCGCCATCACCCGGCGCTGCTGGAAGAGGAGCTGTAGGCCCAGAGTCCGGAAATGGGCGAAGCGCGCTACATTTCCAGTTGCGGGCGGTTCGGTTTCGGCCAATCGATATGAAAGAAATTCCCCCGGGACTGGTCGACCCGCTCGTAGGTGTGTGCCCCGAAGTAATCGCGCTGCGCCTGGAGCAGATTCTGCGGCAGGCGCTCGGATCGGTAGCCGTCAAAGTAAGACAGAGCGCTGGCGAAGGTGGGAACGCTCAATCCCTGTAACGCGGCCTCGGAGACAACCGTGCGCCAGTTCTGCTGGGCGGAGGCCACCGCTTCACGGAAATAAGGATCGAGGAGCAGGTTGGCGAGATCCGGTTCGCGGGCGTAGGCCTCGGTGATCTTCTGGAGGAACGCGGCGCGGATGATGCAACCTCCCCGCCAGATCTGGGCGATTTCACCGAAGTTGAGATCCCAGTCGTACTCCCGCTGCGCCTCGCGCATCAACTGGAAACCCTGGGCGTAGGAGCAGATTTTCGAGCAGTAGAGCGCGTCATGCACAGCCTGAATAAACGTATCGCGACCCCCGGCGTAGGGGGCTCGCGCCGGGCCTTTCAAGATCCTGGATGCGGCGGTGCGCTCGTCCTTGACCGCACTCAGGCACCGGGCGAAGACCGCCTCGGCGATTGTCGGCGCGGGAACCCCGAGATCGAGCGCGTTCACGCTGGTCCACTTGCCCGTCCCCTTCTGACCGGCGGTGTCCAGCACCACGTCAACAAACGGCTTGCCCGTAACCGGATCATCCTGCTGCAGGATGTCCGCGGTGATCTCGATTAGGAATGAGTCGAGCACCCCGTCGTTCCAGCGGGCGAACACCTCCCCGATCTCGCGCGGAGACATGTCGAGGACCCCCCGAAGCAGGTCGTAAGCCTCACAGATCATCTGCATGTCGCCGTACTCGATCCCGTTGTGCACCATTTTAACGTAATGGCCGGCGCCATTCGGCCCGATGTATGCGGCGCACGGCACCCCGCCCTCAACCGGCTTTCCGGGCGCCGCACCCTGCAACGGCCGGCCGGTCTCCGGATCCACCTTTGCGGCGATCGCGATCCAGACCGGCTCCAGCTCGTTCCATGCCTCTTTGTCTCCTCCCGGCATCAGCGAAGGTCCGAACCGGGCGCCCTCTTCGCCGCCGGAGACACCCGATCCGATGAACCGGAGATTCTGCTCGCGCAATTCCGCTTCCCGCCGGATGGTATCCGTCCACTTGGAATTGCCGCCGTCGATGATGATATCCCCCGCTTCAAGAAGCGGAACCAGACTCTCGATCACCGCGTCCGTGGGCCCACCCGCCTGCACGAGGATGATAATCTTGCGGGGGCGCCGCAGCGACTGCACGAATTCCTCCAACGTCGCGCATCCCGCCAACCCTCCGGGAGTCTCCGGATGCTCCTTGACGAAGCGCTCCGTCTTCTCCGCGGTCCGGTTGTAGACCGAGATGCGGAATCCGTGGTCGGCGATGTTCAAAGCCAGGTTCTGGCCCATCACGGCGAGGCCGATAAGCCCGATTTCTGAGAGTTCCTCTGTCATGGTGATCGATTGTTGAATGGAAATGGAACCCCGGACAGGTGGTTCGCTTGTACCACTGATTTTGGGTCCGGGACACGCTTCTGCAATGCAGATCTTCCCGAAATCAGCAACAGGAATGCGCCCCCGGTCATCCATTTTTTCAATTGCCGTCAGATTCTCATAACGCCATGCTAACGGAATGTTCATCGTCACGAACCGGCAGGTGGATGCGAATGCGGAGGGGACGGCGAAGCTTGGGCCGCGGCCGAATGAGAAGGGCTCCAATGAGCTGCGCGTCGTGGAAGTCGTGCGCGCCGGGCGTGGGTGGTCGATATCGGTTCTGCCCGACGAACTCGACGGCGCGTGGCGCGAGGCGGTCGTCAAAAAGCTCAACGGAGGGGCCGGGATCACCTCCGACACCGCCCTCTACGGCAGCCACTACGCCGCGGCCAAGACCCTTCAACAGGCGCGCCGACGCGGCCGGAACGTGCTCTTCTTCGTCCACGGGTACAACAACGACATCGACGCCGTGCTGGCGCGCGCCGATCAGCTCGAAAAGAAATACAACGTGGTCGTGATCTGTTTCAGCTGGCCGGCCCGAGGCGGCGGGGTTCGAGGCGTTCTGAGCTACCGCCAGGACAAGCGTGATGCGAAGGCATCCACGGCCGCGTTCGAACGCTTTCTGGTGCTCGTGCGCCAACACATCGACCGGCTCAACGGCAGTGCGAAGGAGGAGTGTATGCGCCGGGCGGCGGAGCGATACCCCGAAAACCTCGAGCAGCGCGACGAATGCTTCGAAGCGCTGATGCAGCGCGCCTGTCCCGTACGCCTCAGCCTGATGCTTCACAGCATGGGAAACTATTTGCTCAAGCAGACGCTCAAGTCGTCTACTTCCGACGAAATCGGCTCGCTCTTCGACAACGTGGTCCTCGTCGCCGCCGATACCAACAACGAAGGACATCCGGGGTGGGTCGACCGGATCCGCGCTCGGGAGTCGATCTATATCATCATCAACGAGAACGATCGTGCGCTGCGAGCCTCCGAGGTCAAGGTCGGCGAAGCGCAGCGCGGGCGTCTCGGACGGCTGCGGCGCAGGCTCGAATCCCGCCTTGCCCTGTACGTGGATGCCACCGACGCCCCCTCCGTAGGCAACAGCCACGCCTACTTTGAAGATGCGGCGGTTCGGACCAGGAACTCAATTCTGCGGCGCTTCTTTCAATCGGTATTCAACGGCGAGCACGGCGAGGATCTTCTCTCTTATGACCAGGCTCTTGGAGCCTATCGTGTCGCCGCCGCATCGCGCCCGGGCTCCACCTCGCCGCCCCGCAGGGGCCCCCGATCGCGGCGTTAGCGAGCCACAGGTCGCCTTGCACGCACCGCTGATCTGCGTTGATCGTGCCTGCAGCATGACGAATCTCCCTCCTTAGATCCATCTCATCCATGGATGGAGCGTGCAACGATCTCGGGGTTGTCGGTGCCGCGATTCAGAATTCCCTGTCGTTGCGGTTGGACCGCGCCGGCGTCCGGCACGAACATCACCGCCACTCGTGCTTCGGGTAACGACCGCCGAGCTGCTTTTTCACATCCGGATAGGTATTCTTCCAGAAGGAGTCGAGGTCGTCGGTAACCTGGACCGGCCGGCGATTGGGGGCGAGAATCTCGATTCGGGCGACGGTGCGGCCGCCGGCGAGGGGGAAGCGGGTTGGAGCGTCGTAAAGCTGCTGGACGGTGGCCGAAAGGACTGCAGATCCATCTTCTTCGTAGCGGATCCGCGCGCGCCCGCCGCGGGGAAGGCCGATCTGTTCGGGCGCCCATTGATCGACAAGCGGCTGCAGCTCCGGGGGAAGCCAATCCTGGAGGAATGCGCGAACCGGGCGGTCCTTGATCTCGCGGTAGCTGAGGGCGCCGTAACAGACCTGCTCCAGGATCAGCAGGCGTTCCTCGGGACCGATCGGGTGGAACCCAAGGTCCGCACCGTGGTGTGCGAGAAAGTTGACGCGCGCGATCCATCTCTCGATGGAGGCATCCCACTGTTTCAGGTTCAGGCGGCCCTCCCGCACTTCGATTGCCAGGAGCCGGGCGGCGTCATCCAGCGGAACATCGTCGGACTCGTGCGATTCGAGAACAAGGTCCCGGAACCGTCGTTCGCGGCGTGCGACCACGCGACGCTGGGTGGCGTCGTAGACAACCGTCGTACTCTCGGCAACCGAGCCGGGGAAGAGCGGATCCAGCCATGCTTCCTCGATGGCGGTGTTCATCCCGAGCAGCACGGTCACATCGCCCCGCACATCGCGCTCCTCGATCTCGGAGGAGACCAGGAGCGAGGCGTTTTGCACGACCGATTGACGGCGGATCTCCCCTTTGCGTCCATGCACGACGGCGCAGCGAAGCGTACCCCGGTCGAGCCGCTTCGCGAGCTGATCGGCGAAGCCGCTCAGCAGGCACTTGCGGAGCGCGTCCTCTCCGTTCCCGGTGTCATCGATCGGCAGCCCCGCTCGGCGGGCGGTGCGCAGAAACTGATCGGCGGTCTGGCCCGCCTGGCGGGCGGTCCGTGCGTGGATCCCCCACTCCCGGCAGAAGCCCGTATCAAAACCGCGGGAAGCCGCGAGATTCCAGGCTCTAAGCAGGATGAAAAAATCGGATTGCTGCGCGGATTCATCATGGAGCAGCTCCTCGCGGCGCTCCGCTTTGCGTCGGTCGGAGAGATTGAGCAGGAAGGAGCGTCCCTGCGCGAACGCGGCGAGCAGGGCCACCGTCGGGAGACAGCGCAGCTCCGCGGCGGTGAGGAGCATCCGGCTGTAGCGGGGGTGGAGCGCAAAGGCGGCCATCCGTTCGCCGATTGGCGTCAGCGATCCCTCCGGGTGTTCGAGCGCGCCGAGGTCGACCAGCGTCGCGAGGGCATGCCGCAGGCTTGTATCGGCCGGAGCATCGATCCACGCGAAGGCGGCGAGGTCCCGGACCCCGCCGGCTTTCAGGGTGAGCGCTATTTCGGTAAGATCAAGGCGGCGGACCTCCGGGGCTTCGTGTTCGGGGCGGTGCTCATGATCCTTGCGGCTCCACAGTCTCAGGCACACCCCCGGAGCCGTTCGTCCGGCGCGACCGGCGCGCTGATCGGCGCTGCCCCGGCTTATCTTCCGGACCAGAATGGTGTTGATCCCCCGGTTCGGGTCGTGCACGGGAATCCGGGCGAGTCCGCTGTCGATCACAATGCGCACCCCGTCGATCGTGAGACTGGTCTCGGCGACATTGGTGGCGACCACGATCTTGCGGCGGTCGTACCGGTCGACCGCTGCATCCTGCGCCTGCGGAGTCAGTTCGCCGTGCAGCGGAAGCCGCACGCAGTTGCGGAGCGCACTCTGGCTCTCCAACGCTTCGAGGGTCTTGTGGATCTCGTAGGCGCCGGGCATAAAGATGAGGACGTCGCCGTCGGGAAACTCCTGGACGAGCCGGTTGCAATGCCAGGCCGCCTGCTCCCAGACCGATCGTTCCGAGACAACAGCGGCGTTGCCGGAATGCCGGATCTCCACGGGGAAACTGCGCCCTTCGGACCGGAGGTGAGCACACGGCGCCAGGTAATCTGTGAGCATGTCAACCGCCAGCGTTGCCGACATGACGCCGAGAATCAGGTCGGGACGCCGCTCCCGCTGCAACATGTGCGCCCGGGCGAGCGTGACGTCGCCGTAGAGGTGTCGCTCGTGAAACTCGTCAAAGAGAATCGCCGCGATCCCCTCGAGCATCGGGTCGTCGAGCATGCGGCGCAGGAGCACGCCTTCGGTCACGTAGAGGATGCGCGTCGCCGGACTCGAAGCGCCTTCGTGGCGAACCTGGTAGCCGACCTCCTCGCCGAGCGCGCCGCTCCGCTCCCCCGACACGCGTCTGGCGAGCAGACGCGCGGCGATGCGACGCGGCTCGAGAACCACCACCGTGCCGGAGTCGCCGAGTAATCGCGCGTCGCGGAGAATCTGTGGGACCTGCGTGGACTTGCCCGAGCCGGTCGGCGCATCGATGATGAATCGGCGTGGCGAGACGGCTGCGGCGCGGATGTCCTCGCCCAGTTCATGAATCGGAAGCGATTCCCCGGATTGCATGCAGCGAGGGAAGCGAACGATCTGCGAAATTGCAAACGGCCCCGATAAAAGATTTTGACGGGGCTGGAAAAGGCGGCTAGCGATTCCCTCTGTTATCCTCATGCTACCTATGCTACCCAAGCCGCGGCTCCCGCGCGCTCACACTCCAGCCGAAAGATTCTGGCGCGGTGTGCCAATGGCGGCGGCAGTGCTCTTCGTCTGGTCGTGCGCGACGGGATTCCTTATTGCGGACGAGCGTGACATGGAAGCCGAGGACCCGGAGGCCTGGGCAACACTGCTCGAGGAGGAAGCCGCGCTTATGGCGGAACTCGAAGAACTGATGTCCCCGTGGTTTTCCGAGATCGTGATCCACACCGGCGTCGGGTTCCAGGAGAACATCCTGCGCGGCTCCGGAATCGAACGGGATGGCTGGGCACACCTCATGGGTGGCGAAGGGTTTTGGAGCTACAAGTCGGCGCAGCAGCGGCAGTGGATCTTGTTCGCATCCGCCGAAGCGGTACGGTTCCCGGAAGTCGACGACGCCCAAGACGAGATCCTGGCGTTCGCGATGACACGCTGGGAACAACCGCTCTTCGGGGATCTTCGGGGATCGCTCGGAGCGACGTTCTCCTATTCCCAGCAACCGTTCGACCTGGCGTCGGACGAATTGGAGGTTGTCCCGGAGACCGTTCGCGTCCGGACCCTCCGGTCAGAAGCGGGACTGAGCCATCCGTTGGGCGACCTCTTGGAGCTCGCGTGGCGAGGCGGGGCGGTCCGGACCTTTCACCAGTTCTCCGTCGACGACTACACCGAGGCTTACTCGCGTATCGGCGTGGAAGCGAATCCGAGCGGGTCCACATGGTCGCTCGCACTCGGCATTGAAGGCGGGATGCGTTGGTTCGACAGCCGATCGAGCCGCGACACCGACGGACGGTTGACCCCCGGTCGAACCTTGCGATACGAGCGGGCACACCTCTACCTGGAGGGCCGATGGCGGCCGGATGCGGACCGGCGGTGGACAAGCCGGCTTCGCACCACGACCGGAATCCGGCACGACAACGGCGACGGGTATTTCGACTACCGGCGCCGTCAGGTTTCGTTCTCCCAGGAGTTCCGTGCGGAGCACGGGACCCTTCGGGCCTCCATCGGACTGTCCGACTTCAAATACGACCACCAGACGGTTGCCCCCGCGGATGATCGGGCGCACCAGTGGCGCGATTGGGACGCCCGACTCGAGTGGGACTGGCGGGTGCACCCACGCGGGACGCTCCGCTGGACGGGGAGCTGGGAACGGCTCACCTCCCGCCGCGAGCACGAAGCTTTCCGCAGCCGGTTCGCCGGACTGACTTTCCGATGGGAGATATAGTGGCCGGCGCGGCAACGGCGCGGTCGTCGACGCGATTGCGAGCCCGAGTAGTCTAACCTCCCACAACAACCGGATCGTGGGGGACCGGGAGCCGGGGAGCAGGAGATCGGCCGCGTGGGTGAAATCCGGTTGCCATCGCCGGCTGGATCGCTGAGATGCCTTGCCGTTATGAAGAAGATCAAAGTGGGAAGTGGGAACAATCGGGTACGGCGGGGCGTTCAACATGGGCAAGGCGCATTTGCAACAGCTGCTGGCGCACAAAGGGTTCGTCGCCGACGCGATCTGCGACCTCGACCCCTCCCGGCTGAAGGTGGCTCGCGATCGGGAACTCATCATCACACCGGAGTGGTCCCGGCGCGTGATCCAGGTGCTCGATTTCGCACAGCGCAGCGCGCTGCGCGGCAAGGCGGTCAAGGCAAAGTACGCCTGATCCGATCCGGACAGGTCAGTTGTGAAACTCGCTCCCGCGCGGAGTCGCCTTGACGTACCCGGCGCGGATTGTGAAATCCCCGAAGCGTTCGCCCTCCTGGCGTTCGGTGGCGTACCGGCGGATAATGGGGGCGAGCTCGTTGACAATCTCCTCAGCCTTGAGGGACTCCTTGTACAGTTTGTTCAGGCGGGTCCCGTCGAACGCGGCGCCGAGGTACACATTGTACTTCCCGGGCGCCCGGCCGACCAGGCCGATCTCCCCCAGGTACGGACGCGCACACCCGTTCGGGCAGCCCGTATTGCGGATGAGGATGGCATCGTGACGGAGCCCCGCTTCCTCGATCACGGTCTCCAGCTCGTCGACAAGCGAGGGAAGGTGCCGCTCGCTCTCGGCGAGCGCGAGCCCGCACGTGGGAAGGGCGACACACGCCATCGCGTTGAGTCGCAACCCGGAGACTTCCGTGCTCTTGTCCAGCTTGTGCTGGTGCAGGATGGACTCGATCTCCGAACGCTTATCCTCTGAGACGTTGGCGATGACAAGATTCTGGTTCGGGGTCAGTCGGAAATCGCCATCGTGCACCCGGGCCACTTCCCGCAGACCGGTTTGCATGGGGTACGCCTCCGTGTCATAGATGCGGCCGTTCTGGATGAACAGGTTCAGGTTCCACTTCCCGTTGACCCCTTGGGTCCACCCGTACCGGTCGCCGGAGTCGTCGAAGTGGTATGGCCGGGGTTTCTCAAGGGCGTATCCGAGGCGTTGCTCGACCTCGGCGCGGAACCAGTCCAACCCGCGATCGTCGATCGTATACTTGAGCCGGGCGTGCTTGCGGTCGTTGCGATCGCCAAAGTCGCGCTGCACGAGCACCACTTTCTCAGCCACATCGACCACACGATCCGGCCGGCAGAACCCCATGACATCGGCCAGCCTCGGATACGTGGCGGTCTGGCCGTGCGTCATTCCCATGCCGCCGCCGACCGTTATGTTGTAGCCGATGATTTGACCCTCCTCCACAATCGCGATAAACCCGAGATCGTTGGCGAAGATGTCGACGTCGTTGCTCGGCGGAATCGCCATCGCCGTCTTGAACTTGCGCGGCAGGTAGTGCTTCCCGTAAATCGGTTCATCCTCCTCCTCGGGACCGGCCACCTTCTTCTCATCGAGCCAGATCTCGTGATAAGCGCCGGTGCGCGGGGAGAGATGCGCGCTGATAGCACGGGCCGTCTCAAGCATCTCCGCGTGCGCCTCCGAAAGGTGGGGGTTCGGGTTGCACATGACGTTGCGATTCACGTCTCCGCAGGCTGCCAGCGTGTCGAGCAGAACGTCGTTCACCTCTCGAATCGTGCGCTTCAGGTTGCTCTTGAGCACCCCGTGCAACTGGAACGCCTGACGGGTCGTCAATCGGATGCTCCCGTTCGCGTAGTCGCGCGCCAGCTCATCGATCTTCAGCCATTGCTCAGGTGTGCAGACCCCGCCGGGAACCCGGATGCGAATCATAAAGCTGAAGGCCTTCTCCAGCTTGTGCTTGCGCCGATCACGCCGCAGGTCCCGGTCGTCCTGCTGATAGGTCCCGTGGAATTTCAGGAGCTGCGTATCGTCATCGGAAATGGAGCCGGTGGAAACATCAGTCAGCCCCTCGAGGATCGTGCCGCGAAGGAAGCGACTCGACTCCTTGATCTGCTCGTTCTTCGAGGGTTTCGCTGTAGCTTTGTTGTCAGAAGCCATGGTTTTCGATTCTCAAGTCATTGCAATGTGCGCCGAAGGTGCCTCCGGTGCCAGCCCGTGCAGCCACTGCCGACAAAGGGCCGGTCTGCCTCCAACAAAACACATCCCCGGCGGTCCGCAAGGATTTTATGGTAAATTGGGTTAAATACTGAAGATAACGACCCCATCGTGCCGCCGGGGCTCCACCTGCGCAAGGTCTTTCCAGCACAGGATTTTTCGAATGGACAACCGACCCAACAATTCCATGCTCACGGATATGACACAACAGGAACCGAGACTTTTTGGTCGGCGCACGATCGGCATTGTTCTGGCCCTCACGCTTGTGGTGTTTCTGTTGTTCACGTCGATCCTCGGGTCGAACGTGCCGTCGGATCACGCGCCGACGATCTGGATCGTATCGGCGTTCACCTCGGTCTGCCTGAGCGGTGTGTTTTTCCTCGCTGCCTTCATGTTCAGCGCCGTGTTGAACGACCAGCGCAATCGTCGGCAGGATTAACGCCACGTCACGCCACGGTCGGGATCCAGGCCGCCAGCAGATCGACGGTCGCTTGCAGGTCGCCTTTGTGGATCGATTCGGTGACGGTGTGGATGTAGCGGGTGCCGCACACAACCGCAGCGGTGCGAGCCCCCGGACCCGAGCGCTGGATCGCGGCACCATCCTGACCCCCGCGCGGGAGGATGCAACGCTGGTGCGGGATCCGGTTCTTGTCGGCAACCGAGCAGAGCTCGTCGACAAGCCGGTGATCGGCGATCATCGAGGAGTCCTGGAGCATAATCGCTACGCCATCGCCATGCCGGGTGACGCGCTGATTCTCCGGAACACCCGGCGTATCGCATGCGAGCGTGGTGTCCAGACCGATCCCGATATCGGCGCCGACCGCGTTCGCCGCAGTGGTCGCGCCTCGAAGCCCCACCTCCTCCTGAACCGTGAACACGACAATAATCTCCGCCGCATGCTGCATCCCCTTGGTCCGCGCGCCGGCAATCTTCCGGACGGCCTCGATCGCCACATAACAGGCAACGCGGTTGTCCAGCGCCTTGGAGACAACCTTTTCAGGCTGCTCGAAAAATGGCTCGTTCATGACGACGGTATCGCCGATGCGTATCTTCTTCTGGACCGCGTCCGGATTCATGCCGAGATCGACAAAGAACTCCTCGACTTCCGGCACTTTCTTGCGGTCTTCGGCCGAGGCGATATGGATCGGCTTGCCGCCCGGGTTCATCACTCCCTGGTAATCGCCGTCGGCGGTGCAGACGAGGACGCGGCGCGAGAACAGGTTGCGCGTGTCAAATCCACCGGCCGGGTTGACCCAGAGAAATCCCTTCTCATCGATGTGCCGAACGTAAAACCCGATTTCGTCCATGTGCGCGGCGATCAGCACCCGCGTCGGCGCTGTGCGACCGGCGGACGCAACGGTCGGCTTCCGGGTGCAGATGAGCGATCCCATCGAGTCGGTGTAAACCGAATCAAAGAGCGCGCCCACCTCCCGACGGATCAGCTCGCGCACGCGCTCCTCGCGACCGGGAATCCCGGGGGTTTCACAGAGCCCGCGCAAGAGGGGGATGTTGAGCCCGGAGCGGGCTTGCTTTTTCCTGGGGGTCTTGGTTGGCATGGTCGTCGCAGGATTGCGGCCGGAACGGCCGGGTGTGATTTCGTTGGAGCGAGCCTGACGATGTGCAATCCACACGGATCCGACAATACAATTCCGGTACCCCGGATTGCGCGGAATCGCTTGCCATCCCCTCGACCGGTGCGTGCAATCCTTTGCGTTCGATCGCACAGCAACATCGTCTCGAAACCTTGGGCCATGCACCCGTTCCTGACTTCTAACTCGATCCTTATGGCGGTCCTGCTGCTCTGCGGCGCCGCGCTGGCCGCGCCCTCCGCATCCGCCGGGGACGGGGGAGCCCCCCTGCGGAGACTGGCGGAGCGCCTCGACCTGCACTTTGGCGCGGCAATTACCCCGCGCCACCTCGACGCCGACGTTCGCTACGGCGCGATCCTCGCCCGGGAGTTCAACTCGCTGACTCCTGAAAACGCGATGAAGTTCGGCCCGCTTGCGCCTGAAGAGGGACGCTACGACTTCCGCGAAGCCGACCGCATCATGAAGTTCGCCCGGACACACGGCATGACGGTGCGGGGGCACACGCTCGTGTGGCACAATCAGACGCCGGCGTGGGTCGACGAGGCATCGCTGACGCCGGAGGAGCTCAAACGGGTTCTGCGCCGCCATATCCAGACCGTGGCCGGGCGATACCGCGGCGAAATCCGTGCCTGGGACGTGGTAAATGAGGCCTTCAACGACGACGGTTCGCTCCGCGACACGATCTGGCTCCGGGCCCTCGGCCCCGATTACATCGCGATGGCGTTTCGGTGGGCGCACCAGGCCGCTCCCGACGCCCGACTCTACTACAACGATTACAGCGCCGAAGCCGTCAACCCGAAGTCGGACGCCATCTATGCCATGGTTAGAAGTCTCCTTGCGGAGGGCGTTCCGATCCATGGCGTCGGCCTGCAGATGCACCTGGTTCTCGGAAGCTCGCCCTCCCCGAAATCGATTGCAGATAACATGAGCCGATTCGCCGAACTCGGGATCGACATAGCGGTAACGGAGATGGATGTCCGCATCCCCAAGCCGGTGACTTCTGAAAAACTGCAGGAGCAGGCGCGCACCTATGCCGCGATCCTCGACACCGTCCTTGAGGAACCGGCCTGTAACGAGCTTACACTGTGGGGTTTCACCGATCGTCACTCCTGGATCCCCGGCTGGTTCCCGGAAACCGATGAAGCGCTGATCTTCGACCGCGGCCTCGAACCAAAGCCCGCCTACTACGCCCTCCGGGATCGGCTGCAACCCGACGATGCGGAGTCACCGTAACAGGAGGCTGCCTTCCGCCCTCCGGCTTCCCGAGCCCCTTCGCACCAAAGGCGCTATCGCAGTGCCACAGCGGCTATCGCCTCATCGGTGGCGCCGCGGGCGATTTCGACAACGCGCACCGCATCCTCCGGCGAAGTCAGCAGTTCCGAGGTGCCCGTCGCAAGGGCGCGTTCCCACTCGGCGTACATTCCTTCAAAACTCTTCTCCGGATGAAACGGGAACTCCTGCCGGCCGGCGGCGTTCTCCAATGACAATTCCCGGGCTTCGCGGTCGTAGCGGATAACCCCCCCGGTGCCGATCAGTTCGTATACAAATTCCGACCGCTGATTGCGCGAGGTATGGTGGTATGAAAAACTCGTTTCAATCATCGTGTGGGCGCCGTCGGCATGGTCCATGTGGAGCCACACGTGGTCCGGAGCGGCGTAGTCGTCCACCCAGGCGCCCGCCCCGCAATAACGGGTCACTTTGGACCCGGTCCAGAAGAGGGCGAGATCGATCTGGTGGGTGCCGCAGTCGCAGAGCGGACCCCCTTCGAGCATACGTCCCTCCCGGCGCTCTTGGATCACCCGGTTCCCCCCGGCATCGGTCGTGTATTTCCCGTGACAGTTCCAGTTATAAATCAGCCGGAGCGACTTCACCGAGCCGATCGCCCCCTCCCCGACAAGCTCCAGGATTTTCAGGGCGCTGGGACTGAACCGATAGCAGAACCCGGCGTACAGGGCCGCATCGGCGCCGGCCATTGCGGCGATCATCTCCTCCGCTTCAGCCCGGTTCATCGCGAGCGGCTTCTCACAGAGAACAGGAAGTCCGTGTGCGGCGGCTCCCAGCACGTTTTCGCGGTGCACGGGAGCCGGCGAGGTTATGCTGACGGCCTCGATCCCGGACTCGAAGAAGAGCTCCGGATCGCTGAAGGTTCCCTCGATTCCGAATCGTTCCCGACACGCTTCCAGCGCCGCTGTGTTCGGGTCATAGACCGCATGCAAAGCGAGCCCGGGCGTCTTCAGAATCGCCGGAATATGCCCGTACCCCGCGACAGCGCCGCATCCCATCAATCCGATTTTTTTCATTGGATTCCGTTTCATCTGATCACTCGAGTCCGAAGACGTCGAGATCCTGTGGAAATTCCACCGTATAGCGAATGGTACCGGTCTTCTCCTCGCCGGACCGGAGGGCCTCCTTCCACGTCAACGCACCGTCCTCTTCCGGTCCCTCGGCGTCAGCAGGTGCCTGAAGCAGCCGCACGGCGGTAATCCGCGATTCCAGATCGCGGGTTCGATCGTGGGCCGGTTCGGTCAGGTACACCCGTTCGGTCCGCAGATCCTCCAGCCATAATCCCGCACCGCCGGGGAAGCGGAGCCGGACCGAACCCTCGAGGAGATCGGCAGGAAAACCGGAAAGGATCATCTCGTGGCGCCCCGCCTCAAAGGAGATCTCAGCCCGCCGCGTGACCTCGGCGGAGGCAGGGTACACGGTAACCGCCTCGATGAACGTGGGAATCGCGTCCCGGTCGCGGGGTGCGACCTCCCCGCGAGCTGTAAACGAGGCGAACGATGCGGCAAGCATGAGCGCAGCGCAGAGGATCGTGCAACGGAAGTTCATCGAATCAGGGACCTATGATTTTCATTTGGATATCGAAACCGGTCGAATGGGTCAGCGCTCGCGCGCACGCGCTCAATCCGGGATGAGTTCGCCCTCGGTCATCGCACGGTCGTGGCCGAAGTGATAGTAGGACCGGTCCGGTGCAACCGTGCCGCGGAAAAAGAAGAGCCACCCCGGGTCGGATCCGAATTTGTACAGGTACGGGTAGATTCCCTCTGCGGTCCACAACCACGAGTCCATTCTGAAGTCGTATACATACACGTTGTCGTGAGCGCTCCAGTGGGCGTACATCCAGGCGTGTTCCGCGTGGTAGATCAACGGAGGGACCTCCGTGTAGTCCCCAATCCAATACAGGATATCCGCCGTGGAGAAATCGAGTTTGATGTTGTCGCCGGTAAGTTCGATGTACCGGGTGATCGTGTTCGGCCAATTCTCGCCCGAGAGCGTGACCGCGAGGGATCCGCTCATGTTACCAAGCGGGATTGCGTAGCCGCCCGAGGCGGAGGTCCGGGCGTAGTATTGACCCGCTCCGGGGCGCACCGCGAGATCATCGACGCCCTCCCCGGCATCGTACTGCCGGTTGCCGTTACGATCATCGCTGACGACACCGACCAGAAAAGGTCCCGGAGATGCCCCGCTGCGCGCGAACTTTTCAGTGGCAAAAGCCACGTCCCAGGTATGGGTTCCCCCGTTGTTCGGATCGTCGCGCTCGACGTCGCCCCGGATCACGCCCCATCCGGTTTCCACAAAATCGGGCGAGAGCATATTTCGGCGATGCCCCGGGCTGTGAAACAACCCCTCGTGCATCGATTCCACGGCGGACGGCATATTCAGCGTTCCGGTCGTGCCGAGCTGGGAGAGATTCTCGCCAGTCGCCCAACTTCCCGAGAGTATGTACCCCGCGCTTTCGATGCGTTCGGTAACGGTCGACCCTCCCTCGCCGGTATGGCTGAATTCGTCGTGGGCGAGCATCCACTCGCTGTGTTCGCGCGCGGCGGCGATCAGGCGCGGGTGCATCGCCAGCGGCGGCTTCGGTTCGGGAGAAATCGTTCCCGGCTCAAGGCCCTCGTTCAGATCGATTTCGTGGCGGTCTGCTTCCGCCTCCGGATCGGCGCGCGCGCGGTTGACGCGCTCGAGCAGCACCTGCTCCCACACCGTCGGATCGCCGTGGTCGTAGCGCTCGGAAGGCGCCGAATCGGCCGTGCCGCCGAGGACCACCAGTCCCACCACGCCAAGCAGCGACGCAATCGCCCGGCGCAGGGCGTACGCCGGCCGCGCAACGACACAGGGGAAGCTTGATTGATGCGATGGCATGACTTCGTTGCGCGAGTTCGAAGCGAACGTGTGAGCGGCCGCGAGCGTGCCCGAGGCCCGGGCTCGAGGCAAGCGATAAATGCCGGGCTCCTTCCCTGACGAGGCTCCGGACGCGAGCGGGTCGACTTCTCTGTTGCGAAAGCAGAATTTACCTGTAAACCTATAATGCAGGCTGGCTCCAACAATAATTGAATCTTTTATCTTTTATTCGCTTAGCATCGTCGGATATGAAGCAGACTTTGATGCGGTTCATCCTGGGCGTGGTTGGCGTATCCGTCGGACTGTTCTGCCTGGTCGAGGTGCTCGCCTATGTGACGTGGAGCCTTTCGAATATGGGGGACCGGGCTTTTCAGGAAGCCCTCCAGCGCGAGGTGGTGGATCGTGAGCGCGATGTGATCGGCCATCACCGGGTTTTGGAGTGGAACGACCGCCTGCGCGACTTCCATGAGGCGCCCGAGTTGGCCGAGCGCGTCGAGGCCGGCACACTTGAACCGGTGGAGCAGCGGCTGCCGAAAGACCCGCTGGTGATCGACCCGCCTCAGCAACGGGGGCCGTACGGCGGAGATTGGATGCGCTACGCGGTCGGCGTGGGCGACGTGAATTCGGTCTTTTTCGGGGGCCGGCTGACTTATGACGGGCTGGTGCGCTGGTGCCCCATGGGCGAGAAGATTCTGCCCAACCTCGCGCGCGACTGGGAGGTGAAGGAGTCCGGGCGGATCTATATCATCTATCTGCGAGAGGGGGTGCGCTGGTCGGACGGCGAGCCGTTCACCGCCGACGACATCGTGTTTTGGTACGAGCACGTGCTGCTCAACGAAGAGATCACCTCCACCATCAACCGCGAGTGGAAGGCGGGCGGCGAGGTGATGGACCTGACGAAGGTGGATGACTACACCATCCGCATCGCGTTCGCCGAGCCCCGCTCGCTGTTCATCGAGCGGACCCTGGGCTCGCGCTTTTTCGACGCAATGCTCGTCCCCAGACATTACATGAAACAGTTCCATGCCGACTTCGCGCGGCCCGAGCCGGGGGAGGAACTCAAGGAGGGTGAGCTGCCGCGGTGGTTCCGGCGGGAAATGGAGGAACGCAACTACCATCGCTGGCCCCAGCTCTACTCGTACATGGACCGGTGGCAGAACCCGGATAAGCCCACGCTCAAGGCATGGAAACTGCACCGACCCCCGCCGAGCCGGCCGGTCGTATTCGTGCGCAATCCGTATTACTGGAAGGTGGATCCCGACGGCCGGCAACTGCCCTACATCGACCGCGTCAGCTTTCACATCTTTGAGCTTGAGATCATCGCCATGCGCGCGATCCAGGGCCTGATGCCGATGCAGAAGCGCCACATCCGCTTCGACCGGTACGCCCTGCTGATGGAGAACCAGGGGGTAGGCAACTACGAGGTGCGCCAGTGGATCGCCGGCTCGGGCAATGACCTTGCCATCGCGCCGAACCTCAACCACCAGGATCCGGCCACCCGCGAACTGATGCGCGATCCGCGCTTCCGCAAGGCGCTGTCGCTCGCGCTGGACCGTGAGATGATCAACCAGGCGCGTTACTACGGCCAGGCCCAGCCGCGCCAGGTCGCCGCCTCCGAGCGCTCACCGTTCTACGACCCGGAATACGAGTCGGCCTATATCGAGTACGACCCGGAGCGGGCCATCGAGCTGCTCGCGGAGATCGGGCTCGAACGCCGGCGTGACGGTCGGTGGCTGGGGAAGGATGGCCGACCGTTGCGCTTCCAGATCGATGTGACCAACACGCCCAGCGGCGGAGACGTCCTCGTGGACCTGGTCGCCGACGCGTGGACCGCTCTCGGCGTGCGGGCCGATGTCAACCGCCTCGCCCGCCCGCTCTTCACCCAGCGGCGCGCCGGTCGCCTCCACGACTTCCACGTCTGGGAGGGCGAGTGGGAGGACAACCCGATCATTCAGCCGCGCTGGCACATGCCCTACTATCCCGGCGCCTCCCCTTTCGCCGAGGAATACGCGCTCTGGTTCCACACTGACGGCGAAAGCGGGACCGAGCCTTCAGGGGACATCCGTCGCGTCATCGAGCGTTATCGCGAGATCGAGCAGGAGCTCGACCGGCAGAAACAGATCGAGATGTTTGCGGAGATCAGCCGCCTCAACCGCGAGAATCTCTGGGTCATCGGCGTGCTGGGCAAGGCGCCGACGCCGGTCGTCGTCCACAATCACATGCGGAACGTGCCGGACGTGGCATTGAGCACGTGGGAAGTGCGCTCGCCGGCGAACACCGCAACCGAAGTCTACGTCTGGGAGGGAGGAAACTAGCCGCGTATGTGGCCATTGATTACCAGACGTATCCTGTGGTTGATCCCGACTCTGCTGGCGATCTCGTTCATCTCGTTCGTGATCATTCAGCTCCCGCCCGGCGATTATTTGACCTCCTACATCGCGGCGCTCGAAGCCACCGGCGACGTGGTTGACCAGGAGGAAATCGAACAACTCCGCAGGCAGTACGGGCTCGACCAGCCTTTCATTGTGCAATACCTCGGATGGCTCGCGAATCTCCTGCCCGTGGGCTGGGCCATCGGCGACGACGCCCTGTTTCTTCAGTCGATCGGGCATCCGATCCTCAAAGCGCCGGACATGGGCATGAGCTTCGAATACGACGAGCCAGTCACCTCTCTGATCGGCGAACGTCTGGCCCTGACCGTGGCCCTCTCGATCAGCACGCTGCTGTTCACCTGGGCCGTGGCGATCCCGATCGGGATCATCTCTGCGGTGCGCAAGTACACCATGACCGATCACGTCGTCACCCTGCTGGGATTCATCGGCCTGGCGACTCCGAACTTCTTGCTCGCCCTGCTCTTCATGTATTTCAGCTACCGTGTGTTCGGCACCCCGGCGGGCGGGTTGTTCTCGCCCGCTTTTCAGGGCGAGCCCTGGTCCGCAGGCAAAGTCCTGGACCTCCTTCAGAACATGTGGATCCCGGTCATCATCATCGGGACCGCGGGAACCGCCGGCATGATCCGCGTGATGCGCGGCAACCTGCTCGATGAACTCGCCAAGCAGTACGTCACCACCGCCCGTGCCAAGGGCGTGCGCCCGGTTCAGCTGCTGATCAAGTACCCGGTGCGCGTCGCGGTGAACCCCATCGCCAGCACCGTCGGCTGGGTCCTGCCGATGATTATCTCCGGCGAGGCGATCGTCGCGATCGTGCTCGGGCTGCCCACCACAGGCGAACTGCTACTCACCGCACTGATGAACCAGGACATGTACCTCGCCGGCAGCATGGTGATGCTGTTGAGCGTCCTGACGGTGATCGGGACGTTGCTCTCAGACCTTCTGCTGATCCTGCTCGATCCGCGCATCCGCTACGAGGGCGGGACGCGCTAGCATACAATGCCCTGTACCCGCACGTGACCATGCAATCGGACCGTCAGAAACCAATCGCCCGCGCGCCGCAAGAGGGCTCCAAAGCGTCCCCCGCCGGCGGCGATTCCAGCACGCCGCCCGCCCCGGCGCCTCAGGACGTGAATCTTTACACGGCGAGTCAGTGGCAGTTGATGTGGTGGAAGTTCCGTCGCCACAAGGGCGCGATGATCGCCGCACTCGTACTCATCGTGCTGTACACGGTCGCGGTCTTCTGCGAGTTCCTCGCACCGTATCCCCTGGATGCCCGTAACGTCGATTACGCCAGCGCACCGCCACAACGGGTTCACTTCGTCTCCGGCGAGGGAATACACCTGTGGCCCTTCGTCTACGGGCTCGAACGCACCACCGATCCGGTCACGCTGGCCCCGGTCTACCGCGAGGATCCCGAGCGGAAGTACCCCCTGCAACTGTTCACGCGCGGCGAGTCGTATCGAATGTGGGGGCTTTTTGAGACCGACATCCACCTGTTCGGCGTCGCGGAGGGAGGGACCCTCTTTCTGCTCGGTGCCGATTCGATGGGCCGGTGCGTCTTCTCGCGCATCCTTTACGGAGCGCGCATCTCGCTGACCATCGGGTTCGTCGGCGTGGCGATCAGCTTTATACTCGGGCTCGTGATCGGTACGATCTCCGGCTTCTACGGCGGATCCATCGACAATTTCATCCAACGCTCGATCGAGATCATCATCTCGTTTCCCTCAATCCCACTGTGGATGGCGCTGGCCGCGGCGCTGCCCAATCACTGGGGACCGGTGCAGACGTACCTGGGCATCACCGTTGTGCTGTCGCTGATCGGCTGGACGGGCTTGGCGCGCGAGGTGCGGGGCAAGATCCTGGCGCTTCGCGAGGAGGATTATGCGATGGCTGCGGCCCTCGTGGGCGCATCGCAGGTGCGGATCATGTTCCGGCACCTGCTGCCCGGATTTTTCAGCCACATCATCGTCGTAATCACGCTGATGGTTCCGACGATGATCCTCGCCGAAACGGCGCTCAGCTTCCTGGGCCTGGGTCTTCAACCGCCGGTGACCAGCTGGGGCGTGATGCTGCAGGAGGCCCAGAACGTTCAGGCTGTGGCCATCCAGCCCTGGCTGCTCACCCCCGTCTTCGCCGTGGTCGTCACCGTCCTGGCGTTCAACTTTCTCGGCGACGGCCTCCGCGACGCGGCCGATCCGTATTCCGAGTGAATCCGGCGTTCCGCAGGACGCAGGGCGTGGAGCACCACCCCGGAGCAAGGACTGCCGCCACCGTGGGAACGCGGGCATCGTGCCCGCTGTCGAGCTTCCCACATGGTAATACCGCGCCTGAGGCGCGGCGATGTTGTAGGCAGTGAAGGCGGCTCCCCACATTTCCTCGACCTCCCGGACTTTCCGCAGCGTCTCCCGCGCCTTCTTTTCATCGCCCATCGCCAGGGCATAAAAGGCTGCGGCATCCACGTCATCGGGGTGGGCTTCGTGCACCCCCCGCTGGGCGTCCAACCAGGTGTCGACCCGTGCCTCATGATCCCGAGCGCGGCTTTCCTGCGATCGCTTCGGGTAAACTTCAGGAACCGGACAAGGAACCGGGGTGTCTTCCTATATTCAGTGAACCCGGAGGGAACTCGAGCGGATGACCCAAACGCAACCCAACCCACAGAATCCCCGGAATAGGTTTGCCGCGCGCGCGGTCTTACGTCTATTCGAGCTCTCCTCCGTTACGCACAATCGACCCTGAACCCGTTGCTCTGATTCCCATGCGAACCGCGATCGCTGCACTCTCCCTCCTCTGCGCCTGGACGGTGCCCGCACTGCTCCATGCGGGCGCCGGCGAAGCTGCCGAAGCTGAGCCCACCGTGCGCGAGTCGGACGAACCGCGCGAGCGGCCCGTCCTCTTCGACCGGAACGGCGCCCAGGCCGCTCCAGGCCCGATTTTCGCCGGTCACGGCCTCGCCCCATGGGCGTTCCAAGGTCCCGGCTCATTCGGCTACCACCCGTACCTTTATCCCGCACCGTATACCCCGGCCGTCGGCCGCTCCACGGTCTGGTTTGCGGCCGGTTCGCACGGTTACCTCGGCGGCGGATTCCACACGCTCCAGCCGATCGAGGACACACGGTTTGCCTACGGAATCGCCATCAGCCACGAGCAGGGTAAAACCTGGTTCTCCCGGCTCAACTACCGGCGAGACAGCATCAGCCCGTACGTCGAGTGGCACGGGGAACGCACGGCGGTTCACGTCGGCGCCACCGTGGCGGATACCACCCTCGCGGGCACCGCGCGTCCGCGGACGACGCTGGGAATCGAGCCTCCGGCGGAAAACGACCGGCCCGCGTTCTCCGTCGACGACCGGTTCCTCTACCGCGAGATTCGAGCGGGAATCCGTCACCGGGTCTTCGATAACCTCGACGTCTCTTTCCACGTCCGGCAGGGCCGTGAGCGCCTGCGGGATTAACGGCAGGGGCCGGGGCCGGGTGTCCTCAGGACTCACACCCGATGCTACAGCGTTTCTTTTCGGCGGCGATTTGAATGGGTTTTCCGCGCGGCTTCAGTTTTGACACAGGCTGGGGAATGGAGAAATATGGGAGCGTGGAATTGCGTCATTTGCGATACTTCGTGGCCGTCGCGGAGGAACTGAGCTTCACCCGCGCGGCCGAGAAGCTGCGTTTGGCGCAACCATCGCTCTCGCGACAGATGCAGGACCTCGAAGAGGAACTGGAGGTCCAGTTGCTGGACAGAGCGAGGAAACAGGTCTCATTGACCGAGGTCGGACGCGTTTTCTTGTCGGATGCCAAGCGGATCGTGGATGAGAGCGAGAAGAGCGTACTCGCGGCGCGGCGGTTCAGCATCGGAGAGACCGAGCAATTGAACCTCGGGTATTCCTTCAAGTTCAACTTCGAGCTCCTTCCCGCGACACTGAGTACGTTTTATAGGCTCTTTCCCAAGGTCACCGTGACCCTGTTCGACATGTCGCCGTCCGAACAATTGGACGAACTCGCCGCGCGAAAGATCGATATCGGGTTCATCGGATTGCGCCCACCGCTCCTCACGGGTAATCGCTCACTGCTCGAGTGGGAGTGCATTGGAAGCCACAAAATCGTTGTGGTTTTACCAACCGACCATCGGCTCGCCAAGAAGCGCAAGCTCTACATTCTGGATCTCAAACAGGAGTTCTTCGTCGCGATGTCCGAGGAGACGCATCCCGGATCCCGGGACTGGCTCTGCGGGATCTGTCGCGAGGCCGGCTATAAACCGCGGATCCTTCAGGACGTAAGGATTGAATCGGACATCATGGAGTTCGTCAGAGAGGGCCTTGGAGTCACGCTCGCGCGCGAGCAGATAAAACGGCTACCGCACAGCGGCGTGGTATTCCGTCCGTTGCAGGGAAGCGCGAAGGTCGATTTCTGGATCGCATGGCACCGGGAGAACCGCGCGAAGGCACTTCTCGAATACCGCAGGATCATCAAGGACGAAGCTCCGGCGATCGAGTGAGGATCGAACGGTCTTTTCGGCAACCGAACCTCATTGAGGCGACAATGGGGCCGCCCCCCAATGGTGCACCATACCCAACGCCTCTTCGGTGATAGCCTGCACCTATGGGTATAATCGAAAGGAAGTATTGGATGGAGTCGTTCCAGTTCATGTATACTCTGCGCCATGAAAACAAAGTACCCACTTCTATTGGCGACCTCCATGGTCGCCGCGTTGGCGGTCGTGGCCACAGCGTCACAGCAACCGGTCAATCTCGGCACGGCCGGGGATTTCGCGATTCTGACGAAAGCGGGGATTTCAACAACCGGAACGACCTCGGTCACCGGGGACATTGGCGTGAGCCCGATCGATTCCACCGCGCTGACCGGCTTCACATTGTCACTCGACGCGACGGAGACGTTCGCAACATCGCCGATCGTTACCGGCGCCGCATTTGCGAGTGATTATGCGCCGCCGACGCCTGCCTACATGACGACCGTCATTGGCGATATGGAGATCGCCTATGCGGATGCCGCAGGGAGAACCGATCTGCATGCCGTCACGGAACTCGGCGCCGGAAATGTCAGCGGAATGACTCTTGAGCCGGGTCTCTACAAATGGGGCACCGGACTGCGGATCGACACCGATGTTACCCTCGCGGGTTCCCCATGCGATACCTGGATCTTCCAGATTGCGGAGGATCTCACGGTGGGCGATGGCGTCCGCGTCATCCTGAGCGGCGGCGCGCGCGCCGCCAACATCTTCTGGCAGGTCGAAGGCGAGGCAACCCTTGGCACGACCTCTCACGTTGAGGGAACGATTCTCTCAAGAACCGCCATTCATCTGCGCACCGGTGCGTCGATCAACGGTGCGTTGCTGGCCCAGACGGCCGTCACACTCGATGCGAGTACCGTGACGATTCCGAGTTTGGAGGAGGGGGCCGCGATGCTCTGGTTCGGATCATACGATGACCGTTATCTTGACCCGACAAGCGGCGACGGATGGCTCTCGCATTCCGAACACGGATGGCTCTACAGGATCGGAACCTCCCAGGGCATGTGGTTCTGGGACCAGATTCAGGGCGATTGGCTCTGGACCAACGAGTGCACCTACCCCTTTCTCTACAGCGCCGGCGCTGCGAACTGGATCTACTATCAACGCGGGGGAAATCCCGACGGGCGTTGGTTCTACATGTTCGATGACCTTAGCCAGACCTCCGGCCAATGGCACCTCGTTTCAGGGTGATCGTTCGCGAAAGCAATTCTCACTCGATCTGTCGTCGATAAAGGAGCGTTGAAATACGGAGCGAATGCGCGGCAGGTCGGGCACCGGAGGCACAAACAAGACGCATCGACGCAACCTCCCGGGCGCCGGTTCGCCAGCCCGTTCTCCGGGTCCGAATTCCAGGTCTGCCGGATCGCGCGTGCCACCGGCCGGCAGGCGGCGGTTCCCATCCTCCGTTCTCTGTTCTTGGTACCTCGCGGCGAATGGAGTAGGATGATTGTTTATGAAAACTGACGAACGATCCCTCCGCTCGGAGGGCCGGAAACGGGGCAACCGGCGCATCCAACAGTGGGTGGCCGCAGCGGCGGTGGCGTTTCTGCTCTACATGGCAGTCGGATTCTTTGTGGTACCGATGCTGGTCCGGACGGTTCTGGTGAACCAGGTTGAAGCGCGCCTGAACGCCGGCATTGAAGTGGAATCCATTTCCTTCAACCCCTTGACCCTGCGCATGCGGACCGAGGGATTGGTTCTACGGGAATCGGACGGAGCGCCGGTGCTGCGTCTGGCGGAGGGAAGCTTCGCGCTGTCGCTGCGTTCCGTGTACCGGTTTGCGCCGGTCCTGCGGGAGGTGACCCTCCGGGAACCGTGGCTTGAGGTGGTTCAGGAATCCGACGGATCGATCAATCTCTTTCGCCTGCCCAAGTTCGACGAGCATGCCGATCCGGAGACCATCGTGAGCCCCTTCGAACTCGATCTGCCCCGATTGGCGATCCGGCGGCTGACTTTGTCCGACGGCAGAGTCGACTTACGCGACGAGACCCTGACGGAGGCATTTGTCTACACGCTCAGTCCATTTTCCTTTTCACTCAACGAGTTCTCGACGTTTGCCGAAGACGGGAACCGCCTCGCTTTTTCGGGAACGGACCTTTACGGCGGGTCGATGGCGGGAAGTGGTTCATTCTCATTTTCACCACTGACGATGCGGTTTGAACTGAATGTGCGGGCGATGAACGTGGCCGAGGTTGCTCCCTACCTGCGTTCGTTCATGCCCGTGGATCTGCGCCATGGGCAACTGGAGTTCGAACTGATCGCGGAATTGGACGGCCATCGTCCCGCGCAGCCGTTGAAGGTGGCGATCCCAAGGATGCGGCTGGTGGACCTCGGGCTTTATCCCGCTGAATCGGGGCTCGCTTTAATGGACATTAAGGAGGTCGTCGTTACCGGGACGCTGCTGCGGGGCTTCGATCTCGAAATTGAGGTGGATCGCGTCCGGATCGGTCCCGGAACGATCCGCGCAATTCGGCACGCCGACGGAGGCATTGATTGGCTGAATGTAATTGGCGGAATGGAAGCCGCCGAGGGCCCCGTCACTCCCGGCTGGGGGATCAGGGCCGCTCCCCGTATCCCAAGGTTTCTCATGCGGGAGGTGGCAATGAAGAACTTCGGATTTGAAGTGCTGGACCATTCGGTGGGTGGCGGCGCGCGCTTGTCCGGGGTTGTGCGCGCGGCCTCTCTTGGGTCACTCAGCAACGATTTTTCGCGGCCTGTTGACTTTGCATTGGAAATTGCGGTCATGGAGGAAGGTACCATTGAAGCCGACGGCGAAATCAGCCTCGACCCATTGGCCGGAGACGCGGCGATGCGGGTCACGGGATTTCCATTGGCTTTGCTGAGTCCATGGGCGGCCGCGTTTGCCGATCTGGAAGTCGTTTCGGGGACGGGCGCGCTTTCAGGGACGCTGACGGCAACTCCCGGCCTGGACGGAATGCCCCTCTTGTCGTTCGCCGGTGAAACGGAGGTGCAGGGATTTGCTTCGCGTGAAGGCGGGAACGACCTGGCTGCGTTTGAACGGTTCTCGGTCGGCGGGATGCATTTCGACAGCGCCCCATTGCAGGTGAGGGCCGAGTCTGTGCGCGTGGACCGCCCCACGGGCTTTATAGCGCTTGAGGCCGACGGACGGCTCAACCTGCAACGCGTCTTTCGTATGGATCCCGCGGCCCTCCCGTCCGGGGACGAGCGCGTGGACGCGATCCCGGAAGAGGCTCCGGACCGCGGGCAATCGGAGCGGTTTCCCGTCGCTTTTTCAATAGGACGTCTTGAGGTGGAAGACGGGCGGGCGTCGGTGCACGACGCGAGCGTCTCGCCCGAATTCGCCACCACGTTGGATGAGATTCGGGTGCGGTTGCACGATATCGATTCGGAGAGCGAAACCCCGGCCACACTGGATTTGTCCGGACGGTTTCCCAATGCCGCGCACCTGGAAATCACGGGAGAAATCGGTCTGTTGGGAGGTGCTGTCTTTGGCGACATTGATATTCGCATGAACGGTTTTGACCTGCCCCCTGTCTCGGGTTATTCCGGCCGCTACCTGGGGCGGGCGTTCGCACGGGGCAATATGGATATGGAAATCGCGGCTCAAGTGGAGAACGACGCTTTCTCGGCAAAGAGTTCCATTCTCGTCAGGGAGCTGCAATTGGGGGAACGGGTGGACAGTCCGGATGCGGTGAACCTGCCGCTGGACCTTGCCGTCGCTCTCCTGCGCAATCAGCGCGGGGAGATCTCCCTCGATATCCCACTCTCCGGCCGGATTGCCGACCCGGAGTTTAGCGTAGCCGGAATCGTTTCTCAGTCAGTGGCGACCGTTCTGGGAAGCATTGTCAGATCGCCCTTCTCCATCCTGGGCGGGATTGTCGGAACCGAGCCGGACCGGTTGGAGCGAGTCGAGTTTCTCCCGGGTCGCGCAATTCTCGACACGGGACAAGAAGAGACATTGCGGGCTCTCGCCGAGGCGCTGCATCAGCGCCCGGAATTGACGCTCGAGGCTCAGGGAGTGGCGGATCCCGCTTCGGATCGGTCGGCTCTCGCTGAATTGCGATTGCAGGAACAACTCGCCAGGCATCGCGATCTCATCCACGAAGACGATCCGACGGCCTCCGGCCTCCCCGCAGAGGATCCACGGGTTCTCCGTTCCTACTACGCTCACCAGTTCGGAGAGCCGGGGGCATTGGCGGCGCGCCCGGTCGAATCGCTGGAAACGCCCGCATCGAACTCCGGGGTTGCCGATTCACCTGCGGCCAAATCAGATCCGAAGAAGTCCTCGTGGATTCGGCGCGTCTTCCGTGTGCTCTTTGGTTCGTATTCCCGTGATACGACACCGGAAGCGCAAGACGAGAAAGACGTCCGGGCCGATGACGCGGACGGCGTGGCTGATCCGTCCCCGTCCGACTCGGCGGTGCCCGAAACCCTCGAAGAAGGGCCGACCCTGGCCGAGATGCGTGCCCGATTACTGGATTCCATCGTCGTGTCCGACGAGGAACTCCATCGCCTTGCTCGCGCAAGGGCGGTCCACGTCCGAGATGCCCTGATCGCGACGAACCGATTGGAATCGCATCGCATCTCGATCGGATCCGTTCGAATCGATAGCGGGAGCGTGGTCCGATTTGAGCTTCGGTAGCGTATCAACTCGATGACTCATCCGCGAGTCCCTCATATATCGTTAACCGCGGTAACGCCCGCTCGTTTCGCCGGTTGTCCCCTCCGGAACGCCCCGGTTGACCAGGTTTGCCCAGAGCCCCGGTTCGTGGAGTAGGACATCGTATCCCGGATTCGTCCGCCAGACCGGTGGTACGGGATATAAAGCGTACCATCCCCGGTAATGGGCATGTCCAGCTCGATCACCGCGTCGAGGCGGCCCCGGTGCTCGCCGAATCCCTCGGCCGCCAGTCCATAGTACGCCATCGGGACCGCCTCACCCGGCGGCAAACACCTTTTGGGCTGAGGCTCCGCCTCGCCGCTAGAAGGTCATGTAAACGCCAGTGACGATGGAATTCGAGTTGCGATCGCCGTTGGGGTTGGCCTCCAGGCGGGTGCGTTCGTATCCAATTTTGAAATTCAGGTTCTGACCGCGGGCGAAGTAGGTGAGGCCGATTCGGGCGTTGTTATAGGAGCCTTCGCCGCCGGGCGTGTCGCTGTTCCACTCTTCGTACAGGATCCAGGGTTGCAGGTGAATGTTCGGGAAATAATACCCCGCCTGGGCGAAGAAACCGTCGCCCTGCGCCTGGAGGCCGGAGACGGCGGCCGCGTCGCCGAATGCGGTTGTTTTGTCGCGACGGCTGAGCAGCCCTGCGTCGTCCAGATCGAGTTGACCGTAGGCGGCTTCGAAACTTGCCGATCCCCGGCCGAGCGATTGTTCTGCGAACAGGTCGACGGTCCAAAACCGGTAATTAACGTCATTGCCGCTGTCGATAGCAACGCGGTTTTGCGCGTCGAAGGACACCCCGAGACCGACGGTTTGTTTGCGTCCGAGGTAGGTGGAAGAGTTGAAAAAGCCCCGTTCGTCGTCGCCGAAGTTCACGGCCACCCGTCCGCTGTAGCGGAGATCGCCCTCGTCGCGGGCGGGGCTGTTTCGGGATCCGCCGTGAACGCCGGCATAATACTTGAGGTGCAGGTTATCGGACAGGGAGCGGTCGCCCCAGAAGGTAATGCCCTCATCCCGCACCTGGGCGTCCATGCGCAAACCCGAGTCGGTGCCCGCAAGGGTGGAAGTGGCGAAGGCAGTCATGGCCCGCCCGCCGAAGCTGAGGTTCTTATAGCTGAAGGCGGGGCGATCCATCGCCATTAAAGCGGCGGCCGAGGTGGTCCCGGCCTGGCGGCCGGTGCCTGCGACGAGGTGACGGCCGACAAAAAACTGGACTTCGGGAAGCGGTTTGAAGTGAAGATAGCTGTCGATCAGCGTGACGTTCCCTCCGGCCCCTTCGGTGGCCAGGGAAAAACCCGCCCACTCGGTGACCTCGCCTCGGACCATAATGCGCGCCCGCCGCATCCGGAACTCCGTGTCGTCGTCGACCAGGTCGCTGTCGTTGTAGATAAAGATCGCTTGAACCCGTGCGCCCACGCTGACCCATCCCGCGTCCCCGAAGTGCAACCGCGTGGGAAGTTCAGGCAACAACACCGCGGCGGAACGGATTTTCGGTTCGGCTTCAGGGACGGCCTCCCGGTTTTCCGAGCCGGCCAGCAGAGATCCTGCGGCGGCGAGACTCAGTACAAAAAGGGGAATAGACGCTTTTCGGCTCATGGCGCGAAGGTTACTGAGCGATAACGCGCTGAGCAACACCAACCCGGCGCGTGGGGGCACGCGCCCTCCGAAACAGCAAACCACCGCTTTTGGTGTTTACTCCCAAACGGTTTGTCGTATGGATTGTACCCTGCGCCCGCCGGTGCGGGTTGCCGCGACCGAACGCTTCCCTCCAACCCACAACCCGCTGATCCATGTCCACCCGGAAGACTGCAAGCAACCCGCCCCAACTGAAACAATTCGCCGGATTCTGGACGCTGATGGGGCAGCCGGCGCCCGGCTCCGAGTGGAGTATCGCCGAAAAGGTCCGCCGCGCGCAGGAAGTCGGATTCGACGCGATGGGGTTCGGTGCGAATCGGGATTACTCCGATCCGGTCCGCGAGGCGGGCCTGGATTACGTCTGCTACATCGACGCCAACGACGAGACATTCGAGGACCACCTGAACGTTGCGGCGAAAACCGGGTGCGCACGGGTGAACGTCCAGCTCTGGGATCACGACACGCAGCCGGCGACCGCCGCGCGCACGTGGGTGGCGATGCAGCCGGTTGCCGAGCGGCTCGGGCTGGAGATCGACCTCGAGGTGCACCGCGACACCTGCACGGAGACTCCCGAGAAGGCCTGGGAGATCGCCCGGCTGTATGAGGCGGAAACCGGTCGGCAGTGCCGGTTCTGTTTCGACTTCTCGCACTTCGGTGTGGTTAAGCATCTCTCTCCCCCGTACGCCAGACGTCTGCTCGACAAGCCGGAGTTGATCCAGCTCGCCCGGCAGATGCACTTCCGACCGTTCAATGGACACCACTGCCAGATCCCCCTGACGGACGGCAACGGCAACCTGACGCCGGAGGCGGAGCACTACCTGGAGTTCCTCGACGCTCTGATCGCGTGCTGGCTCGAGGGCGACCAGGGCGGCGAGACGCTTTACGTCTGCCCCGAATTCGGACCGGTCACCTCCGGCTACGGGCTCAGTGTCTTCACCAACGTCTGGGAGGATGCCGTCCGCCTGCGCGCCGAGACCGAAAATATCTGGAAGCGAAAGCTGGAGAAGTTACGGTAACCGCGCACTTACGGTAAATCCTGCGCTGACCCTTTCACTTTCACTCATCCATCCCCCGGCGGACCACGATCCCCGGCGAACACCAAAGTTAATATCCTCGATGAGAACTCTTGGTAACGGCTACGCCGGGTTGGGTCATCAGCCCGAGCGCGTTTCCTGATTGCAGCAGCACAGGATGCGGATTATACTCCGACCGATGAACCGGAGTATTGTTCAAATCCTTGTGCTCGCTTCCCTTGCGGCAGCGGTCGTCGTTGGGCGCGTGGACCGGGCGGAGGGCGCCTCCGTCGGCGATCTCGATGAGGGGATCCTCCCGCCGCGTATTGAGCGGCAACCGACCGTCGCGATGCCATCCGAGATTGCGCGTCTGCCCCTCCGCGACCCGCGCGCGCGATTTCTGGTGCGGGTCGATCTGGACGGCTCTGTGGCGGATTATGTGTGTATCGAGGCGTCCCGTCCCGAGTTCCTTCCGGGGGCCATCAAGGAAATCGAACGGGCGCGCTTCAGACCGGCCTCTCAAAATGGCGTTCCGATCGTGGCCGACACCACGGTGACGGTGCAGTTTACGATCCCGTCCGGGCCGCTCTCGATTTCCCACATGGGAATGGTGCACCCCGATGCCATTCCGTACGAGCTGAACCCGGCCCTCCGCGATCTCCCGATGTACACGGTCTCGAGTCCCGGGGATCTCGATCAGCCGCTCACGGTGGCGGAGCGGGCTGAACCGTTCGTCCCGGTTACCGAGTCCGGGGAGCGCGTCTACGGTCGAACCGTGGTGTCCGCGTACGTGGATCACGAGGGACGCACCCGGATGATTCGCATGTACCGAAGCAGTGGGCTCGAACCGGTCGACGCTGCGGCGATGCAATCCCTGGCCGGTTGGCGGTTCGCACCACCAACGCGCGATGGCAGACCGACCACAGTCAGAATCCGGGTCCCATTCGTGTTCAGCCCAACGGAGCCTTGAGCCGGCAAACCTCAGCGAGACCCCTGATTGGCTGCTGTTCGTCCCTGTGCGGGAGGCCATTCAGTGCTTTTCCGCAGGTTCGAACGGTTTCTCATTCGACCGCCACCACAGCGCCGTCCGCGATCGACCGTTTCACGGCATGAAGGATGTTCAGCGTTTCGCGCGCATCGGCCATGGTGGAGGGCGGCGGCGTCCCGCTGCCGATGCAGTCGCGCACGAAGTGGACGACCTCCCGGTCGAAGGACTCCTGGTACATCGGGCAATACCACGGAGGCCCGCCGATCCCGCTGCCGAGGACGATATCGCGCCGCGAAAACGTGGCACCGCCGTCGGTTCCGATCACTTTCAGCTTATAGGTCCAGGGGTCGGAGGTTTCGTCGTTCGCCGCCCACGAGAGCGTCAGCGTCGCGGTCGCCCCCGAAGGCAGCTGCGCCAGCACGACAACCTGCTCGGGCTCCCCGGGGTTCAATCCCTCTCGAAACCCGGCAGTCATCGCGCAAAGGCGAGCCGGCTTGCCGAGCAGGTAGAGGAGGCTGTAGATGTGGTGCCACAGCACCTCGTCCACCGGCCCGTGGTAGCGCGGAAGGAAGTCCTCGGGCATCCGGTAGAACTCCTTCATCTCCATGTGGCAGACGGTTCCCATCCCGCCCTCGTCGAGCACACGGCGCACCTGGTCGAACGCCGGGAGATAGACGTAGCTGTGGCCCGGCACGCAGAGGCGCCCACTCGCCTCGGCGGCGGCGATCATCGCGTCGATCTCAACGCCGTCCAGGCTCACCGGCTTCTCAACCAGCACGTGCTTCCCCGCTTCAAGCGCCCGGATCGCCGATGTCGCATGGTACTCGACTGGGGTCAGCACAAAGACCGCCGCGATCCCCGGATCGGCGAGCAGCGCCTCGGCGGACGCATACGCGGGGACCGACCATGCACGGCTGCGGGACTCCGCTGTGACGCTGTCGGCGTCGAAGAGACCGCGCAGTTCGGCACCGGAACACCGCTCGATCGCCGCGCGCTGGTTCGCAGCCACCCGTCCGGCGCCGATGAATCCGATCCCGATGGTGTCGCCCTTCATTGGGTTGATCATCCGGACAGAATCGCCACCCGTCGATATGAAAAGGCACGCGGATGAAACACGCATTTCAGAACGGGCGTATCGGGCTCTCTCGACGTGCGTTCCGGGATTCAACCTCCTGATTCTGTCCATGGGCTGCGGGTTCTTCGGGGACTCCTTCATCGCAAGAACCCATCCCGCGCGTTCGTCGATATCGAAGCGAAATACCGCGGGGTGATCCGCACTCCCTGTTTGCACGAGTGGATCATCGAGAGCGGGCATGGGATCGGGGGCGGTCTTCGGATGCCCCCCAGAGCGCATAGACCGGTGAAGCATGGGGCAGAGCGAGAAATTCGCCCCGCGGATCCGGAAACTCGCAATCGGGAACGTTCTCCTCCCGATAATTGACGTTGAAACGGCTCTCCCAAGCTCGTTCGACTATGGCTACTGAGGGGCGCCAGTTGTCGCCGGATTTGCCCGCCAGGATCGACATCGCGAGGAGCGCGGCAGATGCATCCGGCAAGGCTTAGCTGCGGGAAGAGGCGGTCAACCGCGTTTGTGCACAACTCGTTCTTGCCAGCACCCCCGGTTGTGGACGAAGGTGTGAGCATGGTCTCGGGTCCCAAGGAATTTGTCCACTTGCACTGCCACAGCGATTACAGTCTGCTCGACGGATGTGCGCGGATCGACCGCTACATGGCGCGACTCCAGGAGCTGGGGATGCCTGCGATGGCAATGACCGATCACGGCAATCTGTTCGGTGCGCTCGAGTTCTACAAGCAGGCGCGCGCCGCAGGAATCAAGCCGATCATCGGGTGCGAGATCTACCTCGTGCACGACCACAGGATGGAGGAACGGCCGAAACGTGAGCGGAACCGCTCCGACGATATCGCCGACCTTCCCGAGGACCAGGCCCCCGGCCCCGAAGCGTTTCCGAAATACCAAATTCATCACAAGACGCTGCTCGCGCGTAACTTCACCGGCTACCAGAACCTCGTCCAACTGGTCTCCGACGCACACCTGCGCGGCATGTACTACCGCCCGCGCACGGATATGGAGCAGCTCGCCCGACACGCCGAGGGGATCATCGGGCTGAGCGGCTGTGTGAACGGCGTGGCCGCACAGCATCTGATTTACGGGGATTACGCCAAGGCGCGCGAGGCCACCGCGCAGTTCGTCGACATCTTCGGGCGTAACAACTACTATATCGAAATCCAGGACCACGGCATCCCCGTGCAGCGGCGCATTATTCCGGGCCTGCTGAAACTCGCGAAAGAGTTCGACCTCAAGGTGGTCTGCGCCAACGACGTCCACTACGTCTTCAAGGAGGACGCAGCGCCGCACGACGCCCTGCTCTGCATTCAGACCGGCAAGCTGCTCTCCGACACCAGCCGCATGCGCTACCCGTGCCAGGAGTTCTACCTGAAGAGCCGCACGGAGATGGAGGCGCTCTTCCGGGAAGTACCGGAATCCGTCACCAACACCCTCGAGGTCGCGGAGAAAGTCGATCTGGAGATCCCGTTCGGGGAGAGTCACTATCCCGTCTTTGAGGCGCCCGTCGAACTCGGTACCGACGACGACCGGACGAATTTCGAACGCATCCTCGATATCTACGTCCGGGAAAAGAACAAGGTCAACACTCAGGACGGTACCGAGCAGCCGTTTGAACTCATCGCAGAGGAACGCGAGGCGCTCTACCGGAACGGCAGGATCCTCTTTTCGCTCTGCAAGAAGGGACTCCTGGAGCGCTACGGGGTCGACTACGACGACCCGGAGCGCTACGAACCGGGTGAAGGGGAGCCGGCGGACTACGCCGAGATCCTCTGCGGGAAACTGGACTACGAGCTGGCAATCATCACCGGAACCGGTTTCGTCGATTACTTTTTGATCGTCTGGGACTTCATCGACTGGGCGCGCCAGCGCGGGATCCCGGTGGGCCCCGGACGCGGTTCCGGCGCGGGCTGTATCGTCGCCTACGTCCTGAAGATCACCGACATCGAACCGCTTCGATTCGGACTGCTCTTCGAGCGCATGCTCAACCTCGAACGCGTCTCGCCCCCGGACTTCGACATCGATTTCTGCATGCGCCGCCGCGACGAAGTCGTGGAGTACGTGCGCGAGAAGTACGGCGCCGAAAGCGTTGCCAACATCATCACGTTTGGATCGTTCGGCGCCAAAATGGTCGTGCGCGACCTCGCACGCGTCCAGGACGTTCCCTATGCGGAAGCCGATCGCCTGGCCAAGATGATCCCCGACGAGCTGAACATCACGCTTGAGAAATCCGTCGAGAAGTCCGCGGAACTCGCCGCCGAGGTCAAGGTGAACCCCGTCGCCGCGACGATCCTCGAACAGGGAAAGGTCATCGAAGGGATGGTTCGAAACACCGGGAAACACGCGTGCGGGATCATCATCGGCGATCGGCCGATCACGGAACTCGTCCCGGTCACCCTGCAGGAAGGCGACCTCACCACCCAGTACCCGAAGGGTCCCGTGGAGGACCTCGGGTTGCTCAAGATGGACTTCCTCGGACTCAAGACGCTCACGGTGATCGCCGACGCCCAGGAGAACATCCGCCTGACCACGCAACAGAACGACTTCGACATCGAGAGGATCCCGCTCTCGGACTCCCGCACCTTCGATCTGCTGAACAGCGGGCGCACCACCGGAGTGTTTCAGTTGGAGTCCGGAGGGATGCAGTCGCTCTGCCGCCAGATCGGCCTGAGCAGTTTCGAAGAGATCATCGCACTCATCGCGCTCTACCGTCCCGGTCCGATGCAATTCATCCCGCAATTCGTCGAGGGCAAGCGCAACCCCGAGTCGGTCCAGATTCCCCACCCGCTGCTCAAGGACTTGGTCTCGGAGACCTACGGGGTGCTCGTCTACCAGGAACAGGTGATGGAGGCGGCGCGAATCATCGCCGGGTACTCGCTCGGGGAGGCCGATATTCTCCGGCGCGCCATGGGTAAGAAGATCAAGTCCGTAATGGACGCACAGAAGGAGATCTTTATCAAGGGCGCCCGGGAGACCCACGCGATCGACAAGCAGACCGCGCTGGATATCTTTGCGATCCTCGAGAAATTCGCCGAGTACGGATTCAACAAGTCGCACAGCGCGGCGTACGCCATGTTGAGCTATCGCACGGCCTATCTGAAAGCGAACTACCCGGTTCAGTTCATGGCCGCCGTGCTCTCCTGCGAACTCGGCAACGCCGACAAGGTCTCGCACTTCATCGAGGAATGCTCCGCCATCGGCATCACCGTTGAAGGCCCGCACATCAATCGCTCGCGCGAAAATTTCACTCCGGTCCTGGACGCCGGCGAAAAGGGATCGATTCTCTTCGGGCTGGGCGCCATCAAGGGTGTGGGTGACGGCGCCGCCCGCAAGATCATCGAGGAGCGGGAAGCCCGCGGTCCATTCAAGGATTTCCGCGACTTCGCCGCCCGCATCGATTCAAAGACCGCAAACCGGCGCGTCATGGAGAGCCTCATCAAGACGGGCGCATTCGACTACTCCGGCGAGGACCGTGGGGTCCTGATCGAGGATCTCGACGTGATCCTAGATGAGGTCGCGGTACTCCAGCGTGACCGCGAACGGGGACAGGAGTCCTTTTTCGACCTCCTCGATCCCGGGCTCGGATCCGGCTCCGCAACCGGCACGAACAGAGAAGCCCCCGCCGCACCTGCCTCAGGACGCAAAGGGATCTCCCTTCACGACAAACTGCAGTTCGAAAAGGAGCTTCTCGGCTTCTACGTTTCCGGGCACCCGATGAATGCCTTCGAGGGTCTCAGCGAGGGAATCGACACATTCGAGGGCACGGGATTCCGCGATCTCCCCGACCGCACACCATACCGGCTCTGCGGCGTCGTAACCGGCGTCGCCAGGAAGATCACGCGGCGCGACAACCGGCGGTGGGCCGTCGTCTCCCTCGGCACCCGGAAGGCGAACTACACGCTCAACATGTACGCGGAGGCGTGGGAAAAGGACGGAGCGGCTGTCGAGCCGGGAGCCATCCTCGTCGTGTCGGGAAGCGTGAACCATCGCAACGGCGAGGTGGTGCTCAGTATCGACAGCGCCCGGCCGATCGAGCGGGCAATCCCTGAACTGGTCCGGGAGATTCACTGGATCGTGCGGCCCGATTCCGAATCAATCGACTTCTTCCAGAGACTAAGGGCGGTGCTGGAATCGTGCTACGGCGACACCGAAACGAGGATCCTGCTCGCGGTCGATCCGCCCCACTGCCTGGAAACACCCGTTGCACCCGGGCTGAAGTGGCAGATCTCCACCGACGCATTCCGCGACCTGCGCCGACACCCGGCCGTTCTCGATGTCCGCCTCGTCGTGCCACCCCCGCAACTCGTCGAACCTGCCTGGAAGCGACGCCAGCAGCAACGGGCGAGCTAGCGCGGACTTCCGGCTTGACCGCCGTCCGATGCGGTAATAACCCATTCTAATCGCCGGTACAACGATCTGTTTGCCGGATACTGTAAATCCGGATATGTCATGCGCAGGATTCTACTGATCGGAGGGGCCGTCATCGCGGTTGCCTCGCTTTTTGGAACGCTGGGCGCCGGCGGTTCAGCGCCGGAAGACGCCACCGGGGATGCCGAAGCGGAACGGTTTGCGGAACGGATCCGGGGCATCGCGATGTCCTGCGCGGCGTGCCACGGAACCGAGGCGCGCGCCGAGACCGCCATTCCCAGGTTGGCGGGACAGCCGGAGGCCGTAGTGCGGGCTCAGCTGCTTGCCTTCAAGGCGGATCAAATGCCGGGGGCTACGGTGATGCCCCGCCTCGCACGCGGGTACACGAACGAGGAACTCGCGGGACTGGCACGCTATTTTTCGCAATTGGACCCGCAATTCGAACCGGAGGCAGATACGCGATGACACGTATGCCCATGAATCGTCGGCAGGCGTTGAAACGGATGGGGACCGTCGGCGCCGGATCGCTCCTGGCGGGCGCCGGAGTTCCACTCTTTGCGGGTAGCCGGACCGATCGGGTCGTGGTGGTCGGCGGCGGGTTCGGCGGCGCCACCGCGGCAAAGTACCTGAAGCGACTCGCTCCCGGGTTGAACGTAACCTTGGTTGAACCGGCAAAACGCTACTACACCTGTCCGTTCACCAACCTGTACCTCGGGGGGATGCGCGAGTTCGAGTCTCTCGGCCACGATTATCGCGAACTGAGCGATCGCTACGACGTTCGCGTCCTCCACGCCTTTGCACAGGACGTGGATGTCGAAGGACGGCGCCTGCAGCTCGAAAACGGATCCACATTGCGCTGGGACCGCCTGATCCTCTCTCCCGGAATCGACTTCCGTTGGGGTGACCTCGAAGGGTACGATAAACGGGCTCCGGAGCAGGCTCCACACGCCTGGAAGGCCGGTCCCCAGACGAAGCTGTTGCGGAAGCAGCTGGTAGCCATGGAGGATGGCGGCACATTCATCCTGGTCGCGCCCGACAACCCGTTCCGGTGTCCTCCGGGCCCCTACGAGCGCGTCAGTATGATCGCGAACTATTTCAAAAAGAACAAACCCCGGTCCAAGATCCTGCTGCTCGACGCGAAGGACACCTTCTCCAAACAGGGATTGTTCGAGGAGGGCTGGCGTACGCACTACGGCGACATGATCGAATGGGTTGGCCGCTCGGCAGACGGACGGGTGGTACGCGTCGATCCCGAATTGCTTGAAGTGGAGACCGAGTTCGGGACGGTTCACAAGGCCTCGGTGCTTAACGTGGTCCCTCCGCAGAAGGCGGGGGCGATCGCTCATCGAGCAGGCGTCGCGGACGATTCGGGATGGGTTCCGATCGACCCGCACACCTTTCGGGCGCGCCGTGCCGAGGGCGTTTATGTGCTGGGCGATGCCACCCAAGCCGCCCCCATGCCAAAGTCCGGTTTCGTCGCGAACACCCAGGCCAAGGTTGCGGCCCGTGCCGTGATCGCCGACCTCGCAGGGGAGCCAGCGCCCGAGCCAAGCTGGGCAAATACCTGCTACAGCGTCATCGCCCCGGAATGGGGAATCACCGTAGCCAACGTCTACGAGGTTCACGAGGGCACATTGCGGGAAGTGCCCGGTTCCGGCGGCGTTAGCCCCCTCGACGCCGACGCCGCGTTCCGGAGCCGCGAAGCGGCGTACGCCGAGGCGTGGTACGCCGCGATCACACAGGACATCTGGGGAACCCGGCCCGCGTAACCCGATTGTACCGCCGGACGAGGCTTTGATGTAAGCATGTCACACACGCTTGTGGTTCTGTGGGCCGGTTTGGCGATCGGCGGGGTGTTCGGCGTCATCGCGCAGCGCATTGAGTTTTGCCTCACCGGCGGGTTGCGGGAGTGGTGGACCGAGGGTCGCCCCCACCGCGCCTGCGCGTTCATACTCGCCGTGGCGACCGCCTTACTCGGCACTCAGGCGCTGGCGGCATCCGGCCTGGTTCCCCTGGACGAATCGATCTACCTCCAGCCCGGATTCTCGTGGTTGCTCGTCCCGGCAGGGGGTATCCTGTTTGGCTTTGGCATGATGTTGGCACGCGGCTGCGGGTCCCGGGCGCTGGTGTTGCTGGCGGACGGAAACCTCCGTTCGCTCCTGGTCCTGTTCTGCCTCGGGGTCGCCGCCTACGCGACGCTCACCGGGGTTCTGGCACCCTGGCGGGTCGCCCTCGCGGATGCCACCACCGTGGCGCCGGCGCTCCCGGCCCCCACGCTGCCGGGGCTGTTTGCGTCGTGGGGCGCCGGACCGTGGGTGGCCCACGGATTCCCCGCCGTGCTCTTCGCAGCCGCCCTCGCCGCGGTCGCCCTCACGCGCCTCGGGTTGCGCCACGCCACCCGCGAGATCGCCGGCGCCATTGCAATCGGCGCGTTGATTCCTGCGGCTTGGATCGCGACCGGGTATTTCGGGGCCGACGACTTTGAACCCGCTCCCGTTACGAGCCTGACCTTTGTCGCTCCAATCGGCGAGACAATCCAGTACCTGATGCTCGCCACAGGAACGCGCCTGGAGTTCGGGGTTGCCGTTGTATTCGGGGTGCTTGTCGGCTCGGTCGCAGCTTCCGTGACCGGCCGCAGTTTTGAGTTGCGCGGTTTCGAGACCCCGGGCCAGATGCTGCGCGCGATCGCGGGCGGCACGCTGATGGGAATCGGCGGCGCCCTCGCGCTCGGATGTTCCATCGGACAGGGGTTGAGCGGGTTTTCGACCCTGGCGTTTCCCGCGCTGCTCGCCGTTGCCGGGATTTTCCTGGGCGCGTTCCTGGCCGTTCGCACCCGCCTGGAGGCCTGACAGAACGAATCTCGATCGATCCAAGGTAAAAGGGCAGGAAGATGGGGCCGAGGGACCCCGGCAGCGGGATCTGGAGGTGGTTGTCCGCGGACTGTCGGGCCGGCCATCGGTTGACAGTTTGGCACCGTGCAACCGGCAACCGGCAACTCCGTTGCGCCTGCGGCGCCGTTCTCTCGGCGATTGAACTGCGGAGATTGGGTTGACAGGCCGGCGGAACCGTCGATGGATGCACCGGTCTGACTCTACCCATGCCAATGCACCGCACCATCGCACGCATCCGCTCCGTGATTCCCGCCCTCGTCGCGACGGCGCTGATCGTGGCGTCGCCCGCCTCTGCAGAGGCGCAGGGCAACGCGCCGTGGGATCGCGTCGACCCCGCCCAGGAGTTGCTCGACGGCGCGACACCGCGCGCCGAATCAATCCAGATCGACCTCCCAAGCGTTACTCAGGACGGCAGCTCCGTCCCCCTGTCAATCGAAGTCGACCATCCCATGCGCTCCGATGACTACATCGAAGCCCTCTATGTTTTCGCCACACGCAACCCCTCTCCAGAAGTGGTCGAGTACCACTTCACCCCCCTGGCCGGCAAGGCGCGCATCAGCACGCGTGTCCGGTTGAATGAATCGCAGACGGTTTTCGCGCTCGCGCGCACGAGCCGCGGCGCGTGGCTCGCCGGGACCCGCGAGATCCGCGTAACCGTCAGTGGGTGCATCGCACAGGGCAACGCTGAAAAAGGTCCCGACTTCATGCAAACCCGGGTGCGTGCGGCCTCGCGCGCCCGCCCCGGCGAACCACTCGATGTGCGCACGCTCATCAACCACCCGATGGAAACCGGATTGCGCGAGGACAGCAACGGCAACGCAATTCCAGAGCGCATCGTGCACAGCTTCCGCGCGGAAATCAATGGCGAGACCGTACTGACCGCCCGTTTCCACCGGGCCGTCTCCGCAAACCCCTACCTGCTCTTCTACATCGCCCCGGGCCAATCCGGCCCCCTGCACCTGACCTGGGAAGAGGATACCGGGGAAACCGCGACCGCAACGGCGGAGATTCCGGCAGCGTGATCCGGTCGGGCGGCACAGCAGCGGGTCACTGGGCAAGTTTCTTAAAGAGCTCGGCGTGTTGCTCGAACACCCGATTAGCCGTCTTCTCAAATTCCGCACGCAGGATGTAACGCGCTTTGTACACGAGGATCGAGATTCGGTGTGGAGCGGGTGCTTCAGTCTGCAAGATGATGTGGCTTCCCACCTGGTGAAGCCTCTGGTAATCCCAATGGCGGCACGAAGCGTATGGAGCGAGTGCCGCCATTACTGAACGACGACGCAATGTTCGCTTCCGAGCGATCGCCACTCTTTCTCGGGCGGGATTGGCTACCCGCTGGGTATCTACTGCATGTTTCATCTATTATAAGATTCCCCA
>SLNJ01000085.1 GCA_007133065.1 Opitutales bacterium
TCGCGCCGATTCGAAACCCCATGCGCTGTTGGTTGGGGACCGAGTACCCGCGAATCGATACGGCGTTGGCGAACGGATTGGCGATGCTGACCGCACCGGAGGGGGATCGGTCCTCGAAATTACTCGAGCGCATGGAAACGCGGCTCCGGTCCTCGAAGGATTCGAAGAAGACCCCGGCGGAGTAGGCCGTCGCCTCCCGGAAGTCGAGGGCCTGTTGGTCTTCGATAAACTCCTGGGTGATGACCTCGAGCCCCATCGGCAGGTCGCGGATAAGCGTGTCGAGCGCGGTGCCCGAAGTCGTGGTGGTCGCACGGTAGCCGCGATCGTCCTCGACCCGGACCTCGAAGGGGCTCAATTCATAGACCTGCTCGGTTTCCTCCTCGGCCGCGAGGGGCAGCGGGGTGAACGGCAGGAGCAGGATCAGGAGAGATAGGGTGTAGCGTCGCATGGTAGCAGTACGTTTGGGTAAACCGTGCCGGTTTTTCGTGGTGAAGGATGGCAGTTGCAATGAAACCTTGGGTACACGCTCCGGCCGCGTTATTGGAGGGCGTATCTTTTTCACAAAGTTAGGGATTTTTGGGGGTTGATTGTGTTCATTCTGGAAGGCCGTCCCCCCTCAAGAACGCTCGAGGGTTGGACTGGTTATTTCTCACGATCCCAGCTAGCGGAGGAGCCGACTTGACAGCAAACCGGACCGCTCGGTATTGTAACAAGAAGTATCGTGATAATTAACGTAACAGAATTGGTTGTAGTCCTTCCGCAGCTTTAACCCAGGATCCCATGGCCGGCCGCCCGATATTGACTGTGCAGCTCAGTTCCGCCGAACGGCGCGAACTGGAGCGGCAGGTACGTTCCGGTGCCAGTACGAAAAGTCAGGCGGAGCGCGCGCGGGTTGTCTTGCTCCGGGCGGACGGGCTCTCGCAGGAGCAAACGGCGAAAGAGCTTGGCTGCAGCGCGCGGCGGGTGTCAACCTGGGTTGCACGTTTCCGCCGTATGGGAATTGAAGGACTTGCTGACAAGCCCGGTCGCGGCCGTAAACCCAAGGCGAAACAGACGCCGCCGGTGAACCGGCGGGGAACCCGCGGCCGTAAGGGCACGGTTGTTTCCGACATTTCGCAATCGGGCCGTGCCGCCGGTGCGGCAAACGGGAATGCCGTTCAGTCGGGTGGAACCGAATTTAGCGCGTTTATTTCCGGCAGTCCAGGGACGGATCCCGGTGGTACAGGCGAGGTGCACGCTTCTGTGCGGTCGGTGGCCCGCGCCGCGGGAGTGAGTTCGATGACGGCGTCGCGTGTTCTGCGCAACGAACGCAGCGTGAGCGCCGCCGTGCGCCGGCGCGTCTTGAAGGCGGCGCACGACCAGGGCTACCGACCCGATCCGAACCTGGACAAGTTGATGCTATACCTGCGCAAGCGGCGTACCCATCGGCTGCAGGGGAATATCTGCGCTCTGGTCTCGAAAGATTGGAAACCGATCCCCACATTCCACAAGCGCGCTTTCGAAAGCGCCCGCCTCAGGGCGGAAGAGCTTGGTTTTGCCTTCGACACCCTGGAAATCGACGAGTTCGCGGCGCATCCGACGCGCACCGTTCGCATGTTGCGGAGCCGCGGTGTCGCGGGTCTTGTGCTTCCGTCGCAGCCGCATGCGAGGACATTGCCGGCGCGGGATATCTGGGATGAATTCTCGGTGATTGCTGCAAGCTATTCGATAACGGAACCGAGCTTTCATCGTGTGGTGCCGGACCAGATCAAAAACATCCACCTCATATGTAAGAGGCTTACAGAGCGTGGGTGCGAGCGGATCGGCTTGGTCATCTTAAGGGGCCTGGAGAGAAGAACGCGGTACCAATACACCGGGGGCTTCGCCGCGTTTCATCTCGAGGCCGGCCGGGAGATGCTCCCGGTGCACTTCAGGAGCAGCAAGGAATCATTGAGCAGCTGGTATCGGAGTACGAAACCGGACGCCATCATTGTCGACAGCAGTTGGTCAGCCCGTTGGATCTCCGAATTGTTGGGTCTCACAATCCCGGGGCTGGTTGTGTTCGCGGCGTTTAGTCATCTCGATTTCTAGATGTGCCCTGCCGGGGGCATTGACGATTTGCCCGAGGTGATCGGCGCCCGGGCGGTGGAACGCCTTTCCAGAATCATTGCGCGCGGTGAGAAGGGAATTCCCGAACACCCGTCCGTGACGATGATCGAGGGAGTCTGGCACGATGGCCCGGACGGGCGCTGATGCCGAACGGCCATGGACCGTTCGGGTTCAGGTACATTCAATCCGCTCCAAATGGCGCGGTAGCGCATTCGACCGCCGGCTCTTACTTCATGCCCGGGTGAGCCGCACGCTTCGAATCCACATCACAAAGAAGGGAATTCGCCGGCGGGAACCGATCGCCGGAAGGACGCATCATGCCGGCATTGCCAAGGCGGCGATTTTCTGCCATCCATGAACCTTACCATGACGCAGACGCAACGACCCCCGACGGAAGACGTATTGACGCGTGAGGATCTCGAGTTCTTTGACGAGAACGGCTATCTCGTGCTCCGCAACGCCGCGCCACAGGAGGCGGTTGATGCGGTGGTGAATCTCATCTTTGAGTTCCTCGGCATCTCCCGCGAGCGCGACGAGAGCTGGTATCGGCCACCGGTCCCGGTCGGTGGCGGGATGCTTGAGCTGTACCAGCACCAGAGTCTCTGGGACAATCGGCAGAATTCGCGCATCTACAATGCATTCCGGCAGCTCTGGCAGCGCGAGGATCTCTGGGTGAGCATCGACCGAGTCTCGTTCAAACCGCCCGAACAGGATGATCATCCCGACTACCAGAAGCTCGGGTTCCTTCACCTGGACGCCACCACGGGGGTACTGCCGATCCCGTTTCGTCTGCAGGGCGTGCTGTACCTGATCGATACCGACGAGGACCAGGGCGGATTTCACTGTCTGCCGGGTTGGCACAAGCGCACCGAAGAGTGGATCGAGGTATCCAAGCCCGCAGGCACCCTCAAAGGCGACGACATGTACAAGCTCCCGGTAAAGCCGATTCCAGCCAAAGCGGGCGACTTCCTGATTTGGCACGCAGCCCTCCCCCACGGCAGCGGATTCAACCGATCGGACAAGCCCCGCATGGCGCAGTACATTTCGATGTGGCCGCCGGGTGGCGTCTCCTCGCGCCGGGGCGATCCCGGGCGTTTCCGGGCGGAGAACCGGATCCGCGCATGGCGGGAACACTCCGGTCCTCCAGTCTGCGCGCCCCCCTTCCCCGGCGATCCGACCGAATGGGAGAAGAGGCATGAACAGACCGCCCGACTCACGCCCCTCGGCCGGCGCCTGCTCGGTTTGGATCCCTGGGAGTAATCGCCGCGCGCCCGAACCCTGAAGACACGGTTTACCCGCAGCACGGCGTTGAGGGCGGCAGAGCTGCGGAGCGGGGGCAGAAGAGCGGGAGACGGAGGACGGAGGGCCGGGGACAGGAGACAGTGACACTGTCGAGTCCTGACTAAAAGTTGACAGTGTTTTTTGGTTCTTTCGGTTGATTGGTTCTTGGTCGAGGGCGGTTACTCGGGCGACACTGAGAATCGGCAAAATAGCTGGTCGGAGGTGTCGGTGCGAATAACTGCCCGGTTGGAGTTCAGGCGGCGCGCGTGTGGACTTCGGAGGGGGTGGACATCTGGAGTGATTTATGCGGCCGCCAGTCGTTGTAAACCATGACGAAAATTTCTCTCCGGAACTCGTATTCATGTTCAATTGTTGGATTCTTCATATTGTTAATGTCGAACGTGGATGAATGCCGCGCCGCCGATGTCGAACGCTCAACGCCGGGCGGCTTCTCGGCGTTGGCATCCATCTATGATTTCACTTCGAAAGCATTGCGACAATCTCCCACCATGGCGGCGCGATGGCGAGATCGAGGACACCCACATTTCAGACGGCCCAAGACGCCGACAAGCCCAGCGATGGGTGGGTGTCCTCATTTGTTCCCTCATCATTCCGGCATCACCAATGGAATGCGATCTCTGTGGAAACGTCGATAGATCCGGAAGTCGCTGTCAACTGTCACGACAGACAGTTTCCGATACCGTTCACTGAGGCAGATCACACAAAGGTCGGCCAAATCGGGTTGGCGATCACTGTAGCGCTCGGCGAGCTGACGCAAGCGCACGAAGTTCGCCGGAAAATCGAAGTCAACCTTGAGGAGATCGTCAGCGATCAAATCGAACACGGCGTCGCAAGAGTTCGTCTGAAACGCTGCTTCCGCCAGAACCGCGTCGCAGGTTATCAAAGGCGAGCGTATAACCAATGCGAATTCGACCGCCCATTCGTGGTACCGGTCGTTCCCGTTGAGAAAGGCGACAATAAACCCGGTGTCGGCAATGCCGCTCATTTTTTAGCGAATCCCTTGCGGGACGAAAGATCCCGCGGACCCGTGAGCCGTCCCGCGTGACGCAAGAATCGGGGGGACTTCCCCAGCCGGGCTGCGTCCAGCTCATCCCGGACGATCCGGCCCTGGGGAAGCCCGGTCGAACGCGACTTCTTCTCAAGCCACTCCGCCAGTTCTTCCGAGAGGCGGATAGAAAGTGTCTTACGCATACTGCAACTCTGTAACACAACCGCTATTCAGTCAAGTGCCGAACTGAACCCCGGATTTGTTCTGAACGGCCGTTGGGTCGTTCCTAGCGACGGATTTTTGAGGAATTGAATTCAGGACCCCCACTTTTCTTGGATCGCGATCTGTGGGTGTCCTCAATATTTCTACTTTCATCTGTTCTCTTGAGTTCATGAAACAGGGGACTCAAACCCCATTACA
>SLNJ01000064.1 GCA_007133065.1 Opitutales bacterium
ATGGGCGCGCGATCTCGGAGTGATGCGGGTTGAGGACGATATGCGGGTGGCGGAGTTTGTGGAGAAGCCGCAGGATCCCGCGCTTGTAGAGACGCTTCTGATGAGCGATGCCGTCAAGGCGCGCATTCGCGATCCCGCGGAGCGAGATAATCCGTTCGTGCTCGCCAGCATGGGCATCTATGTTTTCAACCGCAACACCCTCATCACGGCGCTCAAGGATCGGACGCAGACCGACTTTGGGAAGGAGATCCTCCCGTCCCTTCTCGGGACGGTGAAACTGTACGGATTCGTCTTTGACGGGTACTGGGAGGATATCGGCACGGTTCGATCGTTTTTCGAGGCGAATCTGCGTCTTACCGACCCGGTCCCGCCGTTCAATTTTTTTGATTCCGAGCGGACGATCTTCACCCATGCGCGTTTCCTTCCGGCCTCCAAGGTGAACAGCTGCCGGATGAACCGGGCAATCATTGCCGACGGTTGTATCATCACCGACGCCGACCTCGAACGGGTCGTGGTCGGAGTGCGCTCGGTGATCGGGGGCGGAAGCCGGCTGGAAAACGTGGTCGTGATGGGAATGGATCACTTCGAAACCGATGCGGAACGGGCCCACCATCGTGAGACGGGGGTTCCCCGCCGCGGAATCGGACAGAACTGCATCATCCGGAACGCGATCATCGACAAGAACGCCCGCATTGGAGATAACGTCACGCTCGATCCCGCGGAGAAACCGGATGGATTCGAAAAAGGGGATGTAGTGATCCGGGACGGGATTCTGATTGTCGTAAAGAACGGGGTTGTCCCCGATAACTTCACTCTGTGATGCCGGTTGCGAGTGCTCGGGGGATTGCACAATCGGGCGCGCAGTGACCGTGTGTCCGCGAGTTGAGGCTCCGGGGCGTGTTCAGCCGGGCCGCGGGTGTCCGTCAGTGATTTTCGTCGATGCGTAAGATCATTCACATTGACATGGACTGCTTCTACGCGGCCGTCGAGGTGCGCGAGAGGCCGGAATTGCGCGGCAAACCGGTGGCGGTCGGCGGGACCGGGCGGCGCGGGGTGCTTACCACCTGTTCGTACGAGGCGCGGGCGTTCGGATGTCGCTCCGCGATGCCGGTATTTCAGGCGCTCGAGCGCTGCCCGCAACTGATCCTGTTGCCCGTGCGCTCGGAGCGCTACCGCGCGGAGTCCGCACGCATCCACGCAATCCTGCGGGACTACACGGATTGCATCGAGCCGCTCTCGTTGGACGAGGCCTATCTCGACGTCACGGGTGGAGACCGGTACGCATGGGATATCGCCCGGGAGATTCGCCGGCGCATCCGGGAGGAGCGGCACCTCACCGCCTCGGCCGGCGTGGCCCCGAACAAGATGCTCGCAAAGATTGCGAGCGACTGGCGCAAGCCGGACGGGCAATACGCGGTGCCGCCGGACCGCGTCGACCGGTTCCTGACGCCGCTCCCCGTGCGCAGGATCTGGGGAGTCGGGCCGAAGGGCGAAGCCTTTCTGCGCGAACAAAACATCACCACATGCGGGGAGCTCCAGAGGGTATCCCGCTCCCGATTGCGGGAGTGGTTTGGAAAGTGGGGAGACGAGTTGTTCGATCTCTGCCGGGGAATCGACTCCCGGCCTGTGCTTCCCGATCGACCGCGCAAGTCGTTGAGTACCGAGCGCACCTTTGCGGAGCCGTTGCGTGATCGCGAGCGCTGCGCCGCGGCCTTGAGCGCACTCTGCGAAGAACTCCGGGCCGACATTACAGCAATGCGTCCCCCCCGGATCGTCCGCACGCTCTTCGTAAAGGTGAAGTTTGCCGACTTCCGGCGCACCTCCCGTGAGTGCGCCGGGCGCGAGCCGGACCCGACTGAATACGAGCGGTTGCTCGAGGAGGCCTTGGAGCGCAGCGATCAGCCGGTGCGATTGCTCGGAGTCGGTGTCCGGTTCATCTCTGAAGAGGAGAGCGATTTTCGGCAGTTGAACCTGTTTGAATCGGCTCCGGAGGATCGTCGGCGGGAGGCGGAACCGGGAGGATGAAGAGATCGAGTATCGCCGCGCAGCGGGCGGCGATCTCTCTGAAGCGGAGGCGGACAGGGGTCCCGAGAACGGCGTCGGGAGCGTTGAGAGCTGTGGCCGTCATGCCGTGCCGGCGCGCGATGAGGACCGCGCGGTGGTTGTGGAATTTCTGGGAGACGATCGTGCAGGATGTGACTCCGTAGATGTCGCGAGCACGACGCACCGAATCGAGCGTGCGGAAGCCGCGGAGATCGGAGGTGATCGCGGACTCGGGCACCCCCGCGTCCAGAAGGGCGGCGCGCATGGTCCCCGGCTCGTCATAATAACGGTCCTCTCGGTAGCCACTCACGAGCAGGTGATCGACTTTCCCTGCGTGGTAGAGCGCGGCGGCCGCTTCGATCCGATGATTGAGAAATTCGCTTCGCGGTACGGTCCCGAGTACGAGAGCGACGCGATGATGGGGAAGGTCCTCGATCGAGTCGCTGAGTGCCTTTTGCGTGGTGAGGACGACCCACGCATTGAGCGCGAGAATCGCCAGGCCCGCGGATATCGCCGCGATCACGACAAGAGTTGACAAGGTAATCAAAGCGCGGAACACAATGATGCCCGGATTATCCAAGTCCGCTCAAAATGCAAGGTCTGAAACCGCTTGCGTCTGCGCGGTGATCAATACGGGATAGCACTGCGTCTCTTGGCCCATGTTTCCACCGACTCCTCCCTCCCGAACGTCTCCCCGCCGGTTCGGATCGTCCGTTTCTCGTACCGGGAGCGGCATGCTCTTTTGCGTCGTCGCCGCGTTTGCGTTGGTGGGGTGCCAGAGCTACTCGGAGCGGACGCAGGCGATCTCCGGGCATTGGCAGAGCGGCCGCGCGGTTTTCGCTGCTGAGCGGTTCGCTCGGGAGGCGGAGCGTGATCGGGAAGGCCGCAACGCCCTGCTATTCCGACTGGAAGAGGGCACGGCATGGCGCGCGGCCGACCGGATTTCGGAAAGCGACGACGCGTTGACGCGTGCCGAAGCATTGTTGGCGGACTGGGACCGGCGCGCCGAGATACTGCTTGGAAGGGAGACCGCTTCGCTGGTCACCAACCAGGCTGCGCGCCCCTATCGCGGTCGCGGTTACGATCGGATCATGCTGCACACCTACAAGGCACTCAATGCGATGCGGGAGGGTCGGGCGGCGGATGCCCGCGTCCAGTTGAACCGGACGTACGAACGACAGCGCGATGCGGTTGCCGGGAATGCGCGCCGGATCGAAGCGGCGCGCGAGCAGGCGCGGCTCGGCCGCGAGGGACGGCTGTCCGTGGACGGCGCCTCCGCCGAACACGCCTATGACGTCGAGCGCGCGAGGCGCGACCCGCGCGTCAACCGGCAGGTTGAAACGCTCCTGGCACCGGTCGAACAGGAGATGCGTGCGTACGCGCCCTATGTGAACCCGTTCGCGGTATTTCTGGAGGGGCTCTATTTCATGCACACCGCCTATGACGCTTCGGACCTGGAGCGCGCTCGGGTGTCGATGCGGCGGGTCGCCGGGATGAGCGCGAGCGCGGCTTTGGATGAGGAGGCGGATCGTGCTGAGCGCGCCGCGGCGGGCGACCCTCCCGGACCGGCCACCTATGTGATCCTTGAGACCGGGCGGGCGGCTACCCGGGATGAGGTTCGCATTGACATCCCGCTTTACCTGGTCTCGGGCCGGGTTGGCTATATCGGTGCCGCGTTCCCGCAACTCCGGTTCCACGGCGGGCATCTCCGCTCGATTGAGGTGGAAGCCGATGGCGCGAGTCGGTCCACCGTGACGGTTTGCCGGATGGACAGCGTGATCGCCCGTGAATTTCATGACGAATGGCCCGCGGTGCTCACACGGACGCTGCTCGCCTCGGCGACCAAGGCGGTTGCGGGGTACGCGCTGGAGCGAGCAGCGGAGGAACACGGGGAGTTGGCGCGTGCGATCGCGCGGCTCGTTTCCATCGGATATCAGGTGGCTGTCAACCGGGCGGACCTGCGGAGCTGGACAACACTCCCGAAGGAATTCCAGTTCGTTCGAATTGAGAATCCACCGGATGGAAGTTTGATCCTGCGCGCGGGCAACGAGAAGCGAAGGGTTGAAATTGAGCCTGATCAGGTGAACATTGTCTATGTTCGCAGTGTCTCAGCATCATCACCTCTCCACATCCATACATTTACTCTGCCATGAACCGGATCTTGTCGCCAGCCGCACCCGTCGCGGGGCTCCTCGTTCTTCTGCTCGCTCTCTCCGGCTGCAAGTCGGTCGATACGGTCGAGCGCATCAATCCGGAAGCAATTCCCGATCCGGTTGCGGACGAGCGGATTGTCACCGACCCGACGTTGCGCCGTCATATTACCGTCGTGGAGGTAAACCGGGCGACGGTCAGCGGTGACCTGACACGCGTTCAGGTGCGTCTGCAGAACAATCTGCGCCGTGACCGAACGGTACAATACCGTTTTGAGTGGTATGACGCCGAGGATATGTTCGTCGACTCTCCAACGAGTGTCTGGCGGGTGCGGACGCTAAAGGGCGGGGAGACGATCGCCCTTTCCGATGTGGCGCCGAACCCGCGTGCGGTCGACTTTGTCCTGAAGCTGCAGCGCAACTAACGTTAACGAATCCCCAATCCAAAACGATCTATGCATCACAGTCTTCGCCTCCTTCGCCCCGTCTGCGCCGCAACGGCCGTTGCGCTGGTCTCCACTCTCCTCATTTCCTGTGGGGGACGGTATATCGAAACCGCCGGAACCGACAC
>SLNJ01000054.1 GCA_007133065.1 Opitutales bacterium
GCCGGTTTCGCCGCCCAAAAAACCGGACAGGTTTGGGTTCGCACCCCATGTCCGCCCCGGAATCCCTAAATCATTGATAACACGCGACAATCAGGAGAGCGTGTCAGGAGATCTGAACTTCCACCGAACCAAGAGAGACAACAATCCACACTTCCGCAGATGCTTCGGCGTGGGCCGAAGCGGAGGCGCAGGCGCAGCTCGCCGGTTTGATGGCGAGTGTCGACGCCGGTATTGAAGCCGCGCTGGAAGCTTCCGCCGAAATCGAAGCCACCGGATTTGCGGTGATCGAGAGCAGCACCGAGAAGGTCCTTGTTATAGGATCGGAGATCGCGTCGAAATCCAAGGAGATCATTGGATCGGTGTGGCTCGAAGGCTCCGCCGATGCCGCAGCCAATCTCAACGCCGGAGTACACGGCGAAGCCGGTTTCGTTGTCGTGGGTGAAGGCGGCGTGATTCTCCATTCGCCCGATGGATCCGAGTGGGAGATTCGTACGCACGAAGCTGAAGCGAGCTTTGGCACGGCCTCCGAATTGAACGGCTCGATCTATGTGGTCGGCTCGCTCGACGGCGCTGCGGCGATTCAGGTCTCCGCGGATGGCGAGACCTGGAAGCACAGCGGAGCGGAAGCGGGCGCATCGTTCAAGGGCATCGCCGAGAGCAACGGAAAGCTCGTTGCCGTGGGTTCCAAATCGGAAAGCGAGGTCGATGTTCGCGCGCACTGATGCCGCGCAATCCCTGCGGCATTTCAACTCCGGCGATGTCCGCCAGAGTCGCAAACAGGTCGGTTCCGAGGTTGACGAGGAGATTCGGCCGCCAGTGACGACGCCGGTTCCCGGGAATGCGCGTGGGTGAGGAACGTGCGACTCCGCCGGACAGGCCGACTTCTACACCCACCCTTCAACCGGCTTCCGGCTTGAGCCGGCCGCTGCGGGTCCTACGGTCGTGAGGATGATGGATCGACTCTTTGCATACGGGATTCTGCAGGATCCGTCGGTTTTCCTCTCGGTGATCGGGCGTGTTCCCGAATCGGCCCCGGCGTTCGTGCGCGATTATTCCGCCCGCCCCGTCGCCGGCGCGACCTATCCCGGGTTGATCCCCTGCCCCGGGGCGCACGCGCACGGGCGAATCTACTTCGGGCTGACGGAGGCGGAGCTGAAGCGATTGGACGCGTTTGAGGGGGAGTTCTACGAACGCATTCCAATCTCCGCCATCCCCCGGAGCGAGCGCACCGAGGCGGCCGCCTGGGCCTACTGCTTCCGCGAGGGGCACCGGCATCGTCTCGAATCCGGGGAGTGGACGTTTGAGCGATACCGGCAGCGCCAGTCCGGGGTGCAGCCGCTCGACTGGGCGGCGACCGCTGGCCTGATGGTCTACGCGTCCAGTGTGACGGTCACCCCGGTCTGCCTGGTGATCCTCGCCCGCGAGCTGGCGTTTTCGCTTACGGCTGCGGGGTCGCTGGAAGTGGCGCGGAGTCTGTTGGTCATGGTGGCGTTGATCCTGAGCGGGTTTCTGGCCGGCCGTTTCGGAAAGGCCCGCTCGCTCGGATACAGCGCGCTGGTCCTCGGCTTTGGAATGCTGGTGTACACGGTTGCGCCGGCGTACGGCGTCGTCGTGATCGCGCTGGCCCTGCTCGGCGTGGGCGGCGGGGTGTTGGAGGCGTTGATCAACCCGCTGGTCCAGGATCTGCACCCGCATGATTCCGGACGCTACCTCAACATGACCAACGGATTCTGGTCTGTCGGGGTTCTCGGAACCGTCCTCATCACCGGGGACCTTCTGACACGGGATGTCTCATGGCGTTATGTCGTGGCCGGACTGGGTTGCCTCTCCGCTCTTTCGGGTATTCTCTTTCTCGCCTTCAATCGACGGCTGCACAAATCGCCCCGGCAGTCGCTGCGGGAGGTCCTGGCCAACAAGAAGGAAATCCTTCTCACCCCGCGGTTCTGGCTGTTTTACTGGATGATGTTCCTGGCCGGGGCGGTGGAGGGAGCCTACACCTTCTGGAGTGCGAGTCTCATCCAACTCGACTACGGGGGACTGCCGCGGGCGGGGGGCATCGGCACGGCGTTTTTCGCCGGCGGGATGATTGCCGGCCGTTTCGCCGGCGCCGTGTGGATTCCGCAGCAGGGCCTGCGACGTCTGGTCCTCCTCTCGGCGATCGCGGGGCTGCCGGTCGGATTCGCCATCCCCCTGATCGGGAGCCTTCCGCTCGCGTATGGCGCTCTATTTGTCGCCGGGCTGACGGTCGCCTGCTTCTGGCCGAGCATCCAGTCCTACGCCGTCGACCGTCTCGGTCTGGAGGTGACTTCGCTTTTCATCCTGTTGAGTTGCGGCGGCATCCCGGGCTTTGCCTTCGCCTCGTGGATCATGGGTTGGATCGGCGATCACGCGGGCCTGCGGGTGAGCTTCTTTCTCGTTCCGATGATGCTGGCGTTGCTGATTGCAACCGTGCTCTGCGAGCGGGTACGCCTGCGGCGCCCGTAGGGCGGGAGGGGGTGGCGCCTGGAAGACCCGGAACCGGAGCCTGGGAGCGACTGCGCGCATGGTCCGCTCGTCGATTCGCAGGTATTGAAGGTCTTCGGGGACTCACGCAGACTGGCGGGCTGCGGCGTGTTGACACGGGTGCAGGCGTGCGGCAGAATTCGGGGCATTGGATGTTAGACGGTCGATAGTGATTCGCGGGGCCCGCATCATCGACGGAACTGGAAATCCGTGGAGATACGGGGACGTCGTGATTGAAGGAGACCGGATCCTGGACATCGCGGTGCCGGGCAGCGTGCCGGGCAAGCACGTCGGGGAGGTCATCGAGGCGGACGGCAGGATTGTCTGTCCCGGCTTCATCGATATCCAAAGTCACTCAATCGTCCCCCTGATGCGGGATGGTCGCTGCCTGTCCAAAATCACCCAGGGCGTGACTACCGAGATTATGGGTGAGGGCTGGACCCCGGCACCGGTCGGCGGACGGTTTACCGATCCCATGGCCGCTCGTCTGCTCGACGACGGCGACGCGGCCGAGTGGATCGAGGCCGCACGGGAATGGACGCGTTTCGGGCACTGGCTCGAGGCGATGGAGGAACGCGGCGTCTCTCCGAATGTCGGCTCCTACCTCGCCGGCGGCACGCTTCGACGCTACGCAAAGGGCATGGACAGAGGCCGGGCCGATGGAGGGGAGCTCGAGACGATGCGCCGCGTGATGGCCGAGTCCATGGAAGACGGCGCCTTCGGCGTCACCTACGCCCTGATTTATCCGCCTGACGACTTTGTCGACACCGACGAGATCGTAGAGGTCTGCAAGGGGGTCGCCCGGCACGGCGGCACTTACATCACGCACATGCGCTCGGAATCGAAACGGATCCTGCAGGCCCTGTCTGAAGCGCTGGAAATCGGGGAGCGCTCCGGCGCCGGCGTTGAGATCTATCATCTGAAGGCCGCCGGGCGATCAGCCTGGCACCTGATGCCCGAGGTAATCGAGCGCATTACCACCGCCCGGAAACGCGGCATCGACGTGACATGCGACATGTACCCTTATATCGCCAGTGCCACCGGATTCTCGTCGATCCTGCCGACCTGGGTCTTCGCCGGAGATAAGCTCTATGAGAACCTGCAGGATCCCGTGATACGCAGGCGCATCCATGACGAACTGACCGACCCCAACAGCGACTACGACGGCCAGGCCAGGTCGGCGGGCGTGGAGAACATTATGCCGGTCGGTTTTCGACGCCCGGAGAACCTGCAATACGTCGGCAAACGACTCGATGAGATCGCGGAGATCCGCGGCGCGCACTGGGTCGACACGGTCATGGATCTGTTACTCTCCGAGCAGCAGCGCATTAGCACCATCTATTTCAACATGACCGAGGAGAATCTCCGGCTCCAGATACAGCAGCCGTGGATTAAGATCTCGAGCGATGCCGGCGGGGTGGATCCGTCATGGGCACGACCGGAAGGACCGATCCACCCGCGCGGGTACGGCACCTATCCCCGTGTTCTGCGCCAATACGTCCGGGAAGAAGGCCTTCTGACCTGGGAGGAAGCGATCCGCAAGTCGACATCCGCAGTCGCCGAACGACTCTCGATTCCCGACCGGGGCACCCTGCGGGCCGGAATGATGGCCGACGTCGTCGTTTTCAACCCGGATACCGTGAGCGACCACGCGACATTCGAGGACCCGCACCAGCTCTCGACCGGGATCGAGTACGTCTGGGTCAATGGCACAGCCGTCGTCAGAGATGGCGAACACACCGGCGCCAAGCCGGGCCGCTTCGTCAAAGGACCGGGCGCCCGCTGAACGCAACCGGGGGGTGGATGGCGGACGGCTTTCCTCGATTCTGCGGCGTCCAGGCGCCGGTCTCGAGGCAGCCACATGCTGTCGTTGGTGCAGTAACGCGTCTTCCAGCCGAGGTAACGAATGCCGGTGGTCGAAAGAGACTGACCGGTCATGATCGATCCGCGTGCGGGCGTGCAGACCGGGCAGGTCGAAATCGTGTGGATGAAGTCGACCCCTTCCGCGGCAAGCCGATCGAGGTTGGGCGTATGAACGTTGCGGTCGCCATGACAGGAAAGGCTCTGATAGCGCCGTTGATCGACGATGATCCAAAGCAGGTTATGTATCGAACTCATGCGACAATGGCGCTCGGTTAAGGGATGCATCGCAATCGGGATCGAAATCGCTATCGCTATCGATCATATTTATCTGCAAGGCGTTGTGGCTCTTCGATCCCGATTTCGATAGCGATTTCGATCCC
>SLNJ01000007.1 GCA_007133065.1 Opitutales bacterium
GTTGATCACATGATACAACCCCTCACTGCTCTCGATTCGCAACTTGCGCGCCATCACTCCAATCATCCAGGCTCGGGCGCGTTCAGTCAAATCTTATATCTGAACAGTGACCCCTTTTCCCTTCTCAGCAGACTCGCGTCTGTCACGGCCCCGATGACCGGCTGAGGGTGGCCCACATCTCCCGGGCGAAGTCATAGAACCAGCGGCTTTGAGTCGTTGATCGCTCTTCCGAATAGTAGAGCCATCGGCTGTCACTGTAGTCGAACAGGTAGGGATACAGGTCGTCCGAAGTCCAGATCCACCCCAACTGCGAATCGTAAAAGAATCGGCTGCCGTCGCCGGCAACCACCTCGAACCACCAGCCGTGGCGGTACAACGCGATCCAGGGATAGTGCGTCGCCCGGAAGAGCCCGAAGACCGGATGATCCCCGATCCAACCTCCTATGCCTACCTCAAGGCTGTATTGCCTCAGTTCCGGCACACGCCCCCACGCGAAATCCGGATCCTCGATGACGAATTCAATTGTGTCGCCCTCAACGACTTCACCCGTCAGACGATCCACTCCGCGTACCGTGTAAGTTCCTTTGGCGGCTTCTGTAATCGGATCGATCGTGAACTCAGGCCCGGGATCGCCGATCGGCGTATCATCATGGTACCATTGGAGTTCCATCGTAGGCAGAGCGCTTCCGGCCAGTGTGATTGCTTCCCCGGCTGTCAGCCGGATCCGACTGGGAACGTAGAGGCGATAGGGGTTCGGCAGGGTTCCACAGGCATCGATCAGCTCAACCTCCCCGCCCGCGATGTGGAACTGATACGCGCGGCGAAAGATACATCCTGAGGGACAGTCTCCCCAACCGTACCATGCCGTGTAGCGGCGCTCGGCATGATCGTAATCCAGGTAGGTTCCAAATCGGAACACCCGCGACATCACGGCACCACCGACCATTGGATGCGCCGCGACCTCTTCGGCAATACGCTCCGGATGGTACCGCTGTGGAACCCGGAACCTCTCGGAGGCCCTCGGATGGCGCCGGCGCTCCTCGGCGCTGCGAACTGGTTCAAGATAGGGCCATGCCTCCGTTACGGCATGGATGGTCTGTTCCCAGCTGACGCCACCGGTGCGGCTGACTGAAATCGTCGGGGCCGAGTCCAACCATGGGACATTGGCGCCCAAGTTGCTGAATGGCGGGGAAAGGGCGAACAATGCCTCGAGGTCTGCGGCGATTTGTGCCGCCAGTTCCGGGGGCGCTTCGCGTTCTCCGCTGATGTGCAGCGCGAACGTTCGTCCGCGGACCACATGCGTCGGCTCCTCCTCCCCGGCAGCCAATGGCGGTTCGGCGGTCAGAAACAGCGGCACCAGAAGCAGTGCGCTCCAGCGTGGATGAAATCGTGTTCGTCTTGCCATGGTTGCCTCTGGGCCTGAGTTACGAAGTGCAGTTCAGGAACCTGATCCTGGTAGTGATACGGATTCCAGTGCGTGCCGGATGCACAAACCGCCCTCGGAGGGCAAGGCAGTCGCATCTGACGCGCCTCGGTGAGGAAGTTCGAGCCATCCTCCGGACCCAAAATGAACGCCGATCTGCCCCCCAGGGGCGACCGTCCCGCCGGCCGGTTTCTGGTGCTCAGCGCCCGGCTCTCTACTCTGTGCCTCCGAGAGAGGAGAACGAACCGCAACCTACTCCGTCCCCAGAATGTGCCTCAATTTTGGGGCCGATTCCACGTCGTCCTTCGCTTCCAAAAGAGGCGCGACCTGTCGAAAAATGTAGGCACAGTCCAGCTTGCCCCGCTGGCGGATTGCGATTCCCTCCACGTCCAGCCAGTCAATGGAACGTCCCGCGAAGGCCTTCATCACCACAAGGTCCTCCGGCGAGGTGAGGCGCAAGGAAATGCCCGGAGAACACTCGACATCGCGGGCTCGGCGGGTTGCTTCTTCCTCGAAACGCAATCCTCCCAAAGCGATATCCACTGGAAATCCGCCGGCGACCGCAAGGAGTAGTGTGCGGTTTTCAAGGGCGAAGGCGCGGGCGTTCTCCAATCGTGCCGGGTAATGTGCGAGAAGCTCATCCACGAACGGTTCTTCCCGTCCGAATCCCGTCAGCAGGGTCAGATCGATATCCCGGGTCAATCGGGGTTCCCCCCAATGGACGACTGCCAATCCACCGATAAAACAGAATCGCCAGCCGCGTTCTTCAAGAAAGCGCTGCAGATCGGCGGCTGCTCGAAAGAGGTCGATCATTGATCCCGCAACCTGGTAAACAGCCGCTGTTGTTCCACCAGGCCACGGTCCTGGCGCACGGTATCCGGCCCCAGGGATCGGAAGACTCCGTCAAACCAAGCGACGGAGGCTTGCGTATCGGCATTCAGGATATCGCGCGCCCGCTGCGCCCGCAAAACCGGTTCCGCGCGACGCCATTGCGCGACCCTTTCGCGGAGGGCTGCCAATTCCGGATTTTCGGGGGGTTGCTGCGAACTCATCCTGATTCCGAGTATCGGCGTTTCGGTCGATGCGGTCAACGTGGTATTTCTTGCCCATCGATTGGGAGCGCGAAAAATAGTGTGGATGTCCTGAAACGCACTGTGAGCTTCTCAGGAAGGGTGTCTCCACGCAATCACCGCGCGTTCACGACATAGGCCCATCCGCCGTCGAAGGCATATACCCAGGTTCCAAGCTCAGCGCTGCCGGTCCACTGATTCGGCGCGTAGGAATCGCTTGTGGATGATCCCGTCGACTGCAAACTTCCCGCCTCCGGCGATGAAGAGATAGAGCGAGGCGAGCAGGAGCGAGACGTCAAGGCGCCAGGCATGGAGCGCCGCCACGAGACCGTCCGCCGCGAAGTTTGGAAGCTTGGTGGTGATGATGGCTACGATCATGGTGACGATGAGCGGAACGGCTCCGGCACGCGTCAGCAGGCCCAGCAGTACGAGCAGACCGCCCGCAATTTCCCAGAAACCGACCCACGGTCCGAGGAATCCGGGAAACGGGAAACCCATCTCGGCGAATCGTCCGGCGCCCATTGTTTCCGGTTCCAGGAACTTTCGGAGCCCCGCGAATATAAACACCCATCCGACCATGATTCGGATAAGCAGCAGCGAGCCCCACGACGCGGCGGGTGTCCCGCCCGAGAAAAACCGTACCAGTGCTCTCATATCAATCTCCCGGTTGTGTGTGTTGTTGCGACGATTGCCTTCGGTCGGATCAAAACAACACTTGGTACTGGCAGCGAACAATGTCGCTGTCCAACCATTCCACGCCCGAGGGCCGGAGCGAAGGAGGCCGGAGCGAAGGGGTCACTGTTCAGATATAAGATTTTCCAGAACTCGCCCCTCGTTGGAGGGGCCGGAGCGAAGGGGTCACTGTTCAGATATAAGATTTGCCAGAACTCGCCCCTCGTTGGAGGAGCGGAGCGATGGCGCGCAAACTGCGAATCGAAGCCAGTGCTTGCGGCAAATACGAGCGTGCGGGGGCTGCAGAACGAACCCGGAATCTTAGGAATGAACAGTGACCCCGTCCGTCGGCCGAAAATCACCCCAATGGGTGCATCCGTTTGGGTGATTCCTGCGTATCATTTCTTTAGGTGCTCCGTGGCGCGGGGCATGAACCTATGCTTTGATATACACGATGAAGAGAGTGAGCATTGCAGGCATTCTTGCGCTCGGGCTAATTGCCAGTCCTGCGGCGAGCGCGTGGGACCAGGTGTATGACTTCGAGGAGTTCCCGCTCGGGACCGTCAAGGGGCATGACGCGGACGCGCCGATCACGGATCTGTGGAAAGTCTCACGCGATGAAGGATTTGAAGCGGGGCGGAGCTTCGGGTTCATGCATCTGACAATAATTGACGAGGCGCGGGACTGTCAGAGGATCTTTTCGCCACATTCCGGCGGGACTGGTTTCGGCCCCCCCCAAACCTTCAGTGGTCTCAACTTCGACCGGCCGATCACCGATCAAGGGACGGCCTACTTCCAGATCATGACCGTAGATCTCGGCTTTGACTTGAACATTGGAGTCACAGACCGGGCATTTGTTGCTGTCGATCCGGCACCGGAAACGAACCCGTGGGGCTACCGTGCCGAGCCGCTTGTCCCTGGGGAAGAACCGAGCGCGCATGGCTGGGGGGACCTCAAGACCGCCATGCGCAACGACGGCGGCATGATCGGGATTCGCGATGGCGGGCAGTTCCGCCATGGCGCGTTTGCGTGGGTTCCGGGAGCCTGGTACGAAGTGTGGCAGACCCTCGACGTCAACGATGAACAATACACCGTATGGCTGCGTTCGCCGGATGCCGGGATTCCGGAACGGGTTCCGCTCGTCGTTGAGATCGATGGGGCCTATTACGACCACTACGACTTCCGGACCCCGGTTGAAGACCTGCGCGCTTTGCTGGTCTTCGCCGGGGGGCCGGATCCATCCGTGGAGTCCAGCTACTTCCTGAACGCTATCGCGGTCGATCTGAACGCCCACAACCTGACGAGTCCCGATGTCGAACTCCCCGCGATCCCAAGAGAATACCGCCTCTGGTACGGCTTCTCCGCACTGGAGGGCGATTTGGGCGAGCTAATGTGGGCCGATGCCAGCTTCTTCCTTGGCTCGGAAGTCTTTTTCGGTCGGGTACCGTACGTCTGGAGCAGAGACCTTCGGAAGTGGATCTACTTGCCGGACCTCTGGGTTGCTCCGGAAGTTGAGCCCGACACCGGCGAAGTAACGACTCCCGGGAAACCCCGTGATTCCGACTTCA
>SLNJ01000109.1 GCA_007133065.1 Opitutales bacterium
AATGTTCGCTTCCGAGCGATCGCCACTCTTTCTCGGGCGGGATTGGCTACCCGCTGGGTATCTACTGCATGTTTCATCTATTATAAGATTCCCCACGCACAGTTAGCTGGCGCGAGGTGTCCTGAAAGAAAATGATGACCGAAGACCAGGAGGAGACCTTTGTCGCCACGCTCGTTGCCCGCCTCGGCGTAGCCAACACCGTCGGCATCACCCGCTCCCTGGTCGCCCGCTGGGACTACGGGCGCTTCAGCAACCGCCGAGAGGTAGCCCGTTACACGGGAGCGTGTCCGGGTCTCCAGCAGCGCAACCTTCCGGCTTGCAAAGGCACCCCGGCTCCCGCAATGCTGATCCGCGTATGATGTTACGTTTCTGCCTGACCTGGATGCTTGTGGCGACCGCAGCGGCCGCCGAACCCAGAGCCCGCGATCTTCAAATCCCGTTCCTCGGCGAACCGGGTCCGCTCAATGCGATCACCGATGTCGCCGGGGTGGAGGTCGGGCACCGGACCCTGATCGAGGGCGAGGGGCCGCTGGTGATCGGCGAGGGTCCGGTGCGCACCGGTGTAACGGCGATTCTGCCGACCGGACGCACGTTCCGGCCGGTTTTTGCGGGCTGGTCCACGCTCAACGGGAACGGCGAGATGACGGGTACGACGTGGATCGAGGACTCGGGCTTCCTCGAGGAGCCGATCCTGCTCACCAATACCCACAGCGTCGGCGCCGTCTACGACGCATCGATCGCCTGGCGGCGGGAGCGCGGTTATCACGATGCTCCGGACGGAATTGCGTGGGCTGCGCTGCCGGTGGTGGGTGAGACCTGGGACGGTCGCCTGCACGACATCCACGGCTCGCACGTCGGCCGGGAGGATGTCTTCGCCGCACTGGACGGTGCGGCGGCGGGTCCGGTCCCCGAGGGGAACGTGGGGGGCGGAACCGGCATGGTCTGCCACCGGTTCAAGGGCGGAATCGGCACCGCCTCCCGGGTCACGGAGGCGGGGCATACGGTCGGCGTCCTCGTGCAGGCGAATTACGGACGCCGCGAGGACCTCACGATCGCCGGGGTTCCGGTCGGCCGAAAGATCACCGACCTGATGCCGGAGATGGCGCCGGCCGACCGGAAACGCGAGGGGAATTCCATCCTCGTCATCATCGCCACGGATGCACCGGTGCTGCCCCACCAGCTCAAACGGATCTCCCAACGCGCCACCATCGGGATCGCCCGCGTCGGCGGATTCGGAGCCCATTCCTCAGGAGACATTTTTCTCGCATTTTCGACGGCGGAAGCGCAGGCGTCCGATTCGGGGGCGACGCAGCTCGTACCGATGCTTCCCAACGACCGGATTGATCCATTGTTTATAGCCGTATCGCAGGCTACGGAGGAAGCGATCGTGAACGCCCTGATCGCGGCGAAGACGATGACGGGGATCGACGGCAACCGCGTGCATGCGCTCCCGCACGATCGGTTGCGCGCGATTCTCCGCGATCACAACCGCCTCTCCGAGTAGAGCCGGTGACCTTGTCTGCGACTCCATGACCACGCCCAAGGGAACGCTGCCAACCGTCGGGATCGCGCTCATCCCTGTCGCTGCCCTGGTGGTTGCCATGGCCCTGGCAATCCTGGTGTTTGAGCAGGACCCCCATATCCCGCTGATCTTTGCGGCGGCGATCGCGGCTCTTACCGCGCGCACGCAAGGGTACACCTGGTCGAACCTGGAGGAAGGAATGCTCGCCGGCGTTCGAATCGGTCTCAAGGCGATCCTCATCCTGCTGATTATCGGGATCCTGATCGCGTTGTGGATCGCCGCGGGTGTGGTACCCTACCTGATCTCGCTGGGACTCGAACTGCTGCATCCGCGCATCTTCCTGTTCGCCTCCTGCCTGATCTGTGCGGTCGTCTCCCTCGTTACCGGCAGTTCATGGACCACTGCGGGAACCGTCGGCGTCGCCCTGATGGGCATCGGCGCCGGACTTGACATGTCGCTTCCGATGGTCGCCGGCGCCATCGTCTCGGGAGCCTACTTTGGCGATAAGATGTCTCCGCTCTCGGACACGACCAACCTCGCGCCGGCCGTGACCGGAGTCGACTTGTTCACCCACATCCGGCACATGATGTACACCACGGCGCCGGCATTCGCCCTGGCGCTGGTACTGTACGGGGCCATCGGCTTCACGGTCGAACTCGCGGCGACGGACGACGCGGCGATCGAGGCGATGCAAGCGACCCTGGGCGAGCATTACAGCTTCCACCCGATCCTGCTGCTCGCGCCACTGGTGGTCGTCGTGCTGAGCGCCCGAAAGGTCGCCGCCATTCCCGTGCTCATCGTGGCTGCGGCAATCGGCGGAGTCATGGCGCTGCTCATGCAGGGTACACCGCCCGGAGAAATCATCGGTCTCGCCCATTACGGGTATGAATCTGAAACCGGGCATGAGGAGGTCGACGCGCTCCTCTCGCGCGGGGGAATGGAGTCGATGCTGTACACGGTTTCGCTGATCCTCTGCGCGCTCTCCTTCGGCGGAATCATGGAACGCGCACGCATGATCGAGAAACTCGCCATGGTGATATTGCACGGGGTCCGCACGTCGGGTGGCCTCGTGACCTCCACCGTCGTAACCAGCATCGGCATGAACATCACGGTTCCGGACCAGTACCTCGCGATCGTGGTCCCCGGACGCATGTACGGCCCGGCGTTCGCGGAACGCGGCCTGCATGCTAAAAACCTCTCGCGCACTCTCGAGGATGCCGGCACCCTCACCTCTCCTCTCGTCCCATGGAACACCTGCGGCGCAACCATGATGGGGGTGCTCGCTATCTCGCCGCTCGCTTACCTGCCCTTCGCTTTCTTCAACCTGTTGACCCCGGTCATCGCGATCGCGTGGGCATACAGGGGTATCGCCCAGGCGCCACTGGATGCCGAGTGACTCTGCCATCACCCGACGATCGCCGGCAGGATGCCGGCTCTACTCAAACGCCCTGCCGGTGTGATCCAGGCCCTCGGCGTTGGGGCTGAGCGCCTCGGCGATGCTCGCCGTCGGCCGCCGAGTGCGGTAGTTCCGCAACCGGCCCCCGTCCTCCTGGAGGTTGGTGTACCAGCTCACGTGCCCGTCCAGGAACGCGATGTGTCCACCTTCTGAGCCGTAGACCCCGGGATTCGGAGCATCGAGATCGTTCCAGGTTCCGTCGAGACTGAGCCCGCGCGTCCACGCGACCGGCGTGCTCGACGCTGTTCCGCGTGCGGAGAGTCGGTTGGCTACGGCAAAACTCAACGGATGATTGCCGAAGTCGGGATCCAAGACCCACGCTCCCGATCCTTCCGCGGGCGGTGCAGCCACCACGACCGGCAGCACCCCGGTGTGCTGCTCCACCACCGGATCATCCCCGAGGATATAGATTTGCGGATCATTGAAATCGACTCCCTCCGCCAGGATTCGAGCCCAGTCGTACATGCTCTCCGCATGAATGGTCCGGGGACGCCCTCCCTCGCTGGCGTAGGTCCGGTAGGCGAGCGCGATCTGCCGAAGATTGCTTTGCGCCGCTGATTTGCGCGCGTTGTCGAGGATTCTGCCCACCGTCGGGATCAGGAGCGCCGCGAGAACTCCGATGATGGCAATCACCGTCAGCAATTCGACGAGCGTCAACCCGCGCGTGTGCGTGCATGTTTTTCGGAGCTTCCGACGCATCCCGGCTCTCTACAGTGCGGCCGGGTTACCGAAAGGCAACGAAAAACTAAAATAATTTGTTAAAACAGGTCAATACGGCAACGGGAATCGCCGGCACAGGTCGAGGGCGATCGACTTGGCTTCATCGATCGCAGTCTCGTCGGAGGGAGCGCTGAGGACAGAGTTGATGGCGCGCGCGATGGCGCGCATCTCCTCCTCGCCCATCCCGCGAGTGGTGACAGCGGGAACGCCGAGACGCAACCCGCTTGCCTGAAATGGGCTGCGGGTTTCATTGGGGACCGCATTCTTGTTCGTGGTGATATTGGCTTTGTCGAGGGCGTTCTGAGCCTTTTTCCCGGTGAGCTTCGGGTGGCTCGGACGCAGGTCAACGAGCATGAGATGGTTGTCGGTGCCGCCGCTGATAATGTGATACCCGAGCTCGGTCATGGCGGCGGCGAGCGCCCGCGCATTCGCCACGATACGCCTGGCGTACTCCTGGAACGCGGGCTTGGCGGCCTCGCGGAAGCAGACCGCTTTCGCGGCGATGACGTGCATGAGGGGGCCGCCCTGAATCCCCGGCAGCACCGATGAATCGATCGCCTTTGCGTGATCGGACTTGCAGAGAATGAGTCCGCCGCGCGGGCCCCTGAGGGTTTTGTGGGTCGTAGTCGTGACGAAATCGGCGTGCGGCACCGGGCTGGGATGGACACCCCCTGCGACGAGTCCGGCGATGTGGGCAATGTCGGCCATGAGCAGAGCACCGCTTTCGCGGGCGATGCGTCCCATGCGCTCGAAATCGATGGTCCGGGAATAAGCCGAGGCGCCGACCGTAATCATCTTCGGCTTCTCGCGCTGCGCGACCGCCTCGATCTCGTCGTAATCGATGTATCCACTCGAGTCGGTCCCGTAATGGACCACCTCGTAGAGCATACCCGAGAAATTCCGGGGAAACCCGTGGGTCAGGTGTCCGCCGTGCTCGAGGCTCATGGTAAGGATCTTGTCACCCGGCTGCAGCATGGCGAAGTAGACGGCCATATTCGCCTGACTCCCCGAGTGCGGCTGGACATTGGCATGCTCGGCTCCAAAAAGCGCCTTGGCGCGGTCGATCGCGAGCTGCTCGGCCTGGTCGACAAACTGGCACCCGCCGTAATAGCGCTTGCCGGGATACCCTTCGGCGTACTTATTCGTCATGGCCGAGCCCGCTGCTTCCAGGACGGCGGGCAGGGTGAAATTCTCGGAAGCGATCAACTCGATATGGGTTTGTTGGCGCTCCTGTTCGTGAACGATGGCGGCGTATATTTCCGGGTCGAGGTCCTGCAGGCGCTCGTCCGGGAGGCTGCCGGTTGCGTGTGACGTGTTGGTTGTGGTCGTCATAGATAATCGTTGTGTGGGACCCGCCTCGCAGCGCTGTAGCTCCGGTGCGGGAACCCCGGTTCAAGAAGAGTATCCCACTAAAGCCGGAGACGCCGCTCGAAGCAACCCTCTTCTTGGCAGCGCCTCTTCAGCGCGCCGAAACCGCGCGGGGTCCGTTCGCACATCAGGTGTCCACGCATTACCCACCACCCCGCAGCTCGTCTTCCCATTCAAGCGAAAAGCCGAATCCATACCTGTCCATGATCGTCGGGACGCGACGCAACGCCGGGCGCATCAACCCCCCATGGATCCTATCGGTCTGACAGGGCCAACGCGCCGCTCCGCCCGGTTGCTCACGACCCCGGAGACTCCGGCGCCGGGGATTCCTCGAATTTTCCCACTCTGCGTGCGTGGCGGCCCCCTTCAAATCCGGTGCCGAGGAAGACGGCCAGATAGCGTTCGGCGTCGTAGGGGGTGTGGTGGCGCTGACCCATACAGATCACGTTGGCGTTGTTGTGGCTGCGGGCGTAAAACGCGTCGTCTTCGGAGTGGATCAGGGCGGCGCGGACGCCGGCAATTTTGTTGGCGGCAATGCTCATTCCGACCCCGTTCGTGCACATCAAGATCCCGAAATCACAAATTCCGGCCGCCACATCGTGGCCGACTTTCGAGGCAAAGTCCGGATAGTCAACCGATTCGCTGGAATCGGTGCCGTGGTCAACCACTTCGTGACCACTCGCCCCCAGGAATGCGACGACGCGAGCCCGCAGGTCCACCGCCCCATGATCCGCTCCTACACTGATCTTCATTGATTCGCTCCGCAAACGGTTTTCAGGTGTGCAACGATCGACGGAATCGCCTCCACCATGCTGTCGCGGCAGGCTTCGTAGCTCGCCAGGTCCGCGCCAAAGGGATCGGGAATCTCCAGATCCGAAACGGTGGACATCGGTTCGCGAAACAACAGGATCTCCGTTTCCACCTCGGGGAAGACTTCCCGGAGAATCGACCGGTGGCTCTTCGTCATCACCAGAACCAGGCATGACGCTTCAAGAAGATCGCGGGTGAGGCGGCGGCTCCGGTGTCCGTCGAGCGTCAGCCCGACCTTCTCAAGCGCCCGCACCGAGTGCTCGGAGGGCGGATCGCCGTCGGATGCCGCGATGCCCGCGGAAACGACTTCGAGCGATCGCACCGGTTCGGGCTCGGCGCGCAGCGCGTGCTGTAACATCTCCGCGGCCATTGGACTGCGGCAGATGTTGGCGGTGCACACGACCGTCACTGTATTGCGATTTGAAGGCATCGCTGCTGCTGACTCGAGCGAGATGAACGCGCCCACGACAGGAAGGTCCATACGGTGGCATTCGATCGCCCGCGTGTAAAGCCTCTAATCGGAACCCGAAGCCGACGAACGGACGGATCCATCGACACCCCCTCATCCCATTCCAATCTCACGCGCGATCCGACTGATCGACCCTATCCGCAACGCTCTCGAGTCAACTGCCGGACTCCGATGTCGCGGCGGTAATACTTCCCAGGCCAGCGAATCTGCTCGCAGACCGCATAGGCCCGCGCGGCTGCCTCCTTGAGCGTGGGGGCGAACGCGGTAACTCCAAGAACCCGCCCGCCGGCGCTTCGGAGGGTTCCGCCGTCATCGAGCTGCGTGCCGGCGTGCACGATCTCCACGTTCTCCGGGAGGGCGTCGGGCAGCTCGATCGATTCACCGCGCTCATACTCGCCGGGGTATCCCGTTGCGGCCAGGACGACGACGATTGCGGCCCCCTCGCGCACGTGCAGTTCCACACCGTCCAATGTGCCCCGCGCGCAGGCGAGCATGACGCCAACCGGATCGGTCTCACACAGCGGCAGAAGAACCTGGAGTTCGGGATCGCCGAAGCGAGTGTTGAATTCGACCACCTGGGGCCCCGAATCGGTGATCATGATCCCGATGTACAGCGTCCCACGATAATCGATACCGTCGCACCGAAGACCCGCCAGGGTCGGCTCGATGATCTCCTCCCGAATGCGCCGCTGCACCGTCTCGTCAACGACCGCGGCCGGTGCGTACGCGCCCATGCCGCCGGTGTTCGGACCGGAATCCCCCTCCCCGACGCGCTTGTGATCCTGGCTCGGCGGAAGCGCCACGTAGCGATCGCGACAGACCATGAGCATGATGGAGGCCTCCTCGCCTTCGAGGAAGGATTCCACGACCACCTCGCGGCCGCTCTCCCCGAAGAGCGTGCCGTCGAGCATCCCGCGCACGCTCGCGACGGCTTCCGGCTCGTCCTGCGCGATGATGACCCCCTTGCCGGCAGCCAACCCGCTCGCCTTCACGACAACCGGGTAGCGGCACTGCTTCAGGTACGTGAGCGCCGGGTCGATCTCGGTAAACGAAGCGTACGCCGCTGTCGGGATTCCGTGTCGCTGCAGGAAATCCTTGCAGTACGCTTTGCTGGCCTCGAGCCGGGTGGCCGCCTGATTGGTGCCGTAGGCGAGTACGCCGGCCGATTCCAGGGCGTCGACCAGCCCGATGCTGAGCGGGGCCTCGGGGCCGACGATCACAAAATCGACCTCGGCCTCGCGGACCAGGGCCAGCACCGCCTCCGGGTTCATAATATCGACTTGGACGCACCGGACATCGCGCGCCATTCCCCCGTTTCCAGGCGCTGCCAGGACCTCCCCCACCAGCGAACTGCGCAGGCAGGCGCGAACGATCGCGTGCTCCCGCCCACCGGACCCAATTACCAGGACGCGCATTGCATTCGAGCTCATCCGACGGTGCTACCCACCCGCGTGCGGCAAGTCAACTCCACCGTTCCACCGCGACGAACACTGCCGGCTTGCAACGGACGGTGAATGCGGAAAACTCGGCACCCATGGCATGTCGCACGCAAGACCCGCCGCTCCTTCGCGTGAGCGGACTCTCCCTCTGGCGGGAGCGCACCATCCTCACGGACATCAACTGGACGGTTTCCCGGGGGGAGCACTGGGTTATTCTCGGTGCCAACGGGTCCGGCAAGACGTCGCTTCTCCGGACGATTACGGGATATTTTCCGCCTTCGCGCGGCGCGATCGAGCTGCTCGACAACCACTATGGCGAGTCCAATTGGCCTGAATTGCGGCGACGCGTCGGTTGGGTCAGTACCCATATCAAACAACAGATCGCCGATGGAGAGAGCGCCCTCGAGGTCGTCGCCAGCGGTCCCCGTGCCATGATCAACGTATGGGGCACGCTCTCCAGGAAAGAGGTCGCCAAAGCGGAAGCCATACTCGATGAGGTGGACTGCGCGCCGCTGCGCGATGAACCGTGGAGCCGGCTCTCTCAGGGCGAGCGCCAGCGTCTGCTGATCGGACGCGCCCTCGCGCAACAACCCGATCTGCTCTTTCTCGACGAACCATGCGCCGGACTCGATCCCGTGGCGCGAGAGCGGTTCCTTCGCTTCCTCCAGAACCTCACGCGCCGGGCCGGTCGCGTTGCGCTGATCCTGGTAACCCACCACGTCGAGGAAATCCCCCCGTGCGTCACGCATACCCTTTTACTGCGGGCGGGTCGCGTCCTGGCGCAGGGTTCGATCACAACCGTCCTGACAAGCCGGTCGCTCAGCCGCGCCTTCGATGCTCCCCTGTTGCTTAGAAAGCGCAGCGGACGCCATGCTTTGACATTGCGCGAGGAACCGGAGGAGGCCATGCTCTGACCCGACCCGGCGGCGGGTGATGCATTCGACACGCGCACCGGAGCGAACCGCGCAGGATGGCGACTTATCCCGATCACAGTATGGACTTCGACAGCGCTCACCGCCGGATCTACTTCATGGGGATCTGCGGCACCGCGATGGGGAACGCAGCACTGCTGCTGCACAGAATGGGGTACTCCGTGAGCGGATCCGACACCGGTGTGTACCCGCCCATGTCGGAACTGCTCGCCGACGCCGGTATCGCGATTGAACCGGGTTACGATCCGGACCGCCTGGCCGCGCTCAACCCCGATCTGGTCGTGATCGGCAACGTTCAGACTCGGGGAAACCCGGAGGTTGAGTGGCTGCTGGAAACGCGGGCTATTCCCTGGACTTCACTGCCCCAACTGATCGGCGAGCGCATCCTGCGAGACCGCCGCAATGTCGTGATCACCGGCACGCACGGCAAGACCACCACCACCGCGCTCACCGCCTTTCTGCTGCGCGCGAACGCCTGCGAGTGTGGATTTCTCGTCGGCGGAGTCTCGCGGGACCTTCCCGAAGCCACCGCGCTCGGTCACCCGGACACGCCGTTCGTGATCGAGGGCGACGAGTACGACAGCGCGTTCTTCGACAAGCGTGCCAAGTTTATCCATTACCATCCGACGATCCTCGCGATCAACAACCTCGAATTCGACCACGCGGACATCTTCCGCGATCTCGCCGACATCCAGCGCAGCTTCAGCCATCTCACGCGCCTGGTGCCGCGCAACGGATGGATCCTTCTGAACGGCGACGATCCGAATGTCGAGCCGCTGCGGGAGTGTCCCTGGACGCGCCACCGAACCGTCGGAACCGATCCCGGCGCCGACCTCGTCGTACACGACTTTGCGGAGTCAGCCGGCGGAAGCCGCTTCGCCCTCTCCTGGAAAGGGCGGCTCTGGGCGGAGGTAACCTGGCCGCTCTCGGGGCTCTACAACGCGCGCAACGCCGCGATGGCCGCGCTCGCCGCCGGACTCGCAAAGCACCCGGAAGACCCCACCCGCCTCGACCTGTCGCCGCTGCGCGCGGTGCGCGGGGTCCGCCGCCGCCTCGAGTTGCGGACGACACGGCCGGGGTTGCGTCTGTATGAGGACTTCGCGCACCACCCGACGGCGATTCGCGAAACCGTGCGCAGCCTGCGCCAACGCTTTCCCGGCGAGCACCTCACCGCCTGCTTCGAGCCGCGCAGCAACACCGCGGCCCGCCGGTTTTTCCAGGAGTCGCTGCGGGATGCCCTCGGGGAGTCGGATCGCGTCTGGCTGGCGCCGATACACCGCAGCGAAACCATTCCGCAGCACGATCGCCTCGACACGGCCCGCATGGTCCGCGAGCTGCAGTCGATGGGCCGGGAGGCCGTCGCGTTCGGTGCGTTTGCCGATCTCGAAGCCTCCCTGCAACGCGAGATGGAGCGATCGGTCGAACGGCCGCGCATCATCTGTGTGTTCTCCAACGGTGCGTTCGGTGGAATCCTCGCCCGCTGCGCCCAGGGCGAACGAGATCGGACCGGATAGGCCGTCCCTCCCCAACACCCGCGTGAACAACCGCCGTAACCTGAGCGACGCTGCCGAGAGAATTCAGGCCGACCCAGTGCGATGATCGTTCGCAGGGGCACTCACAACCGCTTCACCAAGACGCGCGAATTGCGTCCGCTCTTTTCGTGGATCTGACGACGCTCGGGCGGCAGGTCGGACGGGGATCCTTCCTCGAAGCCGCAGAGATCCCGGAAGAACGCGACGCTCTGGGTTGTGAGCGCGACCACGGCCTGCATCCCTCTCTGCTCGGCTTCCAGAATCGCGAAGTCGACCAGTTTGCGCCCGACGCCGCGATTCTGGTAGAAGGGCTGCACTGAAACGGAGGCGATCTCCCCGATCTCGGTTCCAGGATATGGAACCAGTGCGGCGCACCCGATCACGCTATCGTCGATCTCGTAGACAAAAAACCGGTCGATCTCCTTTTCGATCGCGCTGCGGGTCCGGTACCGCAGGGCATCCGTGCGTACCGCATTGCGCGTAATCGCATGGATGGCGTGGATGTCGAACCGGCGGGCTCTCCGGATCTGCTGGTACTCGTTCCCGTAAACCATGGTTCCCACGCCCACTTTCGAGAAGATCTCCGTGAGCAATCCCTCGCTGATGCGACCGTCCATGATATGCACGCGCGGCGTCCCCCCCTCGATCGTACGCACGGCGTGCCGTACCTTGCTGCGCAGCGCCTCATCGATCGCCTCGGGCTCGGTTTCGAGCATATCCCGAACCGCTTCGACCTTGATGTTGGTAACGAATCGGCCGCTCAGGTGGAGCCCCGGATAGGGCGTCAGGAAGATCAGTTTGGAGGCTTGCAGGGCGTGCGAGAGCTCGCTCGCCAGAGCGTCCGAATTCACCCGGAGCGTGCGCCCGTCGCGTCCGAACACGATCACCGGCACCAACGGCACGATCTCGGCATCGATCAACTCCCGCAACAGCGCCGCGTCCACCTTGTCCACCTTACCCCGGTGCATCTGGTCCACCCCTTTCAGAATACCGGCCTCGGCCGCGCGGACCGCATTGGCGGCGACGCATTTCAGGCCATTGGCGGTCAACCCGCGCATCACTTCGTGAGAGACCCGCGCCGCCGCTTCCACCGCGAGGTCGAGCGTAGCATCGTCGACCGGAGCCTCCCCTCGGAGATCGCTGAGCGTCACCCCGCGCGCGGCGGCCAGCTCCTGCAACGGAGTTCCAATCCCCAGGACAATCACGATCCGGATGTGCAGGCTCCGCAACACCGCCAGGTCGAGCAGAATGTTCGCGAAATTTTCATCACGCACGATTGCCCCGTCCAGCGCGATCACAAAGACATGTCCCCGCCACTGCGGTACATACCTCAGGATTCCGCGCAGATCGGTCGGCTTGATGTCGGGCGCTTGGTCGTCGAAGTGCATCGTTCTGCCGTGGTTTCTCGGGTTGCAGAGACATCAAAAGGAATTCCTTCACGTATTACAAGACCGCTGCGAATGGTTACTCGACTTTCCGGGATCGATGGTTCACCCTAAGATTCGATTCGTCCAGAGACCCAGCCGGGGCTTGCATGGATCACCCCCGACACCGAATTTCACGAACCAGGGATCGAAGATGAGCTCACTCGAACCAGCCGTTCTTCCCGCCACGCTGCAGGATCCGGTGGACGAGTTCCTGGCATTCCTCGAGCTTGAACGGGGGCTCTCGCCGCACACGATCTCGGGTTACGAGAACGATCTCACCCAGTTTCAACGCTTCCTGCACGAAACGTGCGGGAAAGAGGCGTGGCACGCGGTTGTCGGAGACGAAGCCGCCGCATGGATTCGATCGCTGACCGAGGCCGATTTTGCCCCGGCCAGCCTCGCACGTAAGCTGACCGCCATGCGCACATTCAGTCGCCACCTCGTGCGGCAGGGTGTCCGGCCCGATGACTTCTGTGAACTGCTCTCGACCCCGAAATTGATCCGCCGCCTCCCGGGCACGCTCAGCATCGAAGAAGTCGACCGCCTACTCGAGGCGCCTTCCGAGGGATCCCCTCAGGGGATTCGTGATCGCGCTTTTCTCGAGTTGCTTTACTCGAGCGGACTGCGCGTTTCCGAGCTCGCCTCGCTGCAATTGCAGGAGATCGACCTCGAGAACCGGTTTTTGCGTGTGCGGGCGGGGAAGGGACGCAAGGACCGGGTCGTTCCGGTCGGAGCCCGGGCGTGCGCCGCGGTGTATCGTTACCTCGAGACCGCCCGGCCTCGGTTTGTTCGCGTTCGAACCGGAAGCACGCTCTTCCTCAGCAACCGAGGCGGCCCGCTTTCACGCAAGACCATATGGTATTGGATCCGTCAATACGCCGAACGAGCCGGAATCACCAAAGCGGTCAAACCGCATCTGCTGCGCCACTCCTTCGCCACCCACCTGTTGAGCAACGGCGCCGATCTGCGTGCGATCCAGGAAATGCTCGGCCACGCGGACATCGCCACCACGCAGATCTACACCGCCATCGACGGAAAACGACTCCTCGAGCAGCACGCCAAATACCACCCGAGGAAACGATCGTAGCCGCCGCCGCAGCGAGCAACCTCACAATCCCGGAAGAACCCCCGGAACTCACGCCGAAGCGTTCAAACAGACGACTCCACCGTTCCCGCGATTTCCCGGAACACGTCCCTGAGCGCAGGATACAAAGCGCGATAGTGCGGATAGAGCGTGCGGTAGACCGCCGCGTCCGCCCCCGGATCGGTATCTCCGGTCGTACGCACCGTGGTTGCGCACGCCTCCTCCACCGAATCGTACACGCCGGCCGCCACTCCGGCGAGCACCGCCGCGCCGTAGGCCGCACCCTCGGTTGCATTCACGGTGACGACGCAAGTCTCAAAAGTGTCGGCGAGCATCTGCCGCCACAATGGACTGCGCGCACCGCCCCCGGAGGCGATGATCTCCTTCGAGCGAAGCCCGAGAGCCCGCATCAGTTCGAGACCGTCCCGCATCCCATAACAGACCCCTTCGAGTACGGCCCGGGTCATGTGCTCTCTCCCGTGCCGCAGACTCAACCCGATGAACGCGCCGCGGGCGTCGGGGTCGGGGTGGGGCATGCGCTCGCCGGAAAGGTAGGGAAGAAAAAACAATCCTTCGGCGCCGGCCGGGGCGCGCGCCGCCTCGGCATCCAATTCCGGGTATCCGGCGCCCCCGCCGAGAGTATTTCGGTACCATTGATACGAACCCGCCGCCGAGAGCATCACCCCCATGAGGTGCCACTTCCCCGGAACGGCGTGGCAGAATGCATGCAACCGCCCCTCCGGTTCCACGCGGTAGGAATCCGAGTGTGCAAAGATCACGCCGCTCGTGCCGAGGGTCGCGGAGATCACCCCTTCGCGCACAATACCGCAACCGACCGCCTGGGCGGCCTGGTCGCCGCCCCCGGCGGCAATCGGCGTTCCTGCGAGCAGACCCGTCGCCCGCGCGCCCTCTTCCGAGACCCGTGCCGATGCCACCGGTGATTCCGTCAGTTCCGGGAGCCAGGCCAGCGGGATCTCCGCCCCCGCGAGCATCTCTTCCGACCACGTGCGGTTGGCGACGTCGAGAAGCGCCATGCCGGAAGCGTCGGAGACGTCCGTACAGTACGCCCCGGACAATCGATAGCGCACGTAGTCCTTGGGAAGGAGGATCCTGGCGATGCGGGCGTACACCTCCGGCTCGTTCTCCCGAACCCACACCACCTTGGGCGCCGTGAAGCCGGGAAGAAGCGGGTTTCCGGTAAGCTGGAGTACCCGCTCGGCTCCGATAGCCCGGGTCAGCGCGCCGCATTCTGCAGCGGTCCGCTGGTCGTTCCACATGATGCACGGGCGCAATACCGAGCCGTCGCGGTCGAGCAGAACCAGGCCGTGCATCTGGCCGGTCAACCCCACCCCGGCGATCGCGTCGGCGGAGACCACCTCCAGCACCGAGCGGATGGCCGAGACGGTCGCCTCCCACCAATCCGACGGATCCGATTCCGCCCAATTCGGTTTCGGCGTGGAAAACGCGTATTCCGGAGCCACCGCATGCACCGGCTTGCCGGAGGCATCCATCAGGACCGCCTTCGCACTCGAGGTTCCAACGTCGATTCCAAGCAGGTATTCCATGGCAAACGCAGGGCTTCGGCCCGTTTCGAATCAGACGAACTCGTTGATCAAGTTTTCGAGCATCTCCTGTCGGCCCGAATGGAGCTCCGGCTCGCCGTGCGCGAGGGCATGCTTCTCAAGCGCCTCGAAGTCGGCTTCTCCGCGTTCGACCACAGCACCGATTCCGCTCTCCCACGAAGCGTAACGATCGCGCACAAAGCCGGCGAGGCGGCCATCGGCGCGAATCGCGTCGGCGACTTTCAGGCCGCGCGCAAAGGCGTCCATTCCCCCGATGTGGGCATGGAAGAGATCTTCGGGCTCGAACGACTCGCGCCGCCGCTTGGCGTCGAAATTGAGCCCTCCGGTCCGGAACCCACCCATCTCCAGGAGCACGAGCATGACCTGTGTGGTCTGGTAGATATCGGTGGGGAACTGATCCGTATCCCAGCCAATCAGTTCGTCGCCGCGATTGGCGTCGATACTGCCGAGTGCTCCCGCGTTGGCGGCGACGGTCAGATCGTGCTGGACCGTATGTCCCGCAAGGGTGACGTGGTTCGCTTCGATATTGAGTTTGAAGTGATCCAACAGATCGTATTCGCGCAGGAAGTTCAGGCATGCCGCCGCATCGGAGTCGTACTGGTGGGTCGTCGGCTCCATCGGCTTCGGCTCGATGTAAAACTGGCCCTGAAATCCGATCTTTTTCTTATGATCGACCGCCATGTGCAGGAACCGCGCGAGGTGATCGAGCTCGCGTTTCATGTCAGTATTGAGCAGTGTGGCGTACCCTTCCCGGCCGCCCCAGAATGTGTAGCCGGCTCCGTTCAACGCGTGCGTGACCTCCAAAGCCTTCTTGACCTGGGCCGCTGCGTAGGCGTAGACGCCCGAGCTACAGCTCGTTGCGGCCCCGTGAACGTAACGCGGGTGCGCGAACAGGCAAGCCGTCCCCCAGAGGAGTTGCTTGCCGCGTTCAGCCTGCAACTCCTGGAAGGTCTCGACAACCGCATCGAGATTCCGGTTCGTCTCCGCAAGATCCGCACCCTCCGGGGCGATGTCACGATCGTGAAAACAGTAGAAATCCATCCCCATCTTGTCCAGGAACTCGAAGAAGGCGACCACCCGGCGACGCGCGTTGTCGATGGATTGCGACCCGTCGTCCCACGGCATGCGGGCGGTGCCCACCCCGAAGGGATCGGCAAGCGGATTGCGCATCGTGTGCCAGAACGCGCTCGAGAATCGAAAATGCTCGCGCATCGGTTTCCCCGCGACGGTCTCCTCCGGGTTGTAGTGCTTGAAGGCCAAAGGATTACGACTGTTCGGTCCTTCGTACGGAATATTCGGAACATCCTGAAATGCTTCGCTCATCGATTTTCTCCTGGTTTAAGTGCGATATTTCGGCCGACGCTATCTTGTACCGATCTCACGTTACTTTCCAATCCCGAAATGCGGCCCCGACGCCGAATCACTGCGGGTGCCGTGGTTGATGCGCCTGCCCGGCGTGCCGCCTGCGGGCGCGTCGACACTGCGAAGCCAACGGCAGGACGCATGGCATCCGTTGCAGGCAGAGCATGGGCGGAAATCAGGCCCGGATAGAAAGCCCGTGTCATGTCCAACGGTTCTCTTTGACTTTTCCATCCAGCCTCGAATAATTCGCCGCAGAGGAGGCCGGAATAAGTCCTGCCTCCCGCGTAACACGGAACGAATACGGATCCATGCCCAAGACCAAATCCAAGAAACAAGCCACAATGAAACCCACGAACAAGATCGTCGAGGCGCTGCGCGTCGTCCTCGCAGACTCCTATGCCTTGATGGCTCAAACCCATCTCTGCCACTGGAATGTTGAGGGGACCTCGTTCTTCGCCCTCCATGACGCCTTCGAACAGCAATACACCGAGTTGTTCGGCGCCATCGACGAAATCGCGGAGCGCATTCGCGCCCTGGGCGCCTACGCGCCGGGCGGTCTCTCCAATCTCGCGGTAATCGCAGGGATTTCGGAGCAAAAGGAGGCCGCATCTGCAACCGAGATGGTCAAGGGGTTGGCGAAGGCCCACAAGAAGGTCATTGCGGATGCCGGAAACGCGCGCGATCTCGCTGCCGCAGCCGAGGACAACGAGACCGAGGATATGATGATCGCCCGCGTTCAGGTGCATCAAAAAACCCTTTGGATGCTGGAGAGTTTCCTGAAGTAGGCGGCGGCTCCCGGTTGCCCGGCGGATTTCCTTACACGCTCCGGACGACGAACAACGGACAACCGCGCTGCAGGCATGCAGTCCCGGCCTGGCCGGAAGTTGGGTTCGCGGGGTTTCGGACGCGCTCGATTCCGCCTGAAGGCGGGACCCCAACGGGCCGCGGCGCGGATGAGCGCGTGTGGAGTGCGGCGTGCTGTTGGAGTGCCGCGTTTACGCGGTCGGGTTGCGCGGCGTTCCGTCCCGCCGAGGCCG
>SLNJ01000072.1 GCA_007133065.1 Opitutales bacterium
GTGGCCTGCCTATGTAGAGCGTAAATGGCTGAACCGAACTCAGAATGCCACTGACTTCAGCATCTGTTTCCGAGGTCATCTCCATTCCCAAGGGATCTGATAGCGTGATGTGTGCGGGGCAGGTTGCATGTGAGCGAGGATCATATTTCTTTCTCAGTGAGTTGATCTGGGTGAAAATAGGCTCTGGCGGCATGATCAGGATCAACCCAAACCTGTAATCGCACTGCCACTTTTCCCACTCGGATGTATCAGTTACGTATTCGACCTTCATATTTTATCTCCTTTCCCCAACAGTGTTAATATAACCAACTCAGTTGAGGATATCGGGGGACGCACGCGCAGCCGGAGCGGCGGGGCGTCGCACTGGCGGGGGTGCATTGAACGGGAGAGTGACAGGCTTGCATATTCTTGCGGGGTAATGGCTTCCTGATTGGGCGAAGGATTGTGAGATAACGGTTGAGAGCACTCAGGGCAAGGGAAATCGGGCGAAATGAAGTTCCCAAAAAGGTTAATTCGTGCCGGGACGGCTGGTGATTTTTCCCAAAATGATCAACTGAGTTTGATATATCGGGGGAGCCGGAAGGCGCGCCCGGGGGCGGGACTTGGCCAACATTGACTTGGAAGTCGTTGGTCACCAGGCGGATCCATCGAATATGGACTCAGCATGCATGCCGGGGCCGGCGGCATCGATTTCCGCAAAAGATCAACTGATATATTTATAAAAAGTAAACTATCTTGCATTCCGGTGCCGCCTGCGTTTGGATTCCGGGATGGAGACGGTCCGGTTCGATCGCTGGAGGGAGCATTTGGAAGATGCTCGGTTGCCTGAAAAGGTGCGGCAGTCGTTCGATATTACGATTCGATGGTATTTGGCCTGGTGCCGGCGGGAGCGCGTTGGGGCAAGTCCGGCGTCGCGGGAGCGGTTTGAGCGTGAGATCCTGGGCCAAAGGGATGTTTCAGATTGGATCCGCGGGAGTTGGGCGAAGGCCCTGGACTGGTTCTTCGACAACGCCCCTGCCGCAAGTGGCGGCAATGCCAGGGACACGCGGAGCGAAGCGGATGACCGGGATCTGCGCGATCGCTGTGATGCGACGGCGCGCAGCGGACCTGAGTGGATCCGAGCGGGCGTCGGTGAGATGCGGCGCCGGGGCATGGCGTATCGGACGGAGGCGAGCTATGTTGCGTGGTGGCGGCGGTTCGCGGAATTTGTCCGAAAACGGAATACCCGGTCGGCGGGCGCGCGGGAGATCCGCGCTTTTCTGGACGATCTGGCGATAAACCGGTCGGTGACCGCTGCAACCCAGAAGCAGGCCTTGAACGCCTTGGTCTTTTACTTTCGGGAAGTGCTCAACCGGGATGTTGATGATTTCTCGGATTATGTCCGGGCGAGTCACCGGCGCCGGATGCCGGTCGTGTTGAGTCGCGGTGAGTTGGATGCGTTGTTCTCGAAACTGTCCGGTCAAACGCTGTTGCGGGCCAAGCTGCAATACGGTGCCGGGTTGCGGATCTCGGAACTGCTGCGGTTGCGGGTAAAGGATGTGGATTTCACGCGGGGACAGATTCTTGTGCGGGGCGGCAAGGGAGACAAGGACCGGGTAACGCCATTGCCGCGGGCTTTGGCCAATGACTTGCAACGGCATGTGGAGGCGATACGGCCGTGGCACGACAAGGACCGTGATGCGAATCTGTCGGGTGTCTGGCTGCCCGAGTCGCTGGCCCGTAAGTATCCGAATGCCGGGACGAGTTGGGCGTGGTTCTGGTTTTGGCCGAGCCGGGAATTGTCGAGAGACCCGCGCACGGGGCTTATGCGACGTCATCATGTATTGCCGGGAGCGTATCAGCAGGCCTTTCACGCCGCGGTTCGGGCGGCGGATCTTCCCAAGCGGGTGACACCACATGCCCTGAGGCACTCGTTTGCAACCCATCTGTTGGAATCCGGAGTCGACATTCGGACCGTTCAGGATTTGCTCGGCCACGCAAAGATCGAGACCACGCAGGTGTATCTGCACATCATGCGCAAGCCCGGCGTCGGTAGCGCGAGCCCGTTGGATTTGAATTTGGAGTAGGATCAGGCGGGGCAGCTGAGCGGCCGGCGGCCGTGAGCTGCGGAGGATGTTGGGTAATCAAATCCGCTTCAATGTATGCGGTGAACTTTTGCATCGGCTCGGCTGATGCTGTACACTCCGGACAGTTGAAAAGTTGAAAAGAGGGTCGGGCGATCCGCTCAATCGAACGGCGAATCTGCCTTCCCGGCTACATGGGAACGGGTCGGGTTGAATTCCGGACAGCGGGTCCACGCTCTGTTCTTCGTCCGCCGTCCGCCGTTTTCCGAATTGCACAAGCTCCCGCCCGTGGTCGCGGAAGGGATTTTCGCGACCCATATCGCTTCGGGGCTGAATTCTTGACCGGAAAATCACCGGCACATGTAAGATTTATGGGGCGGATGGCTTGGGAGGCGAGCAAAAAGTCAAAAACGGTGCCGCACGCGCGAGCGGATCGAGGAACTGCTGGCGGCCTGCCAGGAGGCTGGGATTACGCAGAGGGAGTTCTGTCGGGAACGAGGGCTGAGAGGCGTTCCGCCCCGCGCGGCGCATTGCAACGGATATAACGGCCCCGTTTTCGCATTGCCTCGCGCCCGTTCCTCTGGGAGATGTGGAGCTTTTCAAAAATTCCAATGTCGAACACGCCCATGCAGAACGAAACCGTCGAGGGAGAGGCGATCCTGACCCAGGTTCGCGACGCCCGTGAGAAATTGCGCCGCGAGCTGGCGAAAGTGATTGTCGGCCAGGAGACGATCATCGAAGAGATCATCCTCGCCCTTCTGTCCCAGGGGCACGTTCTGATTACGGGGGTACCCGGGCTTGGGAAGACGCTCTTGGTAAAGACCCTCGCCCAGGCGTTCTCGCTCAGTTTCAAGCGGATCCAGTTCACTCCCGACCTGATGCCGGCGGACATCTTCGGCGCCGATGTGTTCGAGGAGGACGCGGCAACCGGCAGACGGCAATTTCGATTTATTCCCGGACCGGTGTTCGCGCACATGGTGCTGGCGGATGAGATCAACCGCACACCTCCAAAGACGCAGGCGGCGCTGCTCGAAGGGATGGGCGAAGGGCAGGTTACGGTCAGCGGGCGCACGATGCACCTGGAGGCGCCCTTTTTCGTACTGGCGACCCAGAACCCCATCGAACTGGAGGGCACCTACCCCCTCCCGGAAGCGCAGTTGGATCGCTTCCTGCTCAATGTCGTCATGGATTACCTGCCTGAGGCGGATGAGATCAAGATGGTCGGTGCAACCACCTCTCCGGATAAGCCGAACGCCGAACCCGTTTTCTCACGCGAGGAAGTCCTGCGGTTGCAGGAACTCGTCCGAGCGGTGCCCGTGTCCGAGCACGTCATTTCGTACGCGGTACGCCTCTCCGCGGCAACACGCCCCGGGAATTCCGCCACATCCGAGTCGATTCGGGACAAGATCAAGTGGGGAGCCGGATCGCGCGCCTCGCAGGCCCTGGTGCTCGCGGGCAAAGCACGCGCCCTGCTGGAGGGTCGCTACAACGTCGCCATCGAAGACATCCACGAACTCGCCTTCCCGGTTCTGCGGCACCGAATTATCCCAAACTTCCACGCCGAGGCCGAGGGAGTCTCATCCGACGATATCATCCGGGACGTCCTGCGTTCGGTGCGCGAATAGGCCGTCCTCTTCACGAGGTCGCTTGTATGCCGGTTCAGGACTCTCAGAAGCTGCTGGATCCCGCCTATCTGACGCGGATCGCACCCTTTTCACTCATGGCGAAGAGCGCCGTGGAGGGATATCTCAGCGGACTGCACCGCAGCATTTTCCACGGCTTCGGGTCGGAGTTTCTGCAGTACCGCCACTACACTCCGGGCGAGGATCTCAAGTACGTGGACTGGAAGCTGTTCGCCCGCAGCGAGAAGCTGTACACCAAGGTCTTCCAGGAGGAGACCAACATGAACGTCTACCTGGTCCTCGATGCCAGCGCGTCGATGGACTACGCGGGAGAGGATGCGGTCTGCAGCAAGCTGCGCTACGCCGCTATGGTCGCCGCCTGTCTCGCTTACCTGGCGAACCGGCAGGGGGACAACGTCAGCCTCCTCGTCTACCGCGATGAGGCGGTTTCGTTCCTGCCTCCGGAACATCGAACCCAGCAGTTGAACCGCGTGTTGGTCGAGCTCGCACGGGTGCAACCGGGGGGAGAGGCGGATCACGCATCCGCCTTTGCGGTACTCGAAAGCCGGATTCGGAACCGTGGTCTGGTTGTTCTGCTCTCCGACATGCTCGAGAGCGAATCCATCCTGCCGCGGCGCATGGGACGGCTCAGGTTGCTCCACTGCGACTGCATCGGCGTGCAGATTCTCGATCCCGATGAGATCGCCCTGCCGCGTCGGCCGACCGCCCGGTTCGAGGCGTTGGAGGGGAGCGGTGAAGTGCTGACGAGCCCGAGTGCGGTGGCCGAGCAGTACGACGCTCAGATGGGAACATTTTTGAACACATTGCGACGCAATTTCTTTCAGGCCCATGTGGACTGCCTGCAGCTCGCAACGCGGGAACACCTCGGGCACGCCCTGGCGGCCTACCTGCATCACCGGGAGAAATTACACTAGCCCATGCTGCAATTTCAAAACCCCGCCGTACTCTGGGCGCTGGCCGGACTGGCGCTTCCGGTTCTTGTGCACTTGATCCACCGCCGGCCGGCCCTCCGCTGGCGCTTCCCCTCCCTACGCTTCATAACAGCGGCCCCCCTGCCGCGCAAGGGCAGCAGAAAGCTGCGGGATCCGCTTCTACTCCTGCTGCGGATCCTCTTCTACGCGGCAATCATCCTCCTGGCAGCCGGTCCCGAATGGCAACCCTCCGCAACCGCCGATCCGGAGCCCGGCGGAGAGCACATCCTGGTTGTCGATCTCTCGGCGAGCATGGCGGGATGGGAGGCGTGGGATCAGGCGCAGGCGGAGGCCCTCGCGATCCTGCGCGAACACCGCCACAACCCTGTCGGCCTCGTCCTGTTCTCGGACACGGTCATGGAGGCGATCCCCCCGACGCGCGAGCACGGGGCCATCGCCGACCGGATCGCAGACGCGCAGCCGACGACGTTTCGCAGCCGGCCCGAACGCGCCCTGCAGGAGGCGCAGTCGATGTTTTCCGGGACCCCGCGTACGATGCATCTCTTTTCGGATTTTCAGACCGCATCATGGGAGGATCTGAACTGGCCCGACACGCAGGGAACCCGTGTTCGGTTTCACGCTGCCGGCGTCGAGCGGGCGGGAAATCGCGTACTGCTGTCCGGCCAGAGTTACGCGCGCGATGATGGTCGACTCGATGTCATCGCACGGATCCGCAACGACGCCCCGGAGGACGCCGAGGAGCGGGTTGTCTTGAGAGTGGACGGAACGGAACACGCGCAAATCGTCTCCATGGCGGCCTGGGAGACGACCCCGTTCGCATTCACGATCGAGCCGCCCCGCGATTCGCACGGGGTGCTGCAGATCGGCTCGGACGTGTACCCCCACGACAACACGTATCATCTCTACCTCGGACCGCCGCCGCCGATCCGAGTTCTGACGCTGCTCTCGACCCGCCCTTCGCAACAAGCCGCCGAAGAGACCTTTTTTCTGCGGAGCGCCCTCGAAGCACAAACCGGTTCCGAAAACCTCCGGTTTGAAATGGATTCGCTTCCGCCGCGAATGATCCGATCCGATTACCTGGACATGGCGAATGCCGTCTTCGTCGGCGGTGAGACGGCAGCCTCGGAACCGATTCCGTGGGAAGAGCTCCGCCGCTTCAGCGAAGATGGCGGTCTGCTGTTCGTGACACTCGGAAACAACGCGCTTCGCGTGCTCCGCGATCTGCGGGCCGCGGATTTATGGGATCTCCGCCACGGCGGCCGCACCGGTCGCGAACTGGTTCGCTACAACCCGTATCGCATCGGATCCCTGCGCCGCGGAAACCCGCTCGCCGATGTCTTCACCGGAGAGGCGGCGCGGGACCTCTACTTAAGCGCGCTATACCAATATGTTCGCGTCGAGGGAGCGGCTCGCGAGGAGGTGCTGCTTGAGAGCGAGGATGGAGATCCGCTTCTGTTGCGGCGGGTATTGGGTGAAGGTACCCTGATTCTCGGCACCTTCGGGCTCCAGAGCGGGGACAGTGACCTTCCCCTTCGGAACGCTTTTCTGCCGCTCGTGCAGGAACTCTTCCGGCTCGGCCGTCCCGAGGACGGCGGTATCGTACACGCGGAGACGCGCTCTGATGTTCCGGGGCAATTCGCCGGCAGCGGGATCGAGGCCGGGAGGTTCGCAGCTCCGGGCCTGATCGATTCCCTGGATCGACCCATCGTGGTGAACGTGTCGCGCACGGAGTCCGATCCCGAGGTGCTGAGCGAACGGGCGCTTCACAGGCGTTCCGATCGTTCCGACGGCGCAACCGATCTCCGCGAGAGCCTCCGGTACGCGCGCCCGTTGTGGCACTGGTTCGCCCTGGCCGCGGCGGCGATATTTCTACTCGAAACGCTCCTGGGCGGCTGGCTGGACCGCCGCTCGAGCGCACCAACCGATCGATGAAGGATTCCTTTACCATCCGTTTGCTCGCCTGTGGCAGGAGCCTGCAACGCCGCCGTTGGACCGCGCTGGTGCTCGCCATCGCCACCGCGGTTGGCGGAGCGCTGCACGCCATCGATCTCTGGGGAGGAATGCACGGCCTCCAGGAACGAGTCGCGCTGGCATTCGTCGCCGCCCTGGGTGCCGGCGCCCTCGTGACAGTGGGGGCCGGGTGGATCCGCCTGCTGCGCCGCGCCCCCCAGGTGCGTTCGCTCGCCGCCTCCGTCGAAGCGCGCCACCCCGAGCTCCTCGACAGCCTCATCACGGCCGTCGAGCGCGGTGAAGGTTCCACGACCGCCCGCGGTCCGCTCGACGCGGGTCTGTTCCGCACGGCGGAGGAACGAACACGGCATCTCGACTTTGCAGAAGCGCTGGTACCCACGTGGCTGCGCGGACCGGCGCTCGCCGGCGCTGCGGGGTGCGCGGCCCTCGTGTTCCTCTCGGCTCTGACGACCGATACGGTTCGCAAATCCCTGTACGCATGGAGCGACTGGCGCGCCGGGACGCTCAGCGGGATCGAGATCGAACCGGAAAATCCGGGTGTCGCCCGCGGGGCGGACGTCACCATCGAGGCGCGGGTCCTGCGCTGGGAGTCCGATGCGGAGATTGAGTATATCAGCGACGGCGGACACACACGCTATCCGATGGTGGCCGGTGCGGATGACCGGCGCCGGTTTACATTCTACGACATCGAGGAAGCGATATATTTTCGCGTGACCACGCCGTCCCTGCAGTCGGCCTGGCACACGATCACGGCGTTCGAGCCTCCACGTCTGGAGCAATTGCGCATCGAGGCCCGCCCGCCCGCGTACACACGAATGGATCGATCGGAGCATGACGGAGTCACCGATCTGCGGGTCCTCGAGGGGACCGACCTCATCTTCTCCGCTACCGTGGAGAACAGCACCGCCGTGCACTATCGAAAGGGCGACCGGTCGCTCACGTTCGAACCGCCCTCACCGGAAGCGGAGACGGACCTCGCCCGCGAGGTATGGGCGCTGCGGAAATCCGCGGAACGCAGCGGGCGCTACCGCGTGCGCGCCGAAAATCCAAACACCTACGTCGAGACACGCGAAGGGCGCCTGGAGGTTGACCCGGACACTCCCCCAGGAATCGAAATCCTCGATCCGGCCCGCGATATTCGACTGGAACCGGATGAAGGCCTCGGAATCGAAGTGTACGCAACGGACGATTTCGGCCTGACAGATATCACCGTGCATCTCTCGATCGCCGGACGGATTCAGGAGCAGGTGGAAATTCCTCCGCGGGGGATTCCCGGCGAGCCGGTGCGCGAGACAACCGTCGCGGCACAGATCGATCTCTCCTCCATGGATGTGGACGAGGGCGACCTCGTAAGCTATTATGTTGCGGCCACGGACAACCGCCGGCCACAGCCTCAGAGCACCCGTTCCGAGGTGTTTTTTGTTGAGATCCGCACCGACGAAGACCCGGAAGAGGTGGATGGCCCGCCCGACGAGGAGGAACGCCTTGAGCTTCGGGCCTACATCGAAGAGTTAAAACGCCTGATCCGGCTCAGCCACCGTGCTGCCACCACGGATGGCGAGGCGCGCCTCAAGCGCAACCAAGAGGCCGGAACAGGACTCAACCGGCTCCGCGGCGAGGTCAACCGTGAGTACGAGGCGCTCCGCCCCTTCCTCGAGCAGGCAAACGACCTCTTCTTTACGCGGGGGTTCGAAGCAACCCTCAGCCTCCTGGAAACCGCCGAACGCCTGATTACGCGGGATTTCACGGACTCCTCGATCCTCTCCCAGGAACAGGCATTGCAGGAGTTGATTCTAATGGAGAACGAACTGCGCCAGCAGATCATCTCGCGGGATCCCGAGACAGGCGAAGGCGAAGAGGGGGAGATCGCCGAGGGCCATGATTCGACCGATGCCGCACCCGGCGATTCTCTTCAGGATGAACTGGCGCGGCTGCACGAGCTACTCGAGGATGTCCGCGCGCTGCACGACAAGCAGAACGCTCAGAACCTGCGCGCCGAACGCGCGGAACGTACCGGGGCTTCAACCGATCAACTCGCGAACCTCGCAGAAGCACAACAGCTTTTGCGCGAGACGAACCGACGGCTCGAGCGGCGAATGGAGTCCGTAGCGGAATCGGAATCGGCTCGGCGGGCGATGCGCCGGGCAGAACACCAGATGCGCGAGGCCGCTTCCCAACTGGAATCGGCAAACGCCGAACGCGGCTGGCGAGAGGGCCTCCGTGCGTCCGACGCTCTGGAAAACGCCGCGCGCCACCTGCAGGATCGGCTGGATTCGGCGGTCGACTCCGGAATGCAGGCGATGCAGGACCGCCTCCGCGAGCTCGCCGACGAGCAGCGCGCAGCCGCCCAGGGGAGTTCGGAAGCGGCCGCATCGGATCAGGGCGACGCCCGGCTCCACGAAGAACAACTCGGCATCAACGAACGCTTCTCCGATCTCCTCGAAACGGTGAACCGGTTCGCGGGGGAGATCGGAAACAGCTACCCCGATGCGGCAAGGACACTGGGGCGGAATGCACGCGAGGCGCGTGACGGAACGCCCGGCACGGAAATGACGCGCGCCGCGAACGCGCTCCTGTACGACCGCTGGGGACAGGCGCAGGCACTGCAGGAGCGAGCCGTGCAAGGACTCGAAGAGCTGAACTCACAACTCGCCCGGGCCGGCGACGAACTGCCCGCGCTGAGCGCGGCGCAACTCGATCGCATGCTCGAGGAACTGAACCGCGACCGGCGCAGTCTTCAGGAATTGGAGAGCCCCCTGGATGAGGATGAGAGCGCCCGTCTCGAACAGGTCCGGGAGAGCTGGAGCGGGCGGCTGGAACAGCTCGCAGAACGCCTGGGCGACGCATCGCTTGGCGGCGTCGGGCGCGCGCTCGGGCAATCGGGTGGCGACGGTGAAGGCCGTCTGCGGGATGCGGAGTTCCTGTTGCGCGAGGCCCGCGACCAGTTGATGCGTCACCGCGAAGATCGGGAACGTCGACGAATCCTGGACATGCGCCGCCGTTCGGCACCCCCGCCCGAGCAGTACCGTCGGCAGGTCGAGGAGTACTTCCGCAAGCTCTCGGAGGAATCTGAATGAACGTGGCGACACCATTTGCCTGGCAGATCACCCTCCTCGTCGCCCTGGCGGGAGGCGTGGCGATCCTCTGGCTCTGGAAACGCAACCGAGGCCTGGCTCCGCGCACGATTTTGCGCACCCTGACAACCTTGCGCTCCATGCTACTCGTCATGCTGGTCGCCGTACTCCTCAACCCGTACTGCACCCAACGCACGCCCGATCCGGAAGCCTACACCGTAGCCGTGCTGGCCGACGCATCCGCGAGCATGCTCGCCACCGATCTCGACGGCGCCTCCCGCCTCGATTTCGTCGCCGACGAAATGCGGGCCGATTCGACCGATAACCTGCGGGCAAGACTTGCCGGACAACACCCGCTCGAGGTCTACGCTTTCGCCGGCAACGTGTCCGCTCCAATCGATCATATCGAGCTCCAGTCGGGACGCGCGGCTATCGGCAAAGCGCTTGAGCACCTGCACGAGCGGCACACCGCACGCGGCATGGAGCTGGGAGCAGTGCTTCTCCTGAGCGACGGTGTAACCGAGGGAACCCCCTCTCCCATTCGAGCCGCCCAGCGTTACCGCGAGCACGGGATTCCAATCCACGTCCTCGGAGTCGGCGATCCGACGGAGACCGGGGACGTCTCGATTCGGTTCGTTCAACGGGAGCACCGCGGCACCCGAGATGAGGGGCTCCCCCTCGAACTGGAACTACAGAACACATTTGCCGAGGAACGGGCGCTGGAACTCGAGCTGGCCGAAGACGGCGAAACAATCGAGCGTCGCGAGGTGACGCTCGCGGCCGGGGAAACCCGGCGCACCGGGTTCGAGGTGACGCCCCGCCGCGGCGGGTTTCGCAGTTATCGGGCACGGATTGCGTCGTCGCGCTACCTCGGCAGCCCCGGAAGCAACACCGACTACGCCTCCGCCCTCATCGAGGAGTCTGCATTCCATCGCGTGCTCTATCTCGGAACCCCTCAGTGGGAATATCGCTTTCTGAGGATCCTGATCGAAGAGGAAGAACAGTTCCAAATGCAGGCATGGCTTCGGACCGCTCCCGAGCGGATTGTGCGCCGCGGATTCAACGACGACGAGGATACCGCGGCGCAAGACGATTTCCCCGACGACCCATCGACCTTGCAGGACTACGACACCATTATTGTGGACGCCCGCATCATGGGAGACCTGGACACCGCCACCCACAACGCGCTTCGCGACTTCGTTTCAATCGGAGGAGGCGGGCTGTTGCTGTGGGGACCGACCCCGGAAGACGATTCCGCCTTCGCACCGCTTCTGCCCGTTCGCGGCGGCACGGCGGTCAGCGAACGCCAGCGTCGCAGCCTCAATCCCGTTCCCGGTCCCTTGCTGCGCGAGGAGGATCACGAGGTCTACACACGGGGTCCCGCCCTCTTCCTCGCGGAAGACGCAACCGCTTACCTCCCCGAACGGCTTTCCCGGGGAGCACGCAGCGCGCTCGAAACGCGCGATGAGAATCCGCTCTTCACATACCAGGCATACGGCGCGGGACGCGTGGCCTACCAGGGCTCCGAACACTTTTGGCGGTGGCGGATGGAAAGCTCCACGGGAACCGAGCAGCACCGGCGGTTCTGGCTCTCCGCCCTGGCGTGGCTGAGCGAATCCCGGAAACCACGACTGGAAACCCCGATTCAAGGACGCGTTCAGGCGCTCGACGAGCCGGCGCAACTCGGCGTTCGTCTACTCGACAGCGCCTTCCGCCCACGGGCCGACGCACGAGTCCGGGCGCGCATCACCGAACCGGACGGCACCGTCCGGCAACGGCTGCTCTTTCCGAAGTTCGGAGACCCCGGAACCTTCGAAGCCGAATTGGATCTGATCCGCCCCGGCGAGTACCGCGTCGAATACGAAGCAGCATTCCCGGACGGCGAAACATTGCGCGCGGAGGCATTCTTCAACACCACCGCCACCGGGGAGCTCATCGACACCTCGATGCGGGAACAGCTGCTGCGGGATATCGCCCGGTTGTCCGGCGGCACCTATTACCCGTGGACCGAAGCATCCCGCCTCCGCGAGGTTGCGATTTCGCAGGAGGTGCCCATTGTCGAAGCGAACATTCACTGGGCGCGCAGTTTTCCGTTCGCGGCCCTTCTCGCAGGCATGGCGATTGCGGAGTGGTTCCTGCGGCGCCGATTCGGCCTACGTTAGCCATACAATTCCGATGACAGCACCACCGACAAGCACACCCAGGGAGTACCGTTTCGGCTCCCGCAGCATCACAACCGCCACCGCGGTGTTGCTCTGCTGGCTCCCTCTCGCGCTACCCGGGCAACCCCCCACGACCCTGACGCCACAATTTCAGCAACCCGCCCCGAAAGAGAATCCGGACGCGGTGCAAGCCACGATCGATCGGGCGATCGAGGATCTGCTTGACGGATCCGTCGAGCATCAGGTGGGCGCCGCGATGATCCTCGGCAAATACGCGCATCCGCGCGCACGGCGGGCGCTTCGGGATGCCCTGGACCACGATGAAGTCCGCGTGCGGCGGGCCGCGCTGATTTCTGTTCTCGAACAACGATCCGGCCGCCTCTCCCGCGAACTCGTGGAACGAATGCTCTTGATGCTGGGGGATCCCGACGTCGAGATCCGCCGGCAGATCTCCTCCGTGCTCGGACAACTCTCCGCCGCCTTGCGCATCGCCTCGACAAGGGGTCCCCGCCCGCCAGGAAGTCGCGCGAACTCCCTGCCCGAGGGGTTTCCCGAGGTCCTGCACCGGGCGTTCAGGGATGACGACGTCGTGGTCCGGCGCAACATGCTCACCAACTACCACGCCTTCCCGCTGGGCGGAGCGCGGCGCTCAATTCTGGTAGCGTCGCTGGCGGACGACGATCGGCAGGTACGCCTTCAGGCATTGCGCCTCGCAGGACAATACGTTCCCACGGATGCATTCCTTGAAGCCGCCCTGGAGCACCCCCTCGGCAACGATTCCGCATGGGATCGGGAGCTCGCACGCCAACTCGGGCGTCACCGCCACCCCGATTCGCGAGAAACATTGCGGAGATTGCGGGATTCGGAAGATCGGACGACCGCGATCGAGGCGGAGGTCAGCACGTTCCAGCTCGATCCGAACCTCGACTCCCCGATATTCGATCGGCTGCGTACCGAACGCGTGCCGGAGGACCCGGCGCAGCGCGCGGTTCGTCTGCTGTACCGGCTGGATCAGGAGGTCGCATGGGAGATCACCAGAAGTCTCCTCGACGCGGAAAGCGCCGTCGTGCGGACCGAAGCCGTAACCCTATGGCTCAACCTGAGCCCCGAGTTCCCGGAGAAGGACAACATCCTGCGCCTGCTCGACGATCGATCGAGCCATGTTCGCGAACGGGTTCTCGGTTTTCTGCACGCGCACGCCAACCGTACCCCGCCCGGTATCGTGCGGGATCTGGCGCGGCACGATCGGCGCGAGGTCCGCGAGAGTGTTTTCCGCCACCTGCGTCATCAGCCTGAGGAGGTTGTCCGGGAGGTCCTGTTCGATCTTCTGATCGACGACGACCTTCCGCTGCGCCGCCGGGCGCTCGAACAGGTCGCCGCCCAACAGCTCGACGACTGGAAGCGCGTCGTCCGGGCCTCGCTGCGCGACCCCCATCAGGAATTCCAGATACAGGCCGCACGCATTCTCCTGGAAAAAGGCGACGAGCGCGACCTGAAGCTGCTTCGAGAACGGCGGGCAGCCGACCCGGAAAGCCCGCTCGCCGCATTCCTGGACAAACACCTCCCAGATGGCGAAGCCGTCGAACCCCGCGCAAGCGAGCGACTCTGACATGCACCAACAATCCGAGCGTCTCAATCCCATCACCGGCGCGCAGTCGGCCTCCCGGCACGTTCCGAATCGATCAGGGGCCCTTGGTGACGCGGTATCCCGTGCCGCACGGTACCGAAGCAAAAGCGGATGCAAGCCGCCCTCCTGCAGGAGGGCGACACGATATTTACTCCACGGGATTCTCCCGCACCCGATTATCACCCTGCTCGCCCTGTGCGCTATGTTCGGCGTGTTCGCTCCGGGGCCCGCCGCGGGCGTCACCCTTCCCCCGGAAGACTCCTGGCAGATCGCACAGGTGGTCGAAGGCGATCCGTTTCAACGCTTCTATCCAGGTGCGCTGACCAGCCTCCTGGAGGAGATCAACCGCACGACGACGCTCCGCTTCGATCCCGATCCGGTGATTCTGTCCGACTTCGAAGATCCGGAGCTTTTTCAATACCCGATTGTGTATGTGAATTTTGGAGACCGATCGGACTGGACCCTGAGTGAAACCGAACAGGAGAACCTCCGCCGCTATCTCGAGCGCGGCGGATTTCTCTTCATCGACGCAGGGATCAGCGCAGAATTCCTTCGTGGCGAAACGGCACACGGCCAGCGCCACAGCTTCGCCGAATGGGAAGCGATTCCCGAGCTTGATGCGGCGTTCGCCGAGGTCTTCCCGGATCGATCGTTTGAGCCGCTCAGTCGGGCGCACCCGGTCTTTCGATCCTTCTATTCGGGCCTTCCAGACGCGTCCAGCCTGCCCGAAGCCATTCGGGATTACGTTCGGAACGAGAAGTGGCCGCAGGGAACCTACTCGTTTCTCGGCTTGACGATCAACGGCCGACTCGCGGTCCTGGCGACGCCGATCATCGCCATGGGATGGGGACGAAACGAACTCGGCCAGTGGACAAATCCGATCGGATTCCGGGTGCGTGAGAGCGCCGAGGGCATGAGTGACCACCTGCGCCAGGCCGCTTACTCGGGTCCATTGTTTACGGTTACGCGGGAAGACGGCCTGGTCGATCGCATCTACTGCCAACCCGACACCATCCCCGCGTGGGTACAGGAGCCGAACGGCCGATTCCGTATCTTCCGCTATTACCACAGCACCGAAATCAGCGACTACGCGCATACCTTCTATACCCGGCTCGGCGTGAATGTCTTCATGCACATCCTCACCCCGTGATCCGGCACGCCGAAATTACCTCCCGCTTCGCGCGACGCGACTCTATTATCCGATCCACCCGCGCCATCGCGCTTCGGAAGACCCCCAATCTCCCGTCTGTTCTCAGCCATTGACCGTGACACCATTCCCGCCCAGACTGCCGCCACCATGACCGTGCACCTCAATCATCACAACGCTCCCACGATCGGAGAACCAGCTCCCGATTTCTCACTGCCCGACCAGGAGGGCAAGGTCCACAATCTTAATGACTACCGCGGGCGGTTTCTCGTCCTCTACTGGTACCCCAAGGACAGCACGCCGGGATGCACCAAGGAGGCTTGCGGTTTCCGCGATCAGCGCGCAGCGTATGACGAACTGGGCGTCGCGGTACTGGGGGCCTCGGTTCTGAACAGCAAGTCGAAAGCGAAGTTCGCCGCCGAGCACGCGCTCAACTTCCCCCTGCTCGCCGACGAGAGTCACGTGGTCGCTCAAGCCTACGGGGTGTGGCAGAAGAAATCACGCTTCGGACGCACGTATATGGGGGTGTCGCGCGAGACCTTCATCATCGACCCGGAACAACGGATCGCGGCCCACTGGCCGAAGGCCGCGGGCAGCGAAGAACACGCCGCCGAGGTCCTGCACTGGTTGAGACAACAGCTGGGATGACACCCCAATCGGCACTGGCGCACGCATCTCCAAATCACGGCACAAAGGAATAACACGTCATGACAGGGATACAACAGCCCCCTGACCGAAGACGTGTTCCCCCGCGAGGATCTCGATTTTTTCGACGCCAGCTTCCCGTCAGAATCTTGAAGATTCAGATCGATGAGCGATGCGATGCTCCGAAGCCGCGTGTTACCGGATCATCCCCGCAGCAACCGTCTGGTTGCTGAACTCATCGATCAGGATCACGGAACCGGTCGACCGGTTCCGTCGATATGAATCATAGAACAACGGAGACGCCGTCCGTAGTTTTACCCGTCCGATTTCATTCAACGCCAGGTGGTCCACCCCTTCAACCTTGTGCAGGGAGTTGACATCCACACGATAGCAGATCTCGCGCACCAACGCCTTCACGTCCCGGGTCGTGTGCCGCAAGATGTACTTGCCGCGCGATTCGAGCCGGGTCTTCTCAGAAAACCAGCACAACATCAGGTCCAGGTCCTGACCGACATGCGGCTGGTTGAGCGGCTTGACCAGCATGTCGCCGCGGGAGATGTCGATCTCGTCCTCCAGCGTCATGACTACGGAAAGCGGATGGAAGGCCTCCTTCAGCTCCCCGTCGTTGGTGTGTATCGCTTTGATTCGCGTTGAGAACCCCGAGGGCAGGACCGTTACGTCGTCGCCAGGCTTGAAGACACCGCCCGTCACCCGGCCCGCGTACCCGCGGAAGTCGTGCCACTCCCCGTTCTGAGGACGAATGACCCACTGCACCGGAAACCGGGGATCCACGTGGTTCGCATCCGATCCGATATACACCGTCTCAAGGTGATACAGGAGGGTCGTCCCCTCATACCACGGCATCCATTCTGACTTGGCAACCACATTGTCCCCAAGCAGCGCGCTGATCGGAATGAAGGTCATCTGCGGAATCTCAAGACGCGAGGCAAAGCGTTTGAAATCCTCTACAATTCCATTGAACACCGACTCCGACCAATCCACCAGATCCATCTTGTTGATGCACACCACCACGTGCTGCAACCGCAGGAGTGAGGCGATAAACGCGTGCCGGCACGTCTGCTCGATCACTCCCTTGCGCGCATCGACCAGGATCACCGCCAGGTTCGCAGTCGACGCCCCCGTCACCATATTGCGCGTGTACTGAATGTGCCCCGGCGTATCCGCGATAACGAACTTGCGGCGCGGCGTCGCGAAGTAACGATACGCCACGTCAATCGTGATACCCTGCTCTCGTTCGGCACGCAGACCGTCGGTCAGCAAAGCTAAATCGACCTGCTCTTCCCCGCGCTGGTGACTCGTCGCCTCCAGCGAAGCCAGCTGATCTTCGAAAATCGTCTTCGTATCGAACATCAGCCGCCCGATCAGCGTGCTCTTGCCGTCGTCCACGCTGCCCGCCGTCGTGAAACGCAGCATCTCCATATCGTCGTAACTCGTCATCGCTTCTCTTTCACCAAAAAATTATCCACTGTGCACCGGAGTCGACCTTCGAACCGTGCCTTGCTCAAAAATATCCAGACCGTTTGCGGTCCTCCATCGCCGTCTCCGAGCGTTTGTCGTCAGCCCGTCCGCCCCGCTCCGTAATGCGCGCCGCAGCCACCTCCGCGATCACCGAATCCAGGTCCGTCGCATCCGACTCCACCGCTCCGGTGCAAGTCGCATCGCCCACCGTCCGAAAACGCACCCGCATCCGCTGAACTCGCTCGCCATCAGCGACGGTTACATACGGAGTCTTTGCCAATAGCATCCCGTTGCGCGTGATCACGTCCCGGTCGTGCGCAAAATAGATTGAGGGAATCTCAAGCCCCTCCCGCTTGATATACTGCCACACGTCCATCTCGGTCCAATTGCTCAACGGGAATATCCGAAAGTGCTCGCCGGAGCTTTTACGCCCGTTGAAAAGGTTCCAGAGCTCCGGCCGCTGGTTCTTCGGATCCCACTGACCGAAATCATCCCGGTGCGAGAAAAATCGCTCCTTCGCCCGCGCCTTCTCCTCGTCCCGGCGCGCTCCCCCGAGCGCCGCGTCAAACCCGTGCTCTTCGATCGCGTCTAACAGCGTCACCGTCTGCAACGCGTTCCGGCTCGCATTCGCCCCCTCCTCCTCACGGACCCGCCCGCGGTCGATCGACTCCTGCACGCTCGCCACAACCAGCCGCGCCCTGAGGCGGCCCACCAGCCCGTCGCGGAACGCAATCGTCTCATCAAAATTGTGGCCCGTATCCACATGCATCAGGGGAAACGGTATTCGGGCGGGCCAGAACGCTTTCTCCGCCAGGCGCGTCACAACAATGGAATCCTTGCCCCCCGAAAAAAGCAGAACCGGACGCTCGAATTGCGCCGCCGTCTCGCGCAGCACGTAGATCGCCTCCGACTCGAGGTGGCTCAGATGATTGACGTTGTAGGACTGATGTAGCATTGCGTCTCCGTGGTCGGTTCGTCATCGCTTCGCCGGTTTATTCCGGACGGTTTCCCTTGAAAGGCCTGAATCAAGCCAAGCAGACATCGAAGGGGAAGAAAAATATTATCTAAGGTTTGATGGGAAAGTTACTAATGATTTCATAGTGAATGCGCCGCGGTCGACGCAAGCCCATTTTTTTTCCGAATTGCACGGAACCTCGGTACGGGCTACACGTTGAGGAGGCAGATCACCGGAGTTACATCATCGCCGCCCGTCATGACCCTCTTTCTGCTACGCCACGGCCAAGCCCAGCCTGACTACATGGATCGCACCCGCCCGCTCACGCGCAAGGGAATCCGGCGCGTGGTTCGCCTCGCTGAGTTCGTTGCGGGGAACCCAGCCTTCAATCCATCGGAGATTTGGCACAGTCCACTCACCAGGGCATGCGAAACGGCGAACCTTCTTGCCGCCCACCTTCAGATGTCCGATCGCACCCGTGCCCTGGAGGAGCTTCGGCCCGATGCGGATCCTGCCGCGATCGTCGGCCGGTTTGATGCTTTTCATGAAGACCTGCTCCTGGTCGGCCACAATCCACACCTGCGCCGGCTGATCGGCCGCCTCCTGTATCCGGAGCGCGCTTCGGAACACGACCCCGGAGCGGTGATCCAGGTGAAAAAAGGAAGCCTGATTCGCCTCGAACGGCCGGATTGCTTCCGCGCCGGCGGCGGCTCCGGGCCGGAATGGCTTCTCTCCTGGATCCTCCCGCCCCGCTGCCTGGAGAAGTAGGCCTCCAACCGTGCATCCCCGGAGGGTGCAGAGGCGGAGCCCGGCCGAAAATCCTTTTCGCTCCCATTCAAGAGGCGTCACCCCGCGAGCAGGTTGAGGACCCCGAGCAAACAGATCAACCCGATCGCGTACGCCGCCAGCACGGCCATTGGCAGGCGCCATCGCCTGAGCCGTTCGCGTCGCTCGACGATGGGCTCCGTCTCCCACAGCGTCAGCGCAATCTTCTCGCGCGGCGGCGGTGCGGTCAGCAGGCTCACCGTCCACCCGACAAACCATGCAATGAGGAATCCGGTCACATTCCACCACAGCCACGAGACGCCGGGCAACAACCACATCACCAGAAGATTGCCGCCGAATCCCGTCAGTAAACCGCTGACCGCCCCGGCGCCGTTGACGCGGCGCGTCAGCACCCCCATTGCGAAGACCGCGAGCAACGGTCCGTTCAACAGCGAACTGATCTTGTTCACCGCCTCGATTACAGTCTCGGCGACAGCGTCCACCTGAAACGCGAACGCGAGGCACACCGCGCCCCAGAACAACGTCAGCCCCTTGGATGCTATCAGCTCGGCGCGGGCGGACATCGGCCGACGGCGCAGTTGCTTTACCACGTCCTCCATCGAAAGCGCGCTCAACGCGTTGATCGTTGAATCCAACGACGACATCGCCGCGGCGAACAGTCCGGCGATCACCAGTCCGACGAGCCCGACCGGGAAGTGCTCCACGACAAAAGCCGGGACCGCACGGTTATAATTCACCGCTCCGTCGACCAGGAGGTACTCCGATCTCAGGAAGTCGGGGTGCGACGCTGCGTAAGCCGCCAGACAGATTCCGAGGAAGCAGTACGCCGCCACGAGTGGAAATCGCAGGATCCCATCGAAGAACAAGGCGCGGCTGGTATCGTTCACCGATCGCGTCGACAGCTCCCGCTGAGCCTGCGTCTGATCGCATCCGTAATACGCAACGTAAAGGAAGACTCCCCCGATCAGCATAGGCCATAACGCGTAGTCGTGCCCGTCGCCCAGCCCATGGCGCCGCCAGTCCAACCCCCGCATCCGATCCGGGTCGGTAAAAGCCCAGACTGTCTCCCACCCCCCGCTCAATACAATCGCCATGATCGCGCTGATCACGATCGCTCCAGTCAACACCACGAGCTGGATCACGTCCGACCAGATCACCGCGCGCATCCCGCCCAGAAGATCGTATCCAACGGTGACGGCTCCCAGAAGGAGGACGGCCACCCAGAACTCGACCCCCAGCACCAGCATCAGCACCAGCGAAACCCCGTACACCGTCACACCCGTTGCAAACGCCCGCAGCACCTGGAACAAAATGCTCAATATCACCCGCGTACGGCGATCGAACCGCGCCTCCAGATACCCGTACACCGAGATCAGCCTCAGGCGCCGGAACAAGGGGAAAAACACCGCGATCAGAACGATCATCGCCAGGGGAACCGCCAGCTCGTACTGCAGCCACAACAAACCGCCTCCGGCAGCAAATCCAACGAACGCCGGCGCGCCCAGCAGACTGTTCGTCGAGCACTGTGTCGCCATGGTCGAAAGCGCGATCGGCAACGGCCCGGTCCGGTTGCCGGCAAGGTAGTAGTCGCGTGCGTCGCTTTGCCTGCGCCAGAAACAGGCACTCATCCCGACCAAGCCGGTGAGGTACGCTACAAGGACGATCCAGTCCCATCCCGCCATTCCCCCCAATCATATGCATCCGTACGGAAAGGCAACGAAAACGACGCTCGCAACCGAGCTTGCTCTTTTCGCTCCAAGCAATAAGACTTGAATATTATGTCTGACAAGGATGACGATCTGACGATCGAAACCCGCCCGGAGATCGATGCCGACGGAGACGGGGGTGGATTGCAGAAACTGACTCTGGCATTGGGCGCCGCCGGAATCCTGGGGATTGTTCTGGGCGGCGTGGCGATCTACATGGCGGCACAAACCACGCGAGCGATGGAGCAACTCGAGTCCGAAGTGCTGCGCATTTCACAACGGCCGGACCGGACCCCGGAGATCGAGGAACAGATTGCCGCCCTGGAACAGCAACTCGAGTCACTCGACGACCGCCTGGTCAACGTCGGGTCGGAGACCGCGCGCGCGGTACGTGCCGCGCAGGGAATCCGCGATCAAGCGCAACAGGCATTGGAGACGTTGAGCCGCGAGGTTCGGACCAACCGCGAGCAGATCAATACGCACGCCGATCGCATCACCGAACTGCATGAGTTCCTCACGGAAGCAACGCGGCCTCAGGCGAGGGAACGGAACCGTCCCACCCCGCACGTCTCGGCGGAGGAGTCCGGAACGGAGGGGACCGATGTGCACATTATCCAACCGGGAGACACGCTGGGGGGACTCGCACGCAAATACGAGGTCAGCCTGGACGCACTGATGCGCGCCAACCCCGGAGTTGATCCCCACCGCCTCCAGATCGGACAGCGCATCGTCATCCCCTGATTCACCACGTGCCGGCCCCCGTGATCCGCCCTTTGTTTGCCCGGAATCACGGGCAGGCGCTGCCCCTTCGCTGGATCGATCGCCACGCCAACATTTCACCCTACCCCAGACCGGGATGCTCGTGCCCTGCGACCGGATGATTTTCGACTGCGGCCGGAAGCGGCGGGCGCGCCATCGTGCACCGCTCCATAGCAGATCACCTGGACCCGCCGGGTCCGATACTTCCCCGGCAACCCCAGGCGAAGCTGGGAGAGATCCGGCTCGATCACGTGAACCTGATCCTTCTCCTCGTCGATAAAGAGGTGTCTCGCTCCGTCGCTCGGAATTTGGTAGCGGGAGATCTGACCCGGTATTTCGACCTCCTCAATCTCATCGCGTGCAAGCATGGATTTCACGTTGCGGTAAACGGTCGCGATTCCCAAACGCGGTACATCGCGACACGCGTAATCCAGGATTTCCTTGGGACCGAGAGGACGGCCCGCGCGCTCCAGGGCGTTTCGGATCGCCTGACGCTGCTTGGTATCGCGCTGTCGTGTGGACGTTGTGTGCATGCCAAATCTCCTATTTGCTTTGCTCAATCATACCGGGGGGGCGGTTGACCGAACCATGGGGATGAATCAATGGTCGCAGAGTGACCGTTTCTTTTGTCAATGAGAATCCAATTCCGTTCCGCGGAAAGATGCCGTTGACACACGCGGCGTATCGGTCAATGACAAGGCCAGGTTCGGGGCGTAGCGCAGCCTGGTAGCGCATTTGCTTTGGGAGCAAAGGGTCGCTGGTTCGAATCCAGTCGCCCCGACCATTTTCATTCTGGACTCATCATCCAGGCGAAATCGGTTGCGGCATCACACGATGGCGCTACACTCCCCAACCGATGAAGAAACTCGGATTTGTGGGCGCGGGCCGGATGGCTTCGGCGATGGTTGAGGGGATTCTGGCGACTGAGTCGCTTCCCGTCGCGGAGATCGCCTGTACGAGCGCCGACGACGGTACCGGAACCGCCTTGGCATCCGCTACGGGAATCACGTATTGCGCCGGCCTGGAGGACCTCCTCGCTCAGTGTGAAGCGATCGTGTTGGCGATCAAACCGCAGCAGCTCGCCGCGATCCCTGAGTCGGCCGCTTCCGAGTGCTCGAACAAGCTGATCCTCTCGATTCTCGCCGGAACGCCCCTCTCCCGTCTGCAAGCGGTCTTCCCCGGCGCCCGGAACCTGGTCCGAGCGATGCCGAATACGCCGGGCCAGATCGGAGCCGGGATCACCGCGTACGCTCCGTCCGCCCCGCTGAGTGAAGCGGATGCTCAGATGGTGGAAATGGTGCTCGGCGCGCTGGGCACGGTGCTCGCGGTCCCCGAAACGGCTATGGACGCGGTAACCGCGGTCAGCGGCAGCGGTCCCGCCTACGTCTTTGAATTCGTCGCAGCGCTGCGGGACGGCGGCCGGGCAGCCGGCCTTGACGCGAGCGTCGCCGATCAGCTCGCCCGGGAGACCGTGCTCGGTGCGGCAATGCTGTTGGCAAAATCCCCAGACGATCCGGAGACCCAACGCGATCGCGTCACCTCGCCCGGCGGCACGACCGAAGCGGCGCTAAAGGTCCTCGGCGATCGGAAATTCCGCGACATGATCGGCGCCGCAGTGCTTGCCGCAGGAAAGCGCAGCCGCGAACTGGCAGACGCATGAGACCCCCGGACGCTGCCGGCCGTCGCAGATCCGCCATTCCGCGGGGACAACGACGCACCGAAACCGGCATCCTGCCGGGTTTCCTCTCCGACCCATTCGTGGCGCAAGACCACCTCGGGCTCAACCCCTTGGCCACTGCAACCCGTCGACACGTGACACGGCCGCCTCGGACGGACTCTCGTCACTCGTCGACCGGATCGGACGGTTCACCGAGGTCATCGACATGCCACGGCTCGGTCCGGCCCGCGTAGCGTTCGCGCACGTCCACAACGAGTTCTTCGTCGACTTCGTCGGCATCGTTCCACTCGTTCGTGCGAATCCAAGTCAACACAGCGGCGATATCGCGGTCGCGCGATCCGCGAAAACCAGGCATCACGCCGTCGTAGGTGTTCCCACGCACCTCGATGGGGCCGACCAGGCCGTGAAGCACGACCTTGATCAGGCGCTCCTTGTCCCCCTCCACCCAATCCGTATCGACCAGTGGCGGAAACGTGCCCGGCACACCCTGCCCGTCGGCCTGATGGCACGCCACGCAATTGCGCCGGTAGAAACGTTCCCCCGCCCGGAATGGATCGAACTCAACCGGCTCTGCCGGCTCTGCTTCCGAGGGGCGCACGGTCTCGTCAAATACAAATCCGTCGAAGTCTCCGGAGTACTGAACGATGTAAACACCGCCCCAGAAACTCAATCCGGCGAAGATGAACACCATGAAGAGCGGCATCGGGGCGAAATTCTCCTTGGGCTCGCGATGCTCGCGCATCAGCTGGGCATGAACCTCGTGAAGCTCGGTGTCATCGAGCTTGTTCGGCTCCGCGGTCTCCCGGTGCTCTTCGTGAGGAGGATCTTGTTTCTCGGAATCGCTCATGATCTGCTAATTTTCCGCGCGGCGCACCTCGGGGAGATCGTAGTCGAGGCGCAGTTCCAACAGGTAGGCGACAAGTTCGCGGGCGCGCCGCGTGGGAACTACTTCGTACCCCTCGTCGACGGCAAATTCGGCCGGGAGCGACAACGCGTCTGGCGATGGTCCGTCATCGGGGATCGGACGCGTCTCATAGAGAAATGGATACGGGGGCATATTGGATCCCTCGGAGGTGATCTGAGGGTTGTAGAGGTGCAAATGGTGCCAGGATTCGTCGGGCATCCGGGATCCGATATCCTTGAGATCCGGACCGGTCCGGCTGGTTCCGAGCATCACCCGTTCCTGCAGAATGTAATCGCGGGCGACGCTCTGGCGATCGCCCCAGCCGCGATCATAGTCCGCGCCAAAGCCGCGCCGTCGCACCTGTTGCGAATGACAGTAGAGGCAACCCATGGAAACGTAGTGTTCCTTTCCACGCCGCGCCTTGCCCCCGAAAAAACGGGGAAACAACTCCTCGTCGGGATTCGGCACGCCGTATTGCAGGTTGCCGTCGTCGTCGCGATAGGTCAGTCCAGGAATCGGCTCTTCGGTGTCGGGGCGAATGAGCTCGGAGGTGGTCCGGTCAAGTTGTCCGATCTGGAAAAGATCGGGAACCAGGATAAGCCCCACCCAGGACAACGCGAGGGTCAAAAAGATTCCGCAGAAGAGGAAGGGAAGGTTGTTCATCGGGCATCCTCCGGGCTGATAAACAAGGTTGGGCGACCTTCGGGGTCCCGGCGCCCGAGCTCGAGCCAGGTCATCCAGAAGAAGTTGATCGCAAACGCAATGTGGCCTATGGTAATCAGGAATCCTGAGATGCTGCGGGCGTGCAGCCATGGAATGGTGTTGCGGACAATATCAATGAAGTCCGGGTAATTGCCCGCATCGTTCATCTGCAGGCCCTGGATCCAGCCCCCGACGTGCAGGGCGACGATCATGATCAGAACACCGATGGCGCAGGTCCAGAAGTGCACGCGAATGAGGGTGGCGCTGGGCCATTCGCGATGGAGCAACCGAGGCATGATGTAATAGATGCTCCCGAACATGAGCATCGTGAAGAACGCATACATTCCGTGGTGGGCGTGCCCGACGGTAAAGTGAGTGAAGTGCGTCACCTCATTCACCGAACGCAGCGCCATCGCTGATCCGAGCAGACTGACGAGCGTATAGTTCACCGCTCCAAACACGACAAATCTCAGAGTCGGGCTCATCCAGACTTTTTTGAAATGGCCTACCACCGTCATATGGTGGTTGATCGCGGTGACCACCACCGGGATGACCATCATAACGCTGGCGACGATTCCGGCGGAGATCAGCCAGGCGGGAATCGGTCCGCCGATGAGGTGGTGCACGCCCGCCCAGTTGTAGAAAAGGGCAAGGGACCAGAACCCGATGACCGAGAGGTAATAGCTGTGAATCGGGACGCCGAGGACTTTCGGGATGAAGTAGTAGGCTGCGGCGACTGCAATCGGCGTAAACCAAAGGCCCAGGACGTTGTGCGCAAACCACCAGTTCGTCAGCGATTGCACCGTACCTCGGGATGGTTCGAAAAACATGAGTACCTGCGCGATCGTGTACAACCAGGGAAGCCAGAAGAGTGCGGCGAGGATGTACCACTGGGAGACGTAGATGTAATCCGTTTGCCGGAAGCGAAAAGCGATGATCCCCCAGATCCCGATCATCCCGTAGCTGAGCGCAATCAGCGGGGTGATGTAAGTCGGCATTTCAAGCCATTCGGCGTGGAGCATGTCGCCGCGCAGGATCCCGATCACCCCGACCGTCACCGCGATATTCCAGAAGCATCCGGCAATGAACAGGATGCCGACATGCCGGATTCGCGCGCGACAAAGCCGCGCCATGATCCACAAGCCGACGGCGAACACCGCGTTGCTCCCCCACCCGAAGGCCATTGCGTTCAAGTGCGCGGTGCGCACGCGTCCGAACGTCATCCACTCCCAGGCGCTCAGGAAATCGGGATTCGTCATCTTGATCGATGCAATGATCGCAAGAATCGTCCCGGCCATAAGCCAGAGGACGCCCGAAACGATAAAAAGCAATCCGGGCCACTTCATCGAGGCGTCGATCTCACTGAGCTTTGCGCGCTCGGCGATGTCGGTGGACGCCTTCGGGTTGATGGACTGATAAAAGCTGGCGGCGGCCTCTTTCATTGGCGAGGGGGTTCCTTCTGCTTCCGTTTCATGTCGGGGAAGGCATCGGTCATGATGCCCTCCGGTTCCTCGTCATCAAAAATCGTCGTGGACGCGGCATCGAGGTTGTTAAACTGGCCGTCCTTCACGGCCCAGTGCAAGGCCCATGCGGCACAGGCGAAGAAGATCCCGCCCCCGATGAATCCAAGCAGTATGTAGTTCGACCACTCCATGGCTCAGGAATCGTTGTCCTCCGGTTCGCGCGGTACCTCCTCCATGTCGGCGCGATCCAGGCGCTCGGCCATCAGATCGCGAGCGCGTTCGATGGGGATGCGAACGATCCCCTCCTCCCGGTCGACGACCTGGTACCCGCGGGCGATCCCGTGCTGTTCGGCACGGAGCTCGGCCAGCCGCTCTTTGCGCATCTCGACGCGTTGCGAGTCGACCGGTTCGGAGCGGTTGGGAAAGTGCACGACGATCATGATGAACACAAAGACAAACATCATGGCGATCCACCCCGCGGCGGAGAGAAACACGCGGAACGCGCCCGGTTCGGAGGGCGTGGGATTCTGTTCGGGTGTATTACTCATGGCAGTTGATCGACTCGACGATGCGGGGATCTCGGATCGGAATAGCCCGCTCGCGCCGGGCCGAAACGAGGTATGCCCAGACACAAATGGCACCGATGCCGACAAAAGTCGTGACATCCATCCAATGGATATCGAACTGGCGTACGATGTACGATCCGGTGGCGGCGTCCCAGACTTTTCCGGGAAGGATGTTCCAGTAGAGGTCGAGGAGGTGGAAAAGGAGAGCCCAGATGGCGACTCCGACGACTGCAGCGCCGAACTTGGTACGGTTCCACAACAGCAGGATGAAGGGAATCAGGAAGCCGCCGAAAATGAGGCCCATGCTCACCCACCACCAGGAGTTCTTCGTGCCATCCGCGTGAATCTCTCGGATATTGTACCAGAATACCTCCTCCGGGATATTGGCACTATAGATAAGGAAATACTGCGAGAAGCTGATGTATGCCCAGAATACGGTAAACGCCAGGAGCAGGCAGCCGAGCAGGTAGGTGTGGCCGCCTCGGTATATTCCCTTCAATGGGCCGTACGTGGCGGCGAGGAATCCGAGGATGATCATCGCGCAGATGGCCCCACGCATGCTGGAAGAGAAAAACCACACGCCGTACATCGTCGAGAACCAGTGAAACTCAAGGCTCATGAACCAGTCGATGGCGGCGAAGGTCACGGCGATCGCGCATACGATCGTGCCGCCGGCAGAAAGCTTGCGGGCTCGATGTACATATTTCGGATCCCCCTCCCGGTCCATCCGAAAGGAACACTGGCGCAGGAGCTCCGCGAACAGCACCCAGACCCCGAAATAGAAGATGAAGCGCAGGGCGAAAAAAGCGGAGTCGAGGTAGCCGGCCTTATGCAGGTAGAGCGGATCCTCTCCGACCGGATCCCCGGTTGCGGTGATCCTTGCCTCGTCGATCCAGGACCACGCCACAAAGTCGTTCTCGGCGAACGCGATGCCGAGCAGCAGGAGCGGCAGAAAAATCAGCGCCATGTATTTGAAGCCCCCCACTGCGTGCTCCAACGGGCGCCGCAACACGACCAGCCACCCCGCATCGAAGAGGTAGCTCAGCATGATCATGAACAGGAATCCGAGCCCGAGGCTGAGCCAGAACGAGGTCGAAATCAACCACCCGAGGAAATAGCGTGGCTCTTCGGAGTGGACCCCGTAGGCGAGTCCGCCAAGTGACGCTATCAACGCGACGATTCCGACGATCAGGAAGATCAGCGCGAAATCCCGGTCGCGTCGGGGTCCCGAGATGTTTGCTGGATCGGCACTCATAGACCCATTCCCTCCCGTAGTGCTTCCGGCACATCCTCAGGCGAGGCGTGTCCGGCGAGTTGCAGGGCCCGCACGTACGCGGTGACCGCCCAGCGTTCCTCGACGGTGAGCTTGGAACCGTACTCGCCCATCGTGCCGCGGCCGTGGACGATCACGGAGTAGATTTCACCGTCGGACATTTCGCGCAGGCGGGTGTCGTGAAACGACGGTGTGGCGATCATACCGTATTGGCGCGTGATTCCCTCGCCGTTTCCTGTCCGTCCATGACAGACCGCGCAGTGAATCTCGTAACGGCGCTCGCCCTGGAGCATCAGCTCGTGCGTGATGCGAATCGGAAACCCGGCGCCAAAATCCGTTTCGCCGACGCTCCCGTCGCCGATCTCGCCGGTCGTCAGGTAGCGGTCCTCGCGAAAGCGGTCGCGCGGAGCGAGAAACGGATAGGTCTCCTGCTTGGCGTTGACAAACGGCACGGTTCCCGGGACGGCGGGACGATCCGCGCGACGATCGGGAAAGAGTGAGCTGGAGTCCTGCGCCCGGAATTTCGGCTGTTCGTGCATGTCACCGAACAGCAGCACCGGCGGCTTTTTCGATAACTGACCCCGGAATCCTGCAATCGCAAGCACCGCTACGACGAGGAAGAGCAATATGGCGTAAAAGTAGCGCATCTCTATTCGTCGATAAAGGTGACCTCCTTGCCGCCGAGCTCCCTCAGGAGCGCTTCAGTCTCGGATTCGTCGTAGATGGGATCCTGGGACTCGATCACAATCGCGAATCGGTCATCGGTGATGGACGCGAATTTCTCGTAGTTCATGACCGGGTGGTGGTGCATCGGCAGCCGGTTCGTGATGAACTGACCGAAGAACGCCCCGAAGGCAGCAAGCAGGATCGTCAACTCATAGGCCACTGGAAACGGGAATACCGGGCTGAAATAGGGCATGCCTCCCACGACCAGGGGATAATCATACGCACCCATGTACCAGGCGATGAACATTCCCGTCCAAAATCCGACAAAACCGCCCACGAACGTGAAGATCGGAACTTTGGAACGCCGGAGCCCCATCGCCGCGTCAAGCCCGTGCACGGGGAAGGGAGTGAGCGCATCCCAGCGCTGGTAGCCGGCGTCACGAACCTGTTCCGCTGCGTGGTAGATGTCGGCCGCGGTATCAAACAGGGCGATCACTCCATATTTCCGGCTCATGCGGAATCCTCCTGAGTGGGCTGGTAGTGCGGGTCGGCTTCGGCCTTGACGGCCTTGATCTCAGCAAATGCGAGCAGCGGGAGAAAGCGCAGGAAAAGCAGAAAGAGCACCCCGAACAAACCAAACGTTCCGAAGAAGGTGAATATATCCACGACCGTCGGCGTGTAGTAGTCCCAGGATGCTGGCAGAAAGTCGTTCGCGAGCGAGGTCACCGTGATGACAAAGCGCTCAAACCACATTCCGATATTGACGAAAATCGAGACGACCCAGACAAGCGCGGCATTCCGGCGGATCTTCTTGAACCAGAAGAGCTGGGGCGAAATCACATTGCACGTTATCATGATCCAATAGGCCCAGGCGTACGGTCCGAACGCACGGTTGACAAAGGCAAAGCCTTCATAGGGATTCGCACCATACCAGGCGATGAAAAACTCGATCATGTAGGCGTACCCGACCATACTCCCAGTCGCCAGGGTGATCTTGCAGATGCAGTCGATGTGATACTGCGTGATGAGATCGTGCAGACCGTACATCGACCGCAGCGGAAGCATCAACGTCAGCACCATCCCGAATCCGGAGAAGATCGCTCCGGCAACGAAGTAGGGCGGAAAAATCGTCGTGTGCCATCCGGGCAAATTGGCAACCGCGAAGTCGAAGGAGACGATTGTGTGCACCGAGAGCACCAGTGGCGTGCTCAGACCGGCGAGGAGGAGGTAGGCCATCTCGTAATTCGACCAGTGCCGGTTGCTCCCGCGCCATCCCATCGCCAGGATGCCGTAGAAATACCGGCGGAACCCATAGTAGAAAATCTCGAACTTCCGCTGGAAGACGGTACGTGCCTCCTCCATGCGCTTGCGGGCGACCCCGTGCACGCGATCCCGGATCGTTGCCAGGTCGGGAAGCATTCCCATGTACCAGAAAAGCAGCGAGACAATCCCATAGGTCGAGACGGCGAAGACGTCCCATTCCAACGGCGACCTGAAGTTCGGCCACACCGCGTTGGAGGTGGGAATGGGGAAGAGCCACCAGGCAAACCAGACGCGACCGACATGAAAGAGGGGAAAGATACCCGCGCATGAGACGGCGAATATCGTCATCGCTTCGGCACCCCGGTTGATCGAGGTTCGCCACTTCTGCTTCAGCAGGAGCAGAATCGCCGAAATCAGCGTCCCCGCATGGCCGATCCCGATCCAGAAGACGAAATTGACGATGGCCCATCCCCAGAAGACAGGGCTGTTCAATCCCCAGGCACCGGTTCCGACAGCGACCAGGTAGATCAGACCGACGCCGACAAAACTGGCCACCATACCGCACACACAAAACCCGATCCACCACCAGATCGGGGTCTTCCCCTCGACGATTCCGCAGACCTTCTCGGTGATCCAGTGAAAGCTGCGGTCGTTCTCAACGATCGGCCGGCGCGGCATTTTGGCCGGCCGGACCTCCTTGAGAATCTCCGGATCTCTGAGAACTGTTCCTTCGGGTTGAGCCATGGGTTTGCGAGCGTGAGCGGCTGGGATGCGAATCAGAAGCGGTTATTGCCGTTGCCATCGGCCTCGGGCGAGTTTCCGCGGTACTCCATCTCCGAGAGCGCCATGTCGTGGTAATCCGGCATCTCCGGATTCGGATTGCGCAGTCGAGCGAGGTAGGTGGTTCGCGGGCGGGTGTTGAGGTACCCGAGCACCGCGTAGTCGCGATCCGAATCCTTCTCGCGCGAGACGGCGGTAGCGGGGTCCGCGACATCGCCGAATACAATCGCTGAGGTCGGACAAACCTGCTGGCAGGCGGTCTTCAGGACGCCCTCCGGAACCTTGAGGTCATCCGAGCCGCCGTCCACCAGCCCGGTCTTGGTCTTCTGGGCGATCTTGGCGTTCTCGATCCGCTGCTGACAGTAGGTGCACTTCTCCATCACCCCGCGCATACGGACGGAAACCTCGGGATTTGCTCGCATCTTCTGAAGCTCCGATTCAGCGCCCTGCTTGTATCGGTTCGTTCCGAGCGGACCCTTGTAAAATTCACCGATCTCGCGCTTGTTCCAGTCAAAGAAGTTGAAGCGACGCACCTTGTAGGGGCAATTGTTCGCGCAGTAGCGGGTTCCCACGCAACGGTTGTATGCCATGACGTTGAGTCCCTGTTCGTCCTGGACCGTTGCGTTCACCGGGCAGACCTGCTCGCATGGAGCGCGATCGCAGTGCTGGCACAGCATCGGCATGAGACTGACCTGGGGGTCGCGCGGGATGGCGCTGCGGTTCGCTTCGCGATCGCCGCTGGAGTAGTAGCGATCGAGACGGATCCAGTGCATCTCTCTTCCGCGCATCACCTCGTCCTTGCCGACGATCGGGATGTTATTCTCGTTCTGGCAGGCGACGACACAGGCGTTACAACCGTTGCACAGATTCAGGTCGATACTCATTCCCCACTGCTGCGGCGCGGTGAACCGCGGGATCTCGTAGGCGGAGCCGCCCCGCGGTTGTTCGGTCACACGGTATTCGAGCGGTTTGTCCTGATCCTTGCCATAGATGGGCGGCGAGTGCGCCTCCATCCCCATTTCCTGGGCGAAGTTCGGATTCTCCTTGTAGAACCCGGCGTTCCCTTCTCGCACGATGGCGCGCCCCTCCATGGACCAGTGCTCCTGGGTGTTGGCCAAGCGGTACTGCGCTCCGGTCAGCCGGATCTGCGCTCCGGCGAGCGTCCCGGCGCCGTCGGACAGATGGAGCGGATAGGCGTCGAATCCCGTCCCCTTGCCGACGCGACCGACTTTGGTACGCCCATAGCCCAGTGTCACGACCACGGAAAAATCGGGGAGACCGGGCTGGATGTGCACCGGACCGCGCACGGTGCGACCCCCGGCTGTCAACTCGGCAAGCGGGGCGACCTCACGGCCCTCCTCGAACCGGGCGCTCTTCTTTGCCACGCCGCCGCCGATAAGAAATGCGCCTTCCTTGGTATCATATCCCAGTTCTTCGGCGAGGACCGGGCTAATCAGGATCGCGTTGTCCCATGCGAGCTTGGTGATCGGGTCCGGACACTCCTGCAACCAACCGTTGTTATTGTACCGGCCATCCCACACACAGGCATCCGGCAGCACCCGCACTTCAAGGGCGTCGCGCCAGACCTCTGGAACCGACAACGCGGCGCGCTGCACCAGGTTGCGCGCGCGGGAAGCGGGAAACGCGTCACCCGTTGCTGCAAAACCGCTCCCGGCGAGAAAGCCGGTCGACAGGAAACGCTCAAACGCGGTCGTGCGATCGCCCTCACCGCTGATTTCCCCAAATGTCTCGACCACCCATTCATACGGGTCGGTGCGCTCGGAACCCGCGAGTCGAGCCAGAATCTCAAGCTCCGGAATCCCCTCGAAAAGCGGGAGGATCACCGGTTGGACGGGCACGTAGGTGCCATCCGCCGTGCGCCCGTCCGACCACGCCTCCAGGAAATGCGTCGCCGCGATATGGACGTTCGACTGCAACGAAGTCTCGTCGTAATAGTAGCCGTACCGGATTACCGTACCGGCCCGCCCCTGAAGATCCGCCCAATCAAGGTCCGCCGGAGCGTCGTAGACGGGATTGCCCCCAAGGATGAGGAGCGTCTCCACCCGGCCCCGGCGCAGGGCATCGGCCAGTTCCGCAATGCTCGCAGCATCGTTTTGTGGAATCTCGAGGTAGCGGAGGAGGCGCCGGCGCGCCCCGATTAACTCGTTCACGTAGGCGACGAGCTGATGGACCTCGGGAGGAAGGTGGCTGCCGGCGACGAGTACGGAGTCACCCTGGTGGTGGAGAAGGTCCTCAACGCACGTCTCGATCCAACCGTCCCGAACCGCGAAGGCGGCGGTGCGATCGCGGAGGGATTCGACGAGTTCCGGCTCGACCTTCAACTGGAAAAAAACCTCGGCGGCGACCCGGGCGGCGATCGCCGGAATCTGGGAGGTGGGCGCGCGGAGCCGGTGGTCCGCCATCGTTCCGGTGGCGCTGAATACGCTCTCCACCTGGTACAGGCGGCTCATTGCGTCAGCCTCGGTACTGTGACGCACCTTCCGGCCTTTCGAAAAACCCTGGGCGTTTCCGATCCGTCCCGGTTCCCGCTGCAGAAAATCGGAATCGAGGCTCAGGATGCGCATGGCTCGACTGAAGTCCACATCCGCCCGCACCGGTTTGCCGAAGAGCGCCTCAAGACCCTGGTCCGCATTGCGGGCGGTGACCGGTTCGTACTCCGCCCAGATCGCCCTGGGGAATCGTTCCTTCAACTCCCGAACGAGCCGAGCCCGCGTCGGCGAGCTGGATGGGGCGGCCAGCACCGCGAGTCCTTGACCGTCCACCGCGCGGAAGTCGTCGCGCACGCCGGCGATGAGCTCGCGGACCTCCTCTTCCGAGAGATTCCGGTTCCCCCGGCTGCTGCGCCGCACCCGGTCCGGGTCGTAAAGATCGAGAATAGCACCCTGCGCAAAAAGGTCGGTGGCGCCGCCGTATGGCTGATACTTGCCGTTACCCTCGAGTTTCGTGGGACGGCCGCCATGCGTCTCCGCGACCAGCGGCAGGTTGTCGCTGGCGTGGGGGAAGGAGGTGGCGTAGTATACCGGAAGACCCGGCGCCTGGCGCGTCGATTCCCGGTCGAAAGGCAGAATGTGGGATTCAGGCCGTCGGCATCCGGCCGCACCCACACCGGCCAATGCGAAGGAGGCCGCCATAATCTTGAGAAAGTGACGGCGATTGACCCCCTCGACCTCCGAAGCGCCCTGGGGAAACTCCCGATCCACCCAGTCGCGGAAGGCCGGCGTCCCGGCCAGATCGTCCAGACTGCGCCAATACCGCGGCCCGCTCAGCTCGGAATCACTCGGTTGTGGAGGATCTGAATTCGGCAATTTCATCCCAAGTCTATCAGCGGTGACACCCTGAACAATTCAAGGGCGGATTGACACTCCATTCCTCGACGAGCTTGCGTCCCATTTCAACCTGGGCGGTCGGGCTCACCGCTTCCCAGTCCAGGTCATAGACTTTGTCGAGGGGGCGTACGTAGCGTTCGGGTTCATTGTGACACTCCAGGCAGAATGCCATGCTCAGCGACTTTTCATGGCGCACCACCTCCATGCGGTTGACTTCGCCGTGGCACTCGACACAGGAGACCCCGCGATTCACGTGCGCGGCGTGATTGAAGTAGACATGCTCCGGCGCCTGGTGAATGCGAACCCATTCCACCGGCTCGCCGGACTCGTAGCTCTCGCGAATCGGAGCGAGCAAGGGACTGTCCGACTTGATCGTGTCGTGGCAGTTCATGCACGTGCTCGCAGCCGGAACACCGGCTCTGCCCGATATCTCGACGTTCGTATGACAGTAACGGCAATCCATCCCGACCTGTTCGACGTGCAGGTGATGGTCAAATGGGACCGGCTGGTCCGGAGCGTATCCCACACGCGTGTACTCCGGGGTGAAGTAGTAGGCGATGCCGGAACTGACCAGGATAATGAGCACGATCAATGCGACGATTACCTTGCGCGGTACTGTATTCGACCACTCTGGGAAAATGTTCGCCATGGTGCCAGCTTCTTCAGCGCAAATTCGAGCGTTCAGTCCTTCGCCGCGGAGATCGGGGCGGCGCGACGTTCGGGCTGCAAGCGAGGTTTGACGACGGAATCCCGCGGCTCGTGGTCCGCCGGCGCCGGGCCGGACGCGCGGAGGGACCACCTGCCCAAGCTGAAAACGCCGGCCATGACACCGGCGCAACGGATGAAAAACATCTTGCGAGTGATCTTCTTCACGGGACTGCGATAGTTATTTCGTTTCCTTCAGTGTGAGGAGAAAGGTGCGTTCGCATAACGGCGGCGGACGACTGTGATTGAGGGATAGGTGAGGAATATCTGTACGTGTTGCAACAGAAAATTTCCCCTTTTGAATGCGCAGCGATCTTGCCATCTCCGAATGAACGCAGCATACCGGACCATGTGGCTGAATCCAGGGAAGCACAACGGCTCGATGTGGCCGCCGGCGCGCACGCCTACACGATCCATTTCGGAGGGGCGGCTGAACGCGCGCTGAACGCGCAAACGAGGGCGCTTCGAGACGGTGGATCCCGTTTCGCCGTAATCACCGATTCCAACGTGGCTCGGGTTCAGGGTAATCTGCTCGACCGGTTCGCGTGCGAACCGTTGGTGCTGCCGGCGGGAGAGCCGTCCAAATCGACCGAGTCCGTCGCGCGCGCGTGGGACTGGTTGTGCGAGGCCCGGCTCGATCGCACCGGCTCGGTCTTCGCGGTAGGCGGCGGTGTGATCGGCGACCTTGCGGGCTTTGCCGCGGCGACCTATCTGCGTGGAATCCGCTACTTTCAAGTGCCGACCAGCCTGCTCGCGATGGTCGACAGCTCGGTCGGGGGCAAAACAGGAATCAACACCGGTTTCGGCAAGAACCTGGTTGGAGCGTTCTGGCAACCGAGCGGGGTCTTCGCGGTGACCGACGTCCTCCATACCTTGCCGGCCCGCGAATTCGCCGCAGGTATGGCGGAGGTGATCAAATACGGGATGCTCGCAGACCGACCCCTGTTCGACCGGCTCGCCAAAGCTCCCGAACCGCTTCAACCCGGTTCGGCGGGGCTTCCGGAAGTGATCCGGCGCTGCTGCGAACTCAAAACCGGGATTGTGGCCGGAGACGAACGGGAGACGGCCTCGACAGGCGGCCGGGCGCTTTTGAATCTGGGTCACACCTTCGCCCACGCGATCGAGAACACCGCCGGCTACGGCACCTACGTGCACGGAGAGGCGGTGGCGATCGGATTGCTCATGGCCTGTCGGCTCTCCGAGGAGCTCGAATTGCCGGGACAGCCAGTGTCGCCCGAGGTTGCACCGGTGCTCGCCCGATATAACCTACCCTTGCGTCTCCGGGAACCCCTTGCCATCGATTCGCTCATGGCCGCGATGGAACGCGACAAGAAGGTGCGCGATCAGCGCCTGCGTTTCGTCGTACTCGAATCGATCGGACGCGCCGTCACACACGATCGCGTCCCGGAAGCGCTGATCCGGGAGCTGTGGTCCGAGTTCGGCGCGACGTAGCACGGTGCAACCGCAAGGCGGCGGGGAACGGGCGGCCGCAACGCGCCGCGTGGGTTCAAACGTCTGCAGCATCCTCCTCGTTCAGGAACCGCCACAACCAATCGAGCGCGGCGTGCACGGTCCGCTGCTGGACCGCCCCCCGGTTCCCACGGTAATGCAACCGGCGACCCCACGCTCCGCCGGGGGCGTGCAACCCCAGGAATACCGTCCCCACCGGATAGGCGTCGGATCCTCCGCTGGGCCCCGCGTACCCGGTCGTGCTCAGCGCGTAATCGGTATCAAACCGCTCGGCGGCGGCCGTGGCCATGGCGACGGCGGTCTCGGCGCTCACCGCACCGTGTTGCTGGAGCAAGCATTCGGGAACGTCGAGGATCTGTATCTTCGCGTCATTGTTGTAGCAGACCACGCCACCCGCGAACACCTTCGAGGCGCCGCAGATATCGGTGAACGCGGAGGCGAGCATGCCTCCCGTGCATGACTCCGCGAGCGCCAGCGTCCGCTCCCGTTCGCGCAACCCCCGCAGCACGAGTTGTGCGAGCGAGGGATCCCCAAACCCCACGAACCCGGAACCGAGACGCTCCCGACACACCTCCCCGATCGCAGTGATCTCCTCCTGGCTCAGGCTGTGCCCAACCGAGGTCAGGCGCACGTCCACGACACCCTGATGCGCGCAATAGGCGACCTGCAGGCGCCCGGGATAGCCGTCGAAGACCGGCTGCAACTCGGTTTCCACCCGGGATTCCCCCACCCCGGATGTGCGGATCTGAAGGCTCCCGCATTGCTCAGTGATATAGCCGGCACGACGCAGGCGGGGCAGGACCGCATCGCGCCACATCGGCTGCAGCTCGAACGGCGGCCCCGGAAGCATGATCAGAGTCCTTCCATCGCGCTGCAACCACTGCCCGGGTGCGGTCCCATTCGGGTTGGGAATAGCCTCCGCCCCCTCCAGCAGATACGTCTGCTTGAGGTTGTTTGGAGTCGGCTCGCGTCCCATCGCGGCGAACCGCTCTCGAAGCGCGGCTTCCGTGGGGGGATGATGCACGAGCGATACGCCGAGAATCCGGGCGAGGGTCTCGCGGGTGAGATCGTCGGTCGTGGGACCGAGCCCCCCCGTGGTGATGATGATCTCTCCCGAGCGCCACGCCTCGCGGAAGCAGGAGGCGATCTCTTCCGGATCGTCCCCGATCACAGTGTTGCGGGCGAGGGTCAACCCGGCTGCCGCCAGCTCGCCGCCGAGCCAATCAAGGTGGGTATTCGCGCGCAACCCGAGCAAGAGCTCGTTGCCAAGCGTGAGCAATTCGATGCGATATGATTGCGCCATGTTCCAGTTCAAGTAAATATTCTGATTCGCAGAAGCGTGTCAACGCACCGGGGAATCCGGCCACCCCTCCGGCGTCGCCACCACCTGTATTATACAATGAAAACCGAGCCGACGCCAGCCCCCGACACCGAGGGCATCAAGGAAAAAGTGCGGCATCTCCCGCACGGACCGGGCGTGTACCTGATGAAGGACCGGTTCGGCGCCGTGCTCTATGTCGGGAAAGCCAAGGATCTGAAGAAGCGGATCGCCACCTACTTCCAGCAGTCGCGCCGGCAACAGTGGGAGCATCCAAAGATCCATGCCCTCATCGGGTTGATCCACGATTTCGACATCATCGAGGTCAAGAGCGAGACCGAAGCCCTCCTCCTCGAAGGCAAGCTCATCAAAGAATGGCGGCCCCGTTATAACACTGATTTCACGGACGACAAGCGGTTCCTGCTGGTGCGGCTCGACACGCGCCCCGCCCTGCCGCGATTCCGCCTCGCGCGCGTCCGCAACGACGAGCGATCCCGCTATTTCGGCCCTTTCCCACACAGCGGCCTCCTGCGCCGCACCCTCAATGAAATGCGTCGCCGCTTCGGCATCCTGCTGGGGGACGCACAACCGGAGTCGCTCCCCGACGGCCGCTGGCGGCTCTACAGCGATGCACGCGCCGAGTTGTACGGACACCCGAACATCGTCACCGAAGCGGAGTACGCCGCCCGCATCGCAGCCGCTGCAGCCTTTCTCGATGGAAAATCCAAGGAATGGCTGTCCCAGCTTCGCAGCGAGATGGAGGCCGCCGCCGCCGCCCGGGAGTATGAAAAGGCGGCCGGCTTGCGCGACGCTATCCACGCCCTCGAACAAACCCTCTCCCCCTCCCGTAAGTTCCGCCGCATACCCGCGTCAGGTGACTCCGGCGACGCCCCGGTGCCGAGGCTGCAACGCGCCCTCGGGCTCAGCACCCCGCCCCGGTCGATCGAGTGTTTCGACATCTCCCATATCTCGGGAAGCTATTGCGTCGCTTCGATGGTGCGCTTCGAAGAGGGATCGCCGGCGAAGAACCGCTACCGGCGCTACAAGATCCGAAGCTTTGTCGGCAACGACGACTACCGGGCGCTCGAGGAAGTGGTCGGCCGCCGCTACAGACGCCTGCGCGACGAGAGCCAACCATTCCCCGACCTGGTCGTCATCGACGGTGGAGCGGGACAGGTGACCGCAGCGCTCAAGGCGTTTCTCTGGCACTCCCTGGAGCCGCCCCCGCTGATCGGTCTCGCCAAACGCGACGAACGGATCGTGTTCAGCGACGGACGCGATCCCCTCGTCCTGTCGCGGACCGACCCCGCCCTCCACCTCCTGCAGCGCCTGCGCGACGAAGCCCACCGCTTCGCCAATACCTTTAACGCGCAAATCCGCAGCCGGCGCCTGCGCGAGAGCATCCTCGACGACTTTCCCGGGCTGGGCCCGCGGCGGCGCGCCGCGCTTCTCCACCATTTCCGAACCATCCAGGCGCTGCGCCGGGCCTCGCCCGAGGAGCTCCAGGAGGTTCCGGGATTCGGCAGGAAACTGGCGCACCAGCTCCATGCATTCCTCCGGCAGGAGCGAGAGCGCTGAGACGCAAACCCGCGCTGAGCGCGCATCGTCACACTTGCGCGAATTGATGATCCGAGGGTCTATTGTTCGTTGACACAGCCTCTCCGGGCGCCACAATCGACTTGCTTGTCGATGCGTAACGCTGTCACTGTCGCCGCGGCGAGACCAATGGTCCACGCTCATTCCATTCACTGCAACCTATCCCAGCCGATGAAAAATTCACTACTGCGAGGCGGTCTGCCTCCTCTCCCGTTGCTCTTAACGCTGCTCCTGCCGTTCGCCCCGCTCTCCCTCGTGGCCCAGGAGGAAACCGGGGAGGTCTATGAACTGAGCCCGTTCGAGGTTCGGGTCGAGGACGATCGCGGATACCGGGCCACCACAACGACCTCCGGCACGGCGCTGGATACGCTCATCCGCGACCTGCCAATGGGGCTCGAAGTCATCACCCAGGAGTTCATCGAGGACCAGCAGGCCCTCGATTTCCGGGAGGCGACGGCCTACTCCGCCGGGGTCTTCTTCGAATCCTTCGAGGACCAAACCGCCGCCACCCAGCACCTTCGTTCGGGCACCTGGGGCGAATTCGGCGACCGCTCCCCCTCTGGTGCGATCAACATCGCCAGTCCGTTCGCCAACGCCATATCGATCCGCGGGTACTCGGTCCCCAATCAGCAGCGCATGGGCTTCCGAATCGGTGCGATCGTCCCGCGCTTCGGGATTGTCCTGGGCGGCAGTACCGATTCGGCGAATACCCAACGCCAGGAAGTCGTGCGCGGCCCGCAGTCGCTCCTCTACGGGATCAACGTCCTCTCCGGAGTCGTGAACATCATCCCGCGACGTCCCACCAGCGAAGTGCGGACCCGCAGCTCGATGACCCTCGGGAGCCACAAGCTTCGGCGGTTCACCCTCGATCACTCGGGACCGCTCCTGCCCGGCCACCTCAATTACCGTATTCTGGGAACCTATACCGAGCAGGGTCACTGGGAGGACTATCGCGACACCAAACGCAACTACTACGCCGGGCAGCTCGATTGGTTCGCGACCCCAAACCTCCGCATCTTCCTCGAAGGCCAATACTCAATGAGTAAGAGCTACGGCGGCGGGCCCCGGTTTTTCGTCGCCTCCGGCGGCGACGATACAAACTTCCGTAACCGCTATGACCAGAACTACACCTTCGGGCGCGACTTCTTTAACCAGGACATCATTGACGATCCCGAGCTCGAAGAAGTCACCTACACGTTGGAGGACGGAACCGGGATCCCGGTGTTCGGCAACACCAAGCTCATCCAAAAACCGGGTACAGCGTATGAATTCCCCGACCTCGGACGCGAGTTCCGAATCTCCGGGCCCGATGTGCGGCGGGAAGAAGAGGAGTACAACTTCCTCGCTCTGGCCTACCTCAACCCGTTCGAGGGACTGAATGTCGAACTCGGTGCCTACTACACGAACACCGACATCTGGTCGCGCAATGTCAGCATGGGGGTGTTCACCGATACGAGCAACACCGTGCGCCCGGCCTGGGATGCTCCCGCGACCGGATGGGCCTACGACCCCGAGTCCGCGTGGAATTGGGATACCAATGAGAACGAAGATCCCTACGGCTACGGCATCGGTGAGCTCTTCCTTGCTCACCACCCCGACGTGTTGCGTGAAGGCGAGGTCGTCGACGATCGCAGGTATGCATCCTACGCCTGGTATGAGGTCCCCACCACCTCCGAGAGCCTCCAATTGCGCGGACGCGCGGTCTACAGTTTCGAGAGCGAATGGATCGGCGACTATGGCGCCAAGCACATGCTCATGGCCGGAGCCTCCCATATCAAAGACCGGGTCAACTTCGTCGAGGGGGGCGTCCCGAATCGCGCGTACGTCTACTCCCTTGGCACTCCGGCCAACGATTACGCCGACGGCAAGCAGGACGAGGATCCGCTCCACTTTCGCAGTGTCTTTGACTACAGTGTCCTCCGCTACGAAGGAGAGACCCTGGCGATTCCAGGGAGAGTGGCCCCGCCCTTTGCGCCGGACCTGCACGACCTTCACGGGGTCGTCTTTACAGAGCTCGAGACGATCGCAAACTCGGGCTGGCGCGAAGTCGACCTGACCTACCGCGGCTACTACGGCGTCTACCAGGGCCAGATGTTCGACGACCGGTTGACCACCGTGATGGGGGTCCGACGCGACCTCTACCAGGAGCTCAATCGTAATCAGCTCCGGCTCCTCGACCACCGCCTCGAAACCGATATGTGGCAGGGATCGGGAGACGTTCGCCGCACGCCCATTCTCCTCGGCTACGGCAACGAGCCGTACGAGTGGCGCGACGACCTCCCCGATGCCCTCAACGAACGCCTCGAACAGGACTTCATCGCGATGCGGGAAGAGCGTCCCGACGGGACGATAGAGTACAGCTTCGACAAACCCGAGCAGTTCACCTCCAAGACCGCCGGAATCAGCTACCGCCTCACGGACGATTGGTCCCTCTATTACCTCTACTCCGAGGGAGTCTTTCCGAACACCGGGCAGCGCGACGGCGCCGGGCGCGCAATCGAAGCCGAACAGACCGTCAACAACGAGATCGGAGTCAAATTCGACCTCTTCGACGGCCGGGTTTCCGGAACCGTATCCGCATACCAGATCGAACGCGAGAACGCAGTTTGGTTCTGGGACAACGCCCCGGCTCCTGTTCTATGGAAGTCAAAGGTTGAGAGGGCCGCCGACTTCGACCCCTTCAACCCCGTAGCAATTCGCGACGGTTACCTGCCGCTGGTGTACGGTGTTTCGTCCCGGTACGTGCACGAAGCCTTCGCCGCTTTCGGGTTGTTCCCAGAGGAACTCACTGCGGGCGAACAACGCACCCTGTTTCGCGAAGTGACCGTCCAGCCGTATGGCGCGGTCAACTCGCGAGACTGGGAAGCGCCGACACCGAGTGGATGGACTGGTTGGGGCCTGCCCGACCGCACCCGCCCGGGAGTCACCGAAGGTTCCGCGATGGCCGACTACATGGCTGTCCTCGATCTGCACGAACGATTCATCAGCGGCGAGCTCGACTTCTGGGATGCCTATCCGCATCCGGACAGCTTGCGCGGATCGGACGCCCCGCTGCTCCAGCCCGGCGACACCGTGCGCGTCGGGTACGAAGGGAAATTGGTCGGCCCGGACGAACGCGGGGTGGACATGGTGGTCGGCAACCCGCTCAAGCTCGCCATGGACCTTGCGATTCGTGATGAAGGGGCCCCCGGTAATCCGCTTTATTGGGGCCCCCAGGCCGGCAACCAGGGCGCCCATGCCGCCAGTTCCCGATGGGGTGCCAACGTGCTCTACGAGGAAAAAGGACGGGGCGTGGATGGCCAGTTCATCTTTCGCCTGCTGCCAGAGAGCAATTATCACATCCTCCTCAGCTTCTCCCATCAAAAGCGCGAAGTCGTTGGAACCGGCTTCACCCTCGCACCGGGATACCGAATGGACGATTTCGGCAATGTCTTCCGCGACGGACCCAACGACGGGCGGTGGACTACCGAGTACGAACGTTGGGTCTGGCTCCTCGGGCCCGAGAGCTTCGAGGATCCGACCGATCCCACGTCCCTTAAAGGAGGAGCGATCGAAGGACTGGATCTCTCCTTTGTTCCCCGCTACTCATTCCGGCTTTGGAACAAGTATGAGTTTCGCGACAACGCCCTCGAAGGTCTCGAGATCGGCGGCGGGATGCGATACGATGGACCGGTTACGACAACCCTGGCAATCGGAGGGCACAATCTCGACGTGAACCGGTTCCCCACCCCGGATACACCCGAACGCTACACGTGGGATGCCATGGTCTCGTACCGTTCCACCTGGGGGGACCGCATCCGCTGGCGCGCCGCGTTCAACGTCTACAACCTGACGAACAATACCGAATCCCTTGCCACATCGGAGTTCGTCGACGATTTGGGCGACCCGGTTTACCGCCGCACGCGGATTTTCCACGCTCCAAGAAGCTATCGCTTCACCCTCTCCCTTGACTTCTAGCAGACTGTTGAAAACTGCGGTGAATCGTGATTGCAGCGCCGCAACGGCTTATCCAGGGCTGCATGCGCTCCGTCCGGTTCGCCGGACGGAGCGAAGCACGCCCGCAGCCGACTGACTCTCCGCAAACAATCTCCCGCTTCGAACCAAATGACCGCGTTATGAGTTGACAGTAAATTATCGAA
>SLNJ01000140.1 GCA_007133065.1 Opitutales bacterium
AGTTCCTCGATCTGCTCGCGCGTGCGTCGCCTCTGTTTCGATCCGAATTCATTTGATTCCATCCAAGAACTCTACCAGACTCCGCTGCCGACTGCATAGATGCTCAAGAAGAGTGTTTACGCTCAAACGATGTGATTGTCATGCGCCGGTGCGCCTGTCGCACGAGGAGAGCACAATGCACAAGACGTCAGGGAGTCGGGAGCTAATGGCGCTCGGTTAAGCCCTCTCATCGGGATCGAAATCGCTATCGAAATCGGGATCGAAGAGCCACAACGCCTTGCAGGGAAATATGATCGATAGCGATAGCGATTTCGATCCCGATTGCGATGCATCCCTTAACCGAGCGCCATTGGGGTCGGGAGCGCCTGCGCGCCCGGTGGTCTCGTGGGCCAATCCCATCCTGCCTGGCCTAAGCCCTTCAAAAAGGGAAGTAGCGGGATGGCGCTCACAGCCGTCCAAGGAATGACGGAATCAGGATACCCATCGATTGCGCCGAAAATCGACGGCTGTCTTGGATTGATGCGAGACAGGAGGCTGGCAGGCTGTGGAAAAACTGTGGCGCATCACGATCGCCCGCGTTTTTCAACAGCCTGCTAGTGGGTCAACTCGTGCACGCGATCGAAATACCACTTGATCCCGTTCTCCCAGACGCCCCACTTGGGCGGTCAGAAGGTCTGGAGATACTTGCCGCTGTGCAATCCCCATGATGCCCCTTCCCGGACGGCATACTCGAGGGGTGTCCGGCCGTTGGATTCATTGAAAATGATCGGTCGCGGGCGCTCGCGGTACCACGAACGGGATCGGATCGCCTCGACCTTGGTGCGGCTCCTTCCGACGTGGGTTTCCGGTGTTTCTGACAACTGCCAAGTCAAACCGCAAGCTGCGAAGGCGAAATGTTGGCGACCGGGGCCGCGGGCTGAGGGCCCCGGGTGCGGCGCAAACGCCCATGACCCCGGAGTGGCTATGGCATTTTTGATGGCGAAATACGGGACGGCCTATAGAGTGCATACATGGCTGTACAGTTGCATCTTTCCAACCATGCGCGGTCGTTGCTGGAACAGCGCTCGAGCATTCTCCAGAAACATTTTGGCGCCGCAATCGACGCCGACGTGCACCTGAGCGATCCGGAGCAGCTGCCGGCGGCGTTGGCGGAACGCGTTCAGTCCGCACCGGACTACTTCCACGGCCGCCCGATCGGCCTGGCGCAGTTGCTCGGCGAGCTGGATCTGGCCGGCGTGCACGGCGCTCTCTGTTGGCAAAATCCTTCGGCGACCGAATACGGCGACGATCCTGTTGAGAACCATCGGCGCCTCCTCGACGCCAATCGCTACGTTGCGTTCGCGGCGGACGAGGAGCCGGAGCGCATCCTTCCGGCCGGGTGGACCGATCCGAAGGCACTCGGTGTGGAGGGCGCCGTGGCGCTCGTGGACGCACTCGTGAGCGAGCTCGGATTCCCGATAGTGAAGCTCAACCCGGCACAGAACGCGTTTCCGATCGATGGACATGACTCGCTAACCGTGGTGCGGCGCATTCTGGCATGGGGGGCCGTTCCGGCATTTCACTACGGAGCGGATACGCCGTACACCCCTGCGTCGGGATTGGAGGCGGTCGCGGAGCTCTGCGACCCACAGCCGGTGATTGCCGTCCACATGGGTGGGGGCGGTGCAAGCTACACCGCTGCGGAGGAGCTGTACCATGAAACCCGCGCGTTGGGTCTGAGGCGTAAGAATATCCACTTCATACTCAGCTCGCGCAGGGATAGCCACACGGTCAGCGACCTGATCGCCTTTCAGGAAGCGGGGAATCCGTCCTGTGCGAATCTCTCGTGGGGCAGCGACGCTCCCTATGGAAGCATTCCGTGGAACTTCGGCGGTATTGAGGCGCTCCTGCGAGCCATGCGGCATCGCAACTTCCCGGACCCGCGCATTCAGGACAATCCGGCGCTGTTCGATGACGAGGCGGTGCGCGATTATCTGGGCGGCAACATCGCCCGCCTCTATGGAGAGGCTTGCTCCTCCGTGCTCGCGACCGCGACGTACCGGTGAGTGTCCTCGCGAAGACCGGAGCCTGGGGCCGCTTAGATTACGTGGTACTGCCGTCTCCTGTTCCCGGTCCCCGGGCGCACCCGCATCACACGCGCCGCAGGCGCACCCGCTCGCAGAGCACGGTTGCAATCAGTACCGCCAGCATGACCGGAACGAGAAAGAAGCTCAGCCGCAGGCCCGCGTGATCGCCGATCCAACCCATGATCCAGGAGGCGAAGGCAAACCCCGGAATGCCGCCGCAGCTCAAAAGGATGAACAGCGACGTCACCTCCAGACCGAGACGGTCGACGGCGTAGGACTGGATGCTCGGCCAGAAGCAGGCGACCGTCAGCCCGGCGACAAACAGAGCGCCATAGGCAAGCAGAAGGCTCCCGATCAGGGGAATAGTGCAATCCAAGACATCGTTTGTGCTACACGCCACGGGCGAGATCGTGGATGCTCGATCACCGCAAATCGTGGGAGATCAATGGCTTATCTTTACTTCTCGCCGGTTTCCCGAACGTCGGAATCTTTGGGTGTCCCCAATTCGCTGGTGAACACGACGATCGCCTCACGCTCGCGCCCGATCTGTCACGAGGGGGCGTCGGCCCGGCTCTGGCGTTGACAGGCGAACCTGCAGGGATCCTGCTCTGGGAGCAATATGAATACGATCACCGAACCGGAACGGAATGTGCCCGTCGTCCACGAGGCGGACCTGGTTGTCATCGGGGGGAGCTGCACGGGTGTATTCGCCGCCGTGCGCGCCGCGCGGATGGGGCTGAAGGTTGCGATTGTCGAAAAGCAGAACTGCTTCGGCGGCGTGGCGACGGCCGCGGCGGTCAACATCTGGCACAGCCTCCACGAAACCACCGGCGAGCGCCGGATTATCGGCGGGCTGACCGCCGAGGTGATCGATCGCCTGCGCCGGCGCGGAGCGGTCCTGGAGTCGCCGAATCCATCGAGCGCCCACCGGATGAACACCGAGGAATTGAAGATCGAACTCGACGAGCTGGTCGTCGCGCACGGCATTACGCCTTTCCTGCATACGGTCTTCGCCGCCCCGGTACGCGAGGGCGACCGCCTGACCGCCGTGATCGTCGAGAACAAGAACGGGCGGCAGGCGGTCCGGGCACGGCAGTTCGTGGATGCCACCGGCGATGCCGACCTCGCCCTGCGGTGCGGGTTGCCTTCCTACGATCCGGGGAGCCTGCAGCCGCCGACCACATGCGCCAAGATTTGGGGATTGGGCTCGCTGGGGGATTTCGACTGGCAGCGTGCCGTGCGCGAACACGGCGCCGAATTCGGCCTGGAAAAGGACTGGGGGTGGGGCGGACCGATCCCGGGCCTCGACGATGTGCAGCTCCGCGCCGACACCCACGTTTTCGAATGCGACACGTCGGACGGCGCGCAACTCTCACGCGCGGAAATCGAGGGCCGCCGGCAAGTTCGGGCGATCATGGATACGATCCGCAAATACGGTCCCAAGGACGCGAAGATCGCCCTGGTCGACCTGCCTTCGAGCATCGGGGCGCGGGAGACGCGTCGTATCGCCGCCCGGTATCGGATGACCGAGCACGACGTGCTCTACGGGACGCGTTTCGACGATGCGATCGCCAATGGATCGTACCGCGTCGATATCCATCACGCCGACGGGCCGGGTATCACCTTTCGCTACCTCGACGGCACCGAGGTGGTCATCCCGGAGCGGGGGACGCCGGGTCGCGAGGGGCGGTGGAGGGATCCGATCCCCGAGGATCCGACATTCTACCAGGTTCCGTTCCGGTCTCTCGTGCAGGATGAGATTGCGAACCTGGTGTTGGCCGGGCGCATGCTCGATGCCGACAAGAACGCGTTCAGCGCCGTCCGCGTCATGGTGAACATGAACCAGACCGGCGAGGCAGCGGGGGTCGCGAGCGCGATCGCAATGCAGTCCGGTTGCGCGATTCGGGAAGTCGATGTCCAGGGACTGCGGAACGCCCTCGCCGCGGGTGGATCGATCATCATCTGAGGCCTCCCGGTGCCCGCCGGATGCTATGGCGCACCGGTCTCGCGAGAGGTGAAATGCGCGTGCGGCGTGTCGGAGGGCGGGGGCGTTCGCGTGCCCCCACGCGCCGGGTTCGTGTTGGTGGAATTAGGAATGATGGGGTGATATCGCAGGGTGGGGGCACCCTGCCTCCGGAAGGCGGCGTTCGTGTTCGGAGGGCGCGTGCCCTCACGCGCCGGGTTCGTGTTGGTGGAATTAGGAACGATGGGGTGATATCGCAGGGTGGGGGCACCCTGCCTCCGGAAGGCGGCGATTCGTGTTCGGAGGGCGCGTGCCCCCACGCGCCGTAGGGGAACGGCCGTGGCCAGCCCAAACGCCCGGCCTACCAGCGGGTCGCCTGGAACTTCCAGCCGGGCGACACTTTCTGCATTTCGGCGGCGTCGTTGCGTTTGGTGAGCCCGCATTTGTGGTAGTTCTCGTGAAGGCGTGCCAGGGCGTCGCGGTCGAGTTCGACGCCGAGACCGGGACCGGAGGGAACCGCGATCATTCCATCTTCGATCGCGATGCGCCCCCCGGCGATCACCTCCTCGGATTGCCACGGGTAATGGGTGTCGAGGGCGTAGGGGACCGCGGGAAGCGCGGCGCCGAGATGGACCATTGCCGCGAGGGAAATGCCCAGGTGGCTGTTGGAGTGCATCGAGATCCCCCGGCCGAAGGTTTCACAGATGCGGACCAGTTCCATCGACGCGCGGAGTCCGCCCCAGAAGTGATGGTCGCTGAGAATGATGTCCTCCGACCCGAACGCGACGCTGCCGGGAATATCTTCAAATGCCGTGGTGCACATGTTCGTGGCCAGCGGCGTGTCGAGCGCTTGCCGCACGCGGGCCATGTTCTGCTGTCCGCGCACCGGGTCCTCCAGGTATTCGAGGACCCCCTCCATTTTGCGTCCATGTTCGATCGCGGTTTCGACTCTCCACAGTGCGTTCGGATCGAGGCGCAGGGGAACCTCCGGGCCAAACGCCTCGCGGAGCGCGAGAATCGACTCCACTTCGATCGCCGGCTCGAAGACTCCCCCTTTGAGTTTGAGCGATTGGAATCCGAATTCCGCGCACATCGCTTCGGCCTGTTTCACGACGCCGCGCGAGTCCAGCGCCGCCTGCTGGCGCGCTGCCGGCCAACCGCCGGCGTCGGGGTCGACTCCAAACCCGTGTTCGCCGCCGGCGCCCTCATGTTTGTAGAAGAGGTAGGCGGCAAATGGGACGCGATCGCGCATCCGCCCGCCCAGGAGGTCGACGACGGGGCGGTTGGTCGCCTTGCCGACGATATCCATGCACGCGACTTCGATCGCGCTGAAGATGTGCACCAACCGCCGCTGATCCCACGGGGCGTCGCCGCGCGCGGCCGCCTCCTCCGGCCCGAAATATTGCGCCAATGCCGCCCGGATCGCGTTGAGCTGAAAGGGATCCCGCCCGGCGACCACTTCCCGGGTCGACTCCAGGGCCTCGGTCGTCCTCTGACTTCCGGGAACCTCGCTCACTCCCGAGATATTGTCGTCGGTGACCAGTTCCACGATCGTCCGCAGTGCATAGGGTGCATGAAGCCCCGCCGCGTTCAACAGGGGCGGGTCCGCGGTTGCGACCGGTGTGACGTTGATTTCGCGAATGATCATGGGGATTCCGGCGGCTTGTTTGCGGGATCGGTCCGCAGTGCGTCGATTCGGGACGCGGTGGCGCGGGCGCCGTTGGCGACGAACGTGGCGTCGGCGCCGCACGCGATGAATCGCATCCCCATTTCATGATAGCGGGCGAAGTCCTCCGGATCAAAAATCAGGATGCCGGCCGCTTTTCCCGCCTTCGCCGCGGCGTTGACCGTCGCCCGGAGCGCCTCGCGGAAACGGGGATGGTCGAATTGACCAAAGATCCCGAGCGCCATCGACAGGTCCGCGGGGCCGATGAACAGCACGTCAATCCCGTCCAGCGCCGCGATCGCGTCCAAGTGGTTGAGAACCTCCGGGGTCTCGATTTGCAGGATGCCGACCAGATTGTCCGCCTGGTCGCGGTGGTACGATGTGAAGTCCTGCCCAAATCCGGTCGCACGGACCATCGTGGCGACACCGCGCACGCCCTCGGGCGGATAGCGCAGCGCCCGGACCAATTCCTCCGCCTCCGCCGGGGTGTTGATCCGCGGGCACATGATTCCTTCGGCCCCCAGGTCGAGGACCCGGTGAACGCGCTGGCGTGCGTGGCTCTCCACGCGAACAATTGGCGCCGCAGGGGTGGACGCCACCGCTTGGATCTGGTGCAGCACGGTGCCCGCGCTCCCGGCCCCGTGCTCGATGTCGATCAATACCCAGTCGAAGCCGGCCCGCCCCACGATCTCCGCCGTCACCGGACTGCCGAGGTTCAACCAACAGCCGCTCAACGTCTCCCCCCGAACCAAACGTTTCTTCAGATCTTTCATTGTGAGTGAAGCGGGCGTGAAATTCATTTTTCTTTTGGCCGACTGCGCCCTGAGGCAATCATCGACCCATGGCATCGATTTGCAATGCAATACCGGGGGAACCGGCATGCCCGCCCGATCCGTTGGCGCGGTCGGCGGTATTGACAGGCACAAACGTGGCCTATCCCATGGCGGCATGCGATTCCCTGCTTCCCCTGTGGCACTCCTCAGAATGCCCTGTTTCCACGCGGCGCGGTTCGGGCGCATCGCGCTCGTCGCCGCGACCGCCTCACTCTGCTTTGCCGGCGCGGGTCCCACGAACGCCAACGCGGAGACTGGCGAACCGGAGTGGTTGTCCGATTTCCGGATGGACCGTCCGCGGATGTTCTTCAACCAGGACACGTGGTCGCTCGTCCGCGACTATCTGCGCAATCAGAAGGCCGATTACTACGGGACGATCAAGGAGCGGGTCCGGGAGCGCCCGTTCGAGGCCCCTGAAGAGTGGGGCGAACGCGCGAACCCCGGATTCGGGCCGTTCGCGGCGGAAGCCGCGCTGGTCTGGTTGATGGAGGGCGACAGCGGCGATCCGGATCACAACCCCGGCAAGGACGCCCTCCAGAAGGCGAAGAACTACCTCAACGCGGGACTGAAATTCTACCACCGTCGGATCGACGAGGGCAACGCCGTGAACTGGTACGGCACGAGCCGCATCAACGCGCTGACCGCCTACGATTGGATCCACGACCAACTCACACCGGAAGAGCGAGAGCATTACGTTACACGGTTCATCGAGCACCACGAGCGCGAGATGGCTCCGGATGCGGGGCTGCGTCGTCTGAACCGCGGCGGGATCACCTCCGGCTTCTACGGTCCGGTCAATCTCCCATGGTACATGGGCGTGGCCTTTTACGGAGACGGCATCGATGATGCGTACGCGCGCGAACGGATGATCGACGGCTACAGACGCCATGTCGAGCTGATGGAATACCGCGCCCGCGTGGCCGGCAACGAGGGCGGCGCCGCGAGTGTGGCCGTCGGGTACGCCTTTCAGATGTACCCGTGGACCGAATTCACGTTCATGCACACGTTCAACTCCGCCACCAACGGCGCCATCGAGCGCGAGCACGATCACCTCTCTCTCTTCCCCAACTGGGTATTCTGGAAACGGATCCCCGGGATCGACGGCCCGCGGAGCTACGGATTGGGCGATTCAGGTCACTCGGGGAACGCATTTATCGGCACCGGGTTCCTCGCGATGCACATGGAACAGATTGCACACTTCTGGGCGGACCGGCACCCCGAGCAGGCCGCCTTTGCGCTCTGGATCCGGGAGGACCTGATGGGCGATCCGGACTACGATCTCTACTGGTGGGCGATCGCTCCGGCCTTCACCTACCGGACCGTGGACCTGCCGGAACCGCGCGGCCCGGATGACGCATGGCCGCTGGCCAAGGCATTCCCGATGATGGGAACCGTGTTCATGAAGAGCGGATGGACCTCCGAAGACACGCACGCGGTCTTCGTCGCCGGTGGCGAGGTCAACAGCCACCGCCACTTCGACCAGGGCCACTTCACTATTTATCACAAGGGATTCCAGGCGATCGACGCAGGAACCTACGCCGACAGTCGCCAGCGCAATCCCCACCTCACCGAATATCTCTACCGGACCGTGGCGCACAATTCGATCCTGATCCACGCCCCGGAGTCGCATGATGAGGCGCCGTCGATCTGGGGTGGTACCGCGGCCACCCTTGATGGCGGACAATACCGCTACGCAGGTGAACTTGCCGGATTCGCGACCCATCGTGAATTCAGTTATGCGGCCAACAATATGACCGCGGCCTACCACCCTTCGAAGGCAGCCGAGGTTGTCCGGCAATTGGTGCTGATCAAACCGGATACATTCGTCGTGTTCGATCGCGTGGAATCGACCGATGCCGCATTCGACAAAGCCTGGCTGCTGCAGCTGGCGGGCGAGCCCGAAATCCAACCGGACGGGCGATTGTTCCGAGCCAGCCAGAATGAGGGCACAATCCTCGTGCGCACGTTACTGCCGGGCGACGCCGAACTCGTTCCGGTCGGCGGGCCCGGCAAGGAGTTCTGGTCGGCCGGACAGAACTGGGAGCTGCTCACCCCCAGGGACTTTCACGAACTCTGGGGCGCGTGGCGGATGGAGGTGCGCCCGGGCGCAGCGCGCAAGCGCGATGAGTTCCTTCACGTCCTGCGCGTCGGCGATCGTGAAACCCTCGACGATTTCAAATCGGTCGAACGCATCGAACACGACAACCGCGTCGGCGTCCGCATCACCCACCACGACGGCTCACAACAGACCGTCACCTTCAACCGCACCGGCGACATCGAAGCCTGGTGGGGCGAGGATCCGGAGTCGCCGATCGGACATTGAAGGTATCGGCCTGCGCCGCCGAACCGTCCGGGATTACCTCCACGGCGAGCAGGCCTGTCGGTTCCCGGCACCGTGCTGGAAACCGATCGCCGGAACGGCCGAGAACGGAAGGATGAGTGCAAGGAACTCCCTCGGAATCCAGCGTTCGGGTCGAACCGGTGCAGGTTCAGTACAGCAGTTCCGCACCTTTCCCTTGAGCGATAGGCGACTGATAGATCTCAAGCTCCCGCAGGACCGAGTCGTCGGTCAGATCGATTGTCTTCCCCCGCTCGGCAGCCATGTAGGCGGCCTGGACGAGCCGGGTGATTTCCAGGCCGTACTCCCAGGTCAGGTACGCATTCTCTCCGCGTCGAAATGAATCGACCGTCTTCCGCATTTCCGTGGTATAGCCGTAGAGGTCCACTTCGTTGGGGTGGACCGCGAGCAGTCCACGGGTGGCCGTGGATTTCTCAACCGCACGCTCCGCGTCGGCCACGGACTCGGCCGCCTCGTCTCCGACAAAGACTTCCAGTGGCGAGCGCAGCGAGTTGAACTCCATTCCATAGCCGGGGCCGTGCGCGTCGATCGACACGCGCAGACCCTGCTTGTCATACATCCACGAATTGGTGAACTGGCCCCGCACCAGCTGACCGCTTTCGGGATTTCGAAAGGTGATGATTCCCGTCGCAAAGTCCTCGGCCGGGGTTGTTGCGTAATCGACGCCGAAGCGAGCGCGCAACTGGTCGCGATAGCGAGCTTGACCCCACTTCAGCAGGGCTGTGTCGGCCTGCACCGCGACCGGTTCAAGGAACATCGGGTCTTTGCCCTCCGGCGTCAGGATGTACCGGGCAACCGCGATGCTGTGGCACCCCATGTCGCAGAGCACCCCGCCGCCCTGCCGCGTCGGATCCCAGAACCAGGCTTCGTGCGGCCCGGCATGCTCCTCCGTCGCACGCACAAGCACAACCTCGCCCATCGTGCGACGCTGATCGCGGAGCTGGTCGAGCGCGTTGTTGACTGCGTTCATGTAGATCTGGTTCTCGAAATATGCGGTTTTCAACCCGGCTTTTGCAGCCAGTTCGAGGAGTCGTCTCGCCTCCTGGACGGTCCGTCCCAGCGGCTTCTCGCCGATTACGTTGCGCACCGCAGCGCCCGATGCCGCGGCCTCTGCGATCTCCTCCATGACCGCGACGCGGGTGTGGTTCGGCGTGAACACGGCGGCGGTGTCGCACACCTCGCACAGTTCTCGGATCGAGTCGCAGATCCGGGGCTCGCTCAGCCCAAGGGCCTTCACCTCTGCCGCCAGTTGCTCCGATCCGCTCCGGCGGTAGATCGCCGTTACCTCACAGTCTCGCACTTGCTGCATTGCCACAGCCATGAACCGCGCGATGAAACCCGATCCGATAAATCCGATTCGCAGAGAGTCCATGCGTTCATTGAATCCATGAAACCCGAAGGCCGTCAACTCCGCATTGACAGACGTCCGTCCCGGTCGACGTGGACCCGGTTGCGACTGCCTGAAATGTGGGCGTCCTGGATTTCTGGATTTCCGCATTTCGCAGCGTTCGAAGGCGGCGGTGAAGGCGTGCCGGGTTGGCGAAATCGGAGCAGCAGGGTGAACTCCGCAAGGTGAGGAGATCCTGTTTCCGAAGGCTACGGCCTGGCGGCTATTCTTGAGCGTTCTCGCTCGCCCCGGCCGGCAGGCGCGGGGAGCTTGCGCGAGTCGAAAACCGTACGGGTCCGGCCCGGACGGGAGACCTTAGATTCGGATTGTCATTCTGCGGCATCCGGGTACGCATTGTTATCCGAACCGCCCGGGTGGCGCACGCGACCCCAATCGATCCGGTGACCGGACACCGGTTCGTGCTTTCACCAGCAATACTGAGAAATCCGATGGACCATCTGATTACCCCTCCGGCCAGGCCCGCCGCGCGGGTGTGGACCTCACTGATTCCGGCCCTTGCCGCCTTGGCCGGCTCCGTAACCGGTCAGTCGGCTCTCGCGGATACCGGTGGCGGCTCGATCTTCGATGAGCCGGCAACATCCGATCTGGGCGGGGAGTGTGCCTACAATACGTTAATGAACGTCGGCCCGGGAGAGGATTACGCTACGATCGGTGCGATCCCTTGGGAAAGCCTGGGGCCGGGCGACATCGTGCAGATTCACTGGCGCCCGGAGCCGTATCGCGAGAAATGGGTCTTGGGCGCCCGGGGGGAACACGACCGGCCGATCATCGTCCGCGGCATCCCCGGGCCGGATGGAAGCCTTCCAATAATCGATGGGCGCGACGCCACAACCCGGCCGCAGCTGAACTACTGGAATGAAGATCGCAGCGTGATCAAGGTGGGCGGCGCCAATATACCGGCGGATACGATGCCGGCGCATATTCTGATTGAGAATCTGGAGATCCGCAGCGCCCGCCCGCCATACACGTTCACCGGCCGCGCAGGCCTCACAGACTATCGAACAAACGCCGCCGGGATCTTCATCGAGAAAGGCGAGCATATCACCATCCGCAATTGCGTTCTGCACGACCATGGGAACGGCTTGATGATCGCCCGCGATTCGAGCGACATCGTGATCGAGCACTGTCACATCTACGGCAATGGGATCGAAGGGAGCATCTACCAACACAACACATACACCGAGGCGCGCGGGATCGTCTACCAGTTCAACCACATGGGCCGCCTGCGCGACGGCTGTCTCGGCAACAACCTGAAGGACCGTTCCGCGGGTTCAGTGATCCGCTACAACTGGATCGAGGATGGGAACCGTCAACTTGATCTTGTAGACAGCGGAACACTTCATGACGACCCGGCATACCGCACAACCTACGTCTACGGCAACATCCTGATCGAAGGAGAAGGCCAGGGTAATCCGCAAATCGTTCACTACGGCGGCGACTCGGGAAACGAGGAGCGATATCGAAAAGGCACGCTCTACTTCTTCAACAACACGATCGTCTCGACGCGCACCGACGGCACGACCCTCCTTCGCCTCTCTTCGAATGGCGAGAGGTGCGAGATGATCAACAACATCGTGTACGTGACCGCTCCCGGCAACAGCCTGGCAATCAGCAACGATGCCGGGACCATCAACATGCGACACAACTGGATCAAACAAGGTTGGATCGCCTCGCACGGAGCCCCGGGTGTCCACGATAAAGGCGGCAACATTTCAGGTGAGGATCCGGGTTTCATCGACACCGGCGGACAGGACTTCCGCCTATCCGAGGACTCCCCCGCCCGCGGGTCGGGAATCGATCCGCAGATCGAGGGTCACCCGGTCGACCGCCAGTATGGCATCCACCGCAGCTCCCACGCCCGTCCGACTGCCGCGGCGTTCGATCGCGGTGCATTTCAGAGCACCGGCGACGGTTACTGAACCGTTTCGAATCGAGCGAATCGCGTCGGAACATGGGCCTTCTCGGGTGGCGTCTTTATGTGGCAGGGCGGCTCCGCCGGAGCCCCGGGCGTTCCTGAAGGGTCAGACCGTCGAAGGCGGTCGCGGGTTGTCCTGTGGGTGTTGTTCGGGTTTGAAGCGCCGTTCCATCACGATGTTGCATCGGGTGGTCTGCGGTGCAATTGACGGTTGCCGGGATAGAAACCGCGCGCACGCACGGTTGGCATATCGGTCGGTATCGGTGATCGAATCCTGTTTGTCGCGAAAATCAAGTTTGGTGCGGTGTTCGACAGTTGTCGATTCCCGTTTCGGAGGGCGCGTGCCCTCACGCGCCGGGTCCGTGCTGGCGAGATCGAAACGGCAGGTGCATCCGCAGGGTGGGGGCACCCTGCCTCCGTTGCGTTGTGCTCCTCATCCAACCGTGCTCTTGCCCGTTCCCACGCTGTCCGGTTCGACTTGGAGGATTTGACCGGCGACGTCCGCGGCGATGCGTCGGGCGACGGTTTGGGCATCGCGAAGAAAGGTCTCGTGGGGACCGTGGATCTTTGGTCTCCAGTTGACTTCGAGCTGGATCGGCTTCCGGTAGGGACTGTCGGCGATAGCCTTGATGATCTCGTCCCAATCGACGGCGCCGTCGGAAGCGAATGGGTTCCAGTGGTGGTCGCCCGTCCCGTCGTTGTCGTTGAGGTGGAGGATGCGCAGGCGTTCACGGCAGTTGGCGAGGAGCCAGCCGAGGTTCCCCGAAATCATCGCGTGTCCGGGGTCGAGTGTGAACGTGATGTAATCGGCATCGAAGCGTTCGAAGGCGGCGGTGAAGGCGCGCCGGTCGTTTTCGAGGAGATAGTGATTCTCGAGGGCGACGACGAGCCCGAGGTCGCGCACGGTCGCTTCGAGGCGTGCGAGAGAGTCGATGAAACGGTCGAGCAGCTGCGGTGTCGGTTCGACGTGGCACGGAACGTGGTAAACCATTGCATCGCCGCCGAGGCGTTTCGTGACCGCGAGGCGGTGCCGGAAGAAGTCGATCGCACCTGAGCGGGCTTCGGGATCCTCGTCCCAGAGCTCCACACCGCTGACGTGGCATCCATGCACATCGAGGACCGCGATGCCGCTCGCCTGCAGATCGTGCTGCCACTGGTCGATTTCCTCGGGAGTCATCCAGTCGGCGGTGCGCCACTTGTGGCTGAAGTGCAGGTGGGTGAACCCCGCCGCGCGCAGGGCCTGAAGATTGTCGGCGATCGCACCGCCGTTGAAGGCTTTGTCCGAGATCGAGAATTGTGATTGGGGGATGGACATCCCGTCGTTGATGGCGGAGAGGGGTGCGCGGGTCAAGTGTCGGGGGTGCGCCTGTGGAGGCAGGGTGCCCTCACCCTGGGGATTTCAGGCTGCTGCTCGGATTTCCCCGCTACGGCGCGTGGGAGAGCACGCGCCCTCCAGAATGGACGGGCATCCAGGCAGACGTGCGACACCGCTCAAGCAACATAGAACGGCGGCGCAGGCGCAACTGAGCTGCCGGTTGCCCGTTGCACGGTGCCAAACGGTCAACCTATGGCCGGACCGGACAGATCATCGCCAGCCAGATCCCGTCATCCGGGGCCTCCACGACTGTGTCTTCGCTCAGCTCGCGCGTCCGGGCCGGCTGCCACGCGCCGGCGACGATATCCAGGAACCGGATTTCGCAGCCGCCCGCGGGGATCGGCGATCCCGCGGTGAACCGTCCGCCCTTCGGCAGCAGGACGAGGCTGACGCCCTGCTCGGCGCGCGAGAGAAACGCTTCGTCCGGCGCGCGTCCGCCGGTCCAGTCGAATTCAAAAGCGAGGTCCCAGAAGCGGACGTACTCCTCGACCAGCCGGGCCGCCCGGATCGAGGCGACCGCCTTGTCGGACAACCCGAGACCGTGAGGCGGCCGGTGAAAGCGCACCGCCGCGATCCCGCCCAGCAGGTTCAGCCAGAACGCGGTGATTCCGTCCCGGTCGGTGTGGCGCGGCGCCGATTGATCGTGCAGGGTATCCGAATTGTACACCTTGGTGCAGTTGAGCGGGCGCACCGGATCCCGGTTCAGTTCCGCAAGCTCCCGGAGGTTTTTGCGGTGCTGGAGCGTCGTGCACCGCCAGGCGTTGATCTGCGAGACATCGATGAACGGGTAGGTCGCGGGATTGCGGAACTGGTCGATGACCGCGGGCGGGATCGAGCGCTCCCACGGCCCGTCGAACATATCGGTCGCCCAGACATTGACTCCCGCCTCGCGGGCCCGCTTCCGGATATGCTCCATCCAGTACTTTCCCCCCGCCGGATCCTCGTGCGTCTCATTGTTCATGCAGTAGAGAACGTTCGGGTACTCGAGGCTGATCGAGAGCAGCTTGTCGACGAAGCGCTCCTGGTAACGACACACGGTCTGGTTGTCATCCATGGACGGGACTGTGTGAAAGAAGGGCTGCTCGTTGCGCGACGGGTGGGCGGCGTACTCCGTTGCGAGGCCCGACGATGCCGGGTCGTAGTTCACATTGTTGGCGGGATTCCACGGGCTTCTCTCGTATGGTTCGCAGGAGACATCGAATCGGTCCCACACCTCGATCTGAACGATGATCTCCCGGTCGCGGCACAGTTTGAGCAACCGAGCGAATCGGTTCCAATACTCCGGATTCCACTGCTCGAGGTCGTACTTGCCGGCATCCGGACCGTCCGTGATCTGAGCGAACGGGTACACGTCGCCCTCGTCCCGGTCGCTCATCGTATTCCGGATGTAGTTCCCTCCCGCGGCGGCGAGCCTGTCCAGATGCTCCTCCAGACCATCGATCTGAAAGAGATTGTCCTCGCGCGAGCCCCCGACGAGCAGCGTGGTCGCACCGTTCACACTCCAATACCTCGGGTGCTCCCGTGACGGATGAATTGCCGTTTCCATGGGACACGGTATTGCGGCGCGGAGCGCACAACGCAACTCGAAAGGCGGGTGATTCGCCCGCCTGCGGCGCGGCTGTCGACAGGTCAGGTCGATCGGAGGCGGATTGGGGACACCTGACGATCAGGCGGGGATGTGTCTGGAATACCGGTTTTCAGGTAACTGAATGGATCCCGACCGACGTGAATCGCTGTCGCGGCTGGTGCGGGATCTTTGGGGCAAGTTCTCGTATCTCCCTTTCCCTGCGGGATGGGGACGCGTCGACGAACTGGTGCGCTCGCTATGGCCCTTCCAGCCTGGGGGCCTACGCGCGGTTGCGGCCCTTCACAATGGCTGCTCGCCGGGCAGAACCATCATGACCGGGATGCGAACATGCGCGGGCTGTTCGAGCATGAACCGCACGCACCGCGCGATGTCTTCGGGTTTGAGCGGTTGCTCGATGCCGAATGCCTTGGCCGGGTGCACTTCGAAATGGTCCTGCAACTCTGTCGCAACCAGCCCCGGTTCGATCGTGCTCACCTTCACGGCGCTCTTGGCCACCTCCATCCGCAGCGCTTCCGAGAGCGCCTCGACCGCATATTTGGTCGCGGCGTAGACGCCGGCGGTCGGACGCACCTTGGTGCCGAGGATACTCGAGACGTTAACCAGGTGTCCGCTGCCCTGTGTTCGAAAATGCTTCAGGGCCGTGTAGGCCACCCGCACCATCGCCTCGACGTTGATCCGAACCATCCGGGCCATCACCTCGATGTCGGTCTCCTCGATGCTCGCCGTGTGCATCACGCCGGCATTGTTGAACACCGCATCGCATCGACCAAACCGGTCGATTGCCGCGTTGAGCAGCCGGCCGGGGAACGATGGTTCGGTGATGTCTCCGGCTATCGTCTCGCACGCGTCGAGGTCTGTGGCCAGTTCCCGGAGGCGCTCCTCGCGGCGTCCTGTAAGAACGAGCCGCATACCCGCGCCCCCAAGTTCCCGGGCCACGCTTCGGCCGATCCCGCTCGTCGCACCCGTAATAATCGCAACCTGATTCTGCAGTTCGCTCATGTGGCGGTTCCTCGCTTGCTGGACGTGTCATGCATCTCACTTGGATTAGGAAGTATAGGAAGGGGGTTGAGAAGTCCAATGGAAACCAGCAGGCGGGTTGGTGTTGGTGAGATCGGACCGGCCGGGAAATCCGCAGGGTGGGGGCACCCTGCCTCCGCAAGGAGCTCGTTCCCGTTTCGGAGGGCGCGTGCCCTCACGCGCCGGGTTGGCCTACGAGGCGAGCGCCTTGCTCTGTGCCGCCTCA